>NZ_BDBY01000001.1 GCF_001613225.1 Nocardia pseudovaccinii NBRC 100343
GCAACGAGGGCGAACCGACCCGGGCCGCGCGACCCCCTGCGGCAGCGGCCCGAAGCGAGGGCGAACCGACCCGAGCCGTGCGACCCGCTGCGGCAGCCCCTCGGGCCGATGCAGATTCGAGCCGGACGGCAGCGACCAGACGGCGCGGTGAAGCCCCGCCGCCACACCCGCAGCCCAATGTCCGCTACCGCGAACGTGATTCGAGCCGCACCGAGCGCCGTCGACCAGAAAGCCTCTAGCCGTCGAGCGCAGTCGAATGGCGGCTCCAAACCTTACCCACCGCTACCATTCGACTACCCTCGGCAAACTCGACGGGCGCAGGTCAACGACGCGACGTCCGCAATTCTCTCGGCAGTGCGAATACCAATGTCTCGTTGGCCGTGGTTACCGGGTGCACGTCACCGAAACCGTGCTCCGCCAACATATCCAGCACGCCGCGCACCAGGATGTCGGGCACGGACGCACCCGAGGTGATGCCGACCGTGCGCGCACCTGCCAGCCACGCCGGGTCGACCTCGCGGGCGTAGTCCACCAGGTAGGAGGCCTTCGCGCCCGCGCCGAGCGCGACCTCGACCAAGCGCACCGAATTCGACGAATTGCGCGAGCCGACCACGATCACCAGATCGCATTCCGGCGCCATCGCCTTCACCGCCACCTGACGGTTCTGGGTGGCGTAGCAGATGTCATCGCTCGGCGGATCCTGCAGTCCGGGGAACCGCTGGCGCAGCCGCTGCACCGTCTCCATGGTCTCGTCGACGCTGAGCGTGGTCTGGGAGAGCCAGATCACCTTGGACTCGTCGCGCACGGTGACCCGGTCGACCGCATCCGGACCGTCGACGAGCTGCACATGCTCAGGGGCCTCGCCCGCGGTGCCCTCGACCTCCTCGTGCCCCTCGTGACCGATCAGCAGAATGTCGTAGTCGTCGCGGGCGAAGCGCTTGGCCTCCTGATGCACCTTGGTCACCAGCGGGCAGGTGGCGTCGATCGTGCGCAGATTGCGCGCCG
>NZ_BDBY01000002.1 GCF_001613225.1 Nocardia pseudovaccinii NBRC 100343
ACGCTTACCACCGTCGGCATCGGCGGATCCGGAACCGGCCGTGCTGGCGATTCCGACGTTCAAAGGGATGGCCGAAGACATGCCCCTCAGCTTACGTGCGGCCGATGAGTAGTGGACGCCCGGTCGCGTCGTTCTCGACACACTCGCACCGGGCGAAAATGCGCCGAATGATGCAGAACCCCTGGCGCGCGTGGTCAGGCCCGGAGGAGGCAGCCTGCGTAACCACGTCGGGCCCCCGCGCGCCAAAGTAGATTCCGTGTCTGTGACACCAGTGCTTTGCATAACATCCCGTATCGGGCAGGCTAGGAGCATGTTTCGACCACCGTTCCTGGCCCGGGTCGCCGCCGGCGCGGCCGTATACGCCATCGAAGAAACCCGTCGGCTACCAACTGCCGCAATGAATTTCCCGATCACCGCGATCAGCCAGATGTTGCAGACCACCATGCACGTCCAGCAGTTCGTGACCAGCCTCGCCCTCAAGGGCGACGGCGTATTCGACCGTCTCACGAACGCCCCCGTCGAACAGCCCGACTGGGCCACCTTCGACGAGGACACCGAGCCGGAGTTCACCGCTCCCGGCCGCACCAGCAGTTTCGACCTGTACGACGACGAACCGGCCGACTTCGCCGCCGATGCCGCCCGCGCAGGTGAGACCAATGGTCACGCTGCCCCGGTACAGACCATCGCCGTCCCGGAGACCGAGGTTTCCGCGGTCCCCGAACCCCAGCCCGAGCCCGAGCCAGAGGTCGTCGAGCCCGAGGTGGCCACCCGCTACGACTACGCCAATATGACCCTGGCCCAGTTGCGCGCCCGCCTGCGCATGCTGACCGTCGAGGATCTGAACGCCCTGCTCGAGTACGAACAGCAGACGCGTGCCAGGGCGCCGTTCGTGACCATGCTGACGAACCGGATCGCCACCGTGCGGGCTCAATGAGTCCAGCATCGCGGAGCGATTCGATGGGGGGTGGTGGCCGGGAGACGGGTGGGCCCGAACCCGCCGCGTCATCGTCGACGGTTGGCCGGGAATCCGGCGGCCAACCCGACCGAGCTGCTCCCGCCAACTCCGCCGAACAGCCATGGCCGGTGCGCTCGGTGGCCATCAAGGTCGCGCAGTGGATCGATCGGCTGGGCAGCATCTGGGTGGAGGGCCAGATCACCCAGATCAATCTGCGTCCCGGCACCAGCACCGCATTCCTGGTGTTGCGTGATACCGCCGCCGATATGTCGCTGTCGGTGACCTGTCATCCGGATCTCATCCGCCGCTCCGCCGTCCCGCTGCAAGAGGGCAGCCGGGTGGTGGTGTACGGCAAACTCGCGTATTTCACCGGTCGCGGCACGATTTCGTTGCGCGCCATGGAGATTCGCCCAGTCGGCATCGGTGAACTGCTGGCCCGCATCGAACGACTGAAGGCGCTGCTCGCCGCGGAGGGACTGTTCGATCCCCGGCTGAAACGGCCGATCCCGTTCCTGCCCAAGACAATCGGCCTGATCACCGGCCGAGCCAGCGCCGCCGAGCGCGATGTGCTGACGGTGGCCCGAAATCGTTGGCCCGCAGTGCGTTTCGAGATACGCAATACCGCGGTGCAGGGCCCGACCGCGGTGCCGCAGATGGTGCAGGCGCTGGCCGGACTCGATCGCGATCCGGCCGTCGAGGTCATCGTGCTGGCCCGCGGCGGCGGCAGCGTCGAGGATCTGCTGCCCTTCTCCGATGAGACGCTGTGCCGCGCGATCGTCGCGGCGACTACGCCGATCGTCAGTGCGATCGGCCACGAACCCGATAACCCACTGTGCGATCTGGTCGCCGACCTGCGCGCCGCCACCCCCACCGATGCCGCCAAGCGCATCGTGCCCGACGCGGCCGCCGAACTGGCCGGGGTCCGCGATATGCGCGCCCGCGCCGCCGCCGCGCTGCGCGGCTGGGTCGACCGCGAAACCCGGGCATTGGCCCAGTTGCGTTCCCGGCCGGTGCTGGCGGATCCGCTGCGCGAACTCGATCGCCGCTATGACGAGATCGAACGCCTGCGCACCGCCGCCCGCCGCACCGCCGACCATCTGATCAGCACCGAAACCACCGCAACCCGGCACCTGCGGGAAAAACTCACCGCGGTGGGACCGGCCGCGACGCTGGCCCGTGGCTACGCTGTCGTGCAGCGCGTCAGCGGTAAGGAGCGGCATGTGGTCCGCTCGATCGAGGACGCGCCCGCGGGTAGTCAGCTGCGGATCCGGGTCGCCGACGGTGCGATCTCCGCCGCCGCACTGGGCACCCGAGCATTGGGCAAGACCGACAAAGGAAGGAACTGACCTTGGCCGACCCCGGCAAGGACGACGAGCTGGCCGAGATCTCCACCTTCGGCTACGAACGCGCCCGCGACGAACTGGTCAACGTCGTCAAGATGCTCGAACAGGGCGGCCTCGACTTGGACGAATCCCTCGCACTGTGGGAGCGCGGGGAGGCGCTGGCCACCCGCTGCGAGGAACATCTGGCGGGCGCTCGTCAGCGGGTCGAAAACGCCCTCTCCCGCACCGACCTCGAAACCGGCGAATGACCATCCGCCGCGCCACCCCTGATATCCGCACCGAGGACATGGCGGCCAGCCGCGAGTTCTACCGGCGGCTCGGCTTCGAAGAGGCCATGGACCTCGGCTGGGTGGTGACGATGGCATCCCCTACGAACCCGACCGCGCAGGTCCTGCTGGTCGGCCCGGAAGCCGAGCGGCCGCAGCCGGATATCAGCGTCGAGGTCGAGGATGTGGACGCCGTGCACGCGGAGTTGGTCGCGGTGAATGCGGACATCGTCTATCCGCTCCGCGATGAGCAGTGGGGCGTGCGCCGGTTCTTCGTTCGCGATCCCAGCGGCACGATCGTCAACGTGGTCAGCCACCGCTGACCGGCCGCCTCGATCAGGCTGGCCCCGCGCATCGCACGCCGCACATGCTCTCGAGGACCAGTGAATTCGCGCGCGGAGCGAAAGGGTGCGCGGTGTCCGTAGTCGCTGCTCGGTCGCTAGCGCTGCAAGGGCTGAGCTGCGCCGATGGCCGCCGCCAACGTGGTGAACGCAGCATGGTTGCCTGCGCCGGTGATGAGTACTCGGGACTGGCCGAAGTCGGCGATCCACGCCGTCTCGGAGCCCTGTTCGGCGTAGACGACCCACTTCCGGTCGCCGACCTGCTCGGTGCCGGTGCCGTAGCGGGAGCCGAGCACGAAGCGCGACAGCGCCTCCTCGGTCGCGCTGCTCTGGCTCATCCGCATGTACGTGCCCTGCGGTGTGATGAAACCAACAGTGCTGACCGGCCCGCCGCCGGTGGTGGTAATCGTGTCGCGGCTACCGGAGTTCGGAGTCCAGTGTTCGGGCAGGCTCGGATTGCGGATCGGGAAGGGCATGGTCTTCGCGTCGTTGGCGAGTGCCGCCGTCACGTCGAAGTGCGGAATCTGCCCCTGTGTCGGTCCTTTCCCCGCGAAGCTGCACTGGCTGGCGAGCCCGGCGAAGACCACGGCGATCAGCACCAACGGGATCAGTGACCAGAACAGATCCCGGTAGTCGTTGAGGATTCGTGGTTTTTGGTAGGACACGCTCCCAGTATCCACGCCGGTTGCCGCACACTCCCGCACAGGTAGCCGGAGATCTGGAGCTGACCTTTTCGAGCGACCTGCGAGCAATCGCTACGGGCGGTACCTGATCGAGAACGGTCACGCTTCTGAGAGAATCAGCGGTAGCAACGACCGTAGGAGGCACACCGTAATGACGGCATCTTCGCCCGCACCCAGCCGCCGCGAGGCGCCGGACCGCAACCTCGCGCTCGAACTGGTCCGGGTCACCGAGGCCGGTGCGATGGCCGCGGGCCGCTGGGTCGGCCGCGGCGACAAGGAAGGTGGCGACGGTGCGGCCGTCGACGCCATGCGGCAGCTGGTCAGCTCCGTTTCCATGCGCGGGATCGTGGTCATCGGTGAGGGCGAGAAGGACGAAGCGCCCATGCTCTACAACGGTGAGCTGGTCGGCGACGGTACCGGTCCCGAGGTCGACTTCGCGGTCGATCCGATCGACGGCACCACGCTGATGTCGAAGGGCTCCCCCGGCGCCATCGCGGTGCTCGCGGTCGCCGAGCGCGGCGCGATGTTCGACCCTTCCGCGGTGTTCTACATGCACAAGATCGCGGTCGGCCCCGACGCCGCGGGCGTGATCGATATCTCCGCCCCGATCGGCGAGAACATCAGCCGGGTGGCCAAGGCCAAGGGCCTGTCGAAGTCCGATCTCACCGTCTGCATCCTGGACCGGCCGCGCCACGCGGACCTGATCCAGGAGGTCCGCGACGCGGGCGCGCGCATCCGCCTGATCTCCGACGGTGACGTCGCGGGCGCCATCGCCTGCGCGCGCCCCGACTCCGGAACCGACATCCTGGTCGGCATCGGCGGCACCCCCGAAGGCATCATCGCCGCCGCCGCCATGCGCTGTATGGGCGGCGAACTCCAGGGCATGCTCGCCCCCAAGGACGACGCGGAACGCCAGAAGGCCATCGACGCGGGCCACGACCTCAGCCGCATCCTCACCACCAACGACCTGGTCGCGGGCGACAATGTCTTCTTCTGCGCCACCGGCGTCACCGATGGCGACCTATTACGCGGCGTCCGCTACTACCCCGGCGGCGCCTCCACCGAGTCCATCGTCATGCGCTCCAAGTCCGGCACCGTCCGCATGATCGACGCCTACCATCGCCTCACCAAGCTCCGCGAATACTCCTCGGTCGATTTCGTCGGCGACGAGGATGCGGTGCCGCCGATGCCCTGATCTTCTCGAACGAGTCGAGCCCGGTCCGCTTCGGATCGGGCTCGATTTTTCGTCATGTGCGGTGCTCTTTCCACGACGGTAAGCTCCGGAATCCCCAGCAGACCAAGGAGATCCGGTGTCAATTATCGGGAAGCTGTTGAAGAACCGCCGTGCCGGAGCGCAGGGCCTCGCCTGGCATCTGCCGAACCTCGCCGCCGAAGCGACCTTCGAAGTCACCAGCCCGGATTTCACCCACGAGTCGTCACTGCCAAAGGTGCACGCGTCCAAGCGGATCGGTGGCCGAGACGCATCCCCCGCGCTGGCGTGGACCGCGCCCGACGGTACGGCGCAACTCCTACTGGTCGTCGAAGACCCGGACGCACCAACAGGATTGCCATTCGTGCATTGCGTGGCCCTGCTGGAACCGACCCTCGCCGAACTGCCCCGAGACGGACTGCGTGCCGACGCTCCCGCGCCCGGCGTCAGCATCCTGCGCTCCGGCTTCGGCCGCGGCTACCAAGGTCCGGCCCCGATCAAAGGCCACGGACCGCACCGCTACGCCTTCCAGCTCTTCGCCCTGACCGAGCCGATCACCACCATCGGCGGCAAGCCCGCCGCGAAAGCGAAACCGCGCCACGTCTTCTCCGCCGCCCAAGCACTCGCCCACGGCCGCATCGACGCATTCTACGAACGCCCGTAACAAACAACCCCCGATCAAGATCAGGTGGAACTGGTGGCGGGGGCTACTCGTGCGATGCCGCCATAGATGCCACCTGATCTTGATCGGCCGGGGTGGGTGTGTGGATTGCCTCAGGCGTGGCGGCCACACGGGGGGCGTATGCGGCATAGGGTCGGGATTATGACGACCGAGGAGACGCAGTTCCGGATCGAGCACGACACGATGGGGGAAGTTCGGGTCCCCGTGGATGCGTTGTGGCGGGCGCAGACGCAGCGGGCCGTGGAGAACTTTCCGATCAGCGGGCGCGGGTTGGAGCGGGCGCAGATCCGGGCGCTCGGCCTGCTCAAGGCCGCGTGCGCCAAGGTGAACAAGGATCTCGGGCTGCTCGATCCGGTCAAGGCGGATGCCATTATCGCCGCCGCGAACGAGATCGCCGAGGGTCTGCACGACGAGCAGTTCCCGATCGATGTCTTCCAGACCGGCTCGGGCACCAGCTCGAATATGAACGCCAACGAGGTGATCGCCTCGATCGCGAAGGGCAACGGCGTGACCGTGCACCCGAACGACGACGTCAACATGTCGCAGTCCTCGAACGACACCTTCCCCACCGCGACCCACCTCGCCGCCACCGAGGCCGCGATCAAGGACCTGATCCCGGCGCTGGAGCATCTGCGGCTGGCGCTGCTGGACAAGTCGGCCGAATGGCGCACCGTGGTCAAGTCCGGGCGCACCCACCTCATGGACGCCGTGCCGGTGACCCTCGGCCAGGAATTCGGCGGCTATACCCGCCAGATCGCGGCGGGTATGGAACGCATCATGGCGGTGCTGCCCCGGCTCGGTGAGCTGCCCATCGGTGGTACCGCGGTAGGCACGGGACTCAACGCGCCCGCGGGTTTCGGCGCGAAAGTCGTCGCCGAACTGGTGCTGTCGACCGATCTCGACGCACTGTCGGAAGCACAGGATCACTTCGAGGCGCAGGCCGCCCGCGACGGTCTGGTGGAGGCGTCCGGCGCAGTGCGCACGGTCGCCGTGAGCCTCACCAAGATCGCCAACGACATTCGCTGGATGGGTTCGGGCCCGCTGACCGGTCTCGGCGAACTCCGGCTGCCGGATCTGCAGCCCGGCAGTTCGATCATGCCCGGCAAGGTGAATCCGGTACTGCCCGAGGCGGTTACGCAGGTCGCCGCGCAGGTGATCGGCAACGACGCGGCGGTCGCGTTCTCCGGTGCGAGCGGCGCGTTCGAGTTGAACGTCTACATCCCGGTGATGGCGCGTAATCTGCTCGAGTCGATTCGGCTGCTCGCCAATGTGTCCCGGCTGTTCGCCGATAAGTGCATTCGCGGTCTGGTCGCCAACGAGGATCATCTGCGCACCCTCGCGGAATCGTCACCGTCGATTGTGACGCCGCTGAATTCCGCCATCGGCTACGAAGAGGCGGCCGCGGTCGCGAAAGAGGCGCTGAAGGAAAAGAAGACCATCCGTCAGACCGTGATCGATCGGGGTCTGCTCGACGAGAAGCTCACCCTGGAAGAACTCGATCGCCGCTTGGATGTGCTGTCGATGGCCAGGGTCGAGGACGAAAAGTAGAAAAACCGGTCGGCGCACAAATCGTGCGCCGACCGGACTCGAGACTCAGGCAGGCGAACCGACCCGCAGGCCCGCGAGCTCCGCGCGCGCCTTCTCACCGTCCGCACCGAGACCGGTGCGGGTGAAGAACTCCCACTGCTCCAGCAACGGACCGAAAACCAATTCGTTCTCCTTGGAGCGGTCGTAGATGCCCGCCTCGGCGAGCACATCATCGCTGCTGCGCCCGTCGGGCAACGCCACCGACGGCACCTCGAACCGCGCGACGCTGTCGGCGATGGCGCGCATCGTCTGATCCGGTGCGACACCGAACGCCGCGGTGATCAGGTCCGCGAAGAAGATCGACTGCAGTTCATCGTCGATCGCGATGCGCTCGGCGATGGCGGTGACCATCTTGTTCTCCCCGAGCGCGGCGGTGTTGCGATGCCGGATGGCGGCGGCCGCCTCCTCGAACGCGCAGGTGGCGAGCACGTCGAGCAGGTGCAGTGCGGGACGCCGGAAACCCTTGGTCATATGGTCCATCCGCAACCGCTCCAACTGCACCGGGTCGACCGAACGGGTGACCATGAGGTAGTTGCGGATCATGATCTCGTGCCGGTTCTCCTCGGCCGTCCACCGTCCGACCCAGCGCCACCACGATCCGGTGCGCAGGTACTTACCGACCTCACGGTGGTACGAGGGCAGGTTGTCCGCGACGAGCACGCTGACCGTCAGCGCCAGCTTGGCGGTCTCGCTCAACTCGGATTGCTCCGGCTCCCAATCGATTCCGCCGAGGAAGCGGAAGTTGCGGCCGTCGTCCCACGGCACATAGTCGTGCGGCTGCCAGCCGTCGGCGGCGGCGATGTGGCGGCGCAGATTCAGCTCCACCTCATCGGCGAGGGACGCGAGCAGTTCGCGATCGGTCAAGAGAGTTTGCACTAGCACAACCTAGCGGCTGGGCCCCGCGATGCGGGGATCTACGAATAGGAATCGGTACCGGCGTCCGAGCGTACAAGCACCAGCTCTTTCGAGCGAACCGCGAGGCACTCACCAATAATGGCACGTGAGCGCCCGGACGCCGGGCGGATCAGGACTTCGGTGTGACAGTCGTATTGCCGTCCACCCAGGTGATGGTGCCGCCGACGAAATCGCTCTGCTTGCCGCCGGGGATGTCCTTCTCGTCGCTGGTCGGGTACCCGATCTTGCCGTCGGGGCCGTCGTTGTCCTCCCACGCCTTGCGGATTTCGCCCCAGACGATATGCGCGCCGCCGTCCTTGCTCCAGACGATCGCGCCGCCGGTGAAGTCCTGCCATTTGCCGTCGTTGGGGGCGTCCTCTTGCGACTTCAGCGGAGCGCCGAGCGGACCGGTCGGGCCGCCGGACTGCACGTACTTGTCGAAGATGATGCCGGAGACGGTGATGTCGCCGCCCTGGGTGGCGATCTTGGTCTCCTCCGCCGCGCCGGACATGTGCTCCTCGCCGTGGGCGGCCGCCGAGGTGGTCGTCATGGACGCGGCGGTGTTCTTGTCCTTGTTGTCGTCATTGCCGCAGCCGGTGGCCAGCAGCAGTGCCGCGGCCGCGGTGACCGCGGTGAATCCAGCCGTTCGTCGAGCGAAGTGGTGCATTTCCATCCCTCTCGTCGCGCGTAGCCTGGGCCGATGCTCGGCAACGGCCCGGCGAATCGATGTAAGACTCGCCGGGCCGTCGTTGAACAGGTATCACGCGGATACTACCCGCTCGATTGTGATGGGAAACACACCCTGGGTAGTTGCTGCTACCCGCTATGCACTCGGGCCGTACTCCTCCAACATCTCGGTCACCAGCGCCGCGATCGGCGACCGTTCGCTACGGGTCAGCGTGATGTGCGCGAAAAGCGGATGGCCCTTGAGCTTTTCGATCACCGCGGCGACACCGTCGTGCCGACCGACCCGTAGGTTGTCGCGCTGGGCCACATCGTGGGTGAGCACGACGCGCGATCCGGTGCCCAGTCGGCTGAGCACCGTCAGCAGCACATTGCGCTCCAGGGACTGCGCCTCGTCCACGATCACGAACGAATCGTGCAGCGAGCGACCGCGAATGTGGGTGAGCGGCAAGACTTCCAACATGTCGCGGCTGAGTACCTCCTCCATCACCTCGCGACTGGCCAACCCGTCGAGCGTGTCGAAGACCGCCTGCGCCCACGGGCCCATCTTCTCGCTCTCCGATCCCGGCAGATAGCCGAGATCCTGCCCACCGACCGCGTACAGCGGACGGAACACCACCACCTTGCGTTGTGTGCGACGCTCGAGCACCGCCTCCAAACCGGCCGTCAGGGCGAGCGCCGACTTGCCGGTACCGGCACGGCCGCCGAGCGAGACGATGCCGACGCTCTCGTCCAACAGCAGATCCAGTGCGATGCGCTGTTCGGCCGAGCGGCCGTGCAGTCCGAACGCCTCGCGTTCACGCACCAACTGCACCCGCTTGTCCGGCGTGACCCGGCCCAGGGCGCTGGAGCTTGCCCCGAGCAACCGGATTCCGGTGTGGCACGGCAGTTCCCGCGCCTCGTCCAGATCGATCACGGCCTCGGTGTAGAGCTGATCGATCTGCGTTTTGGAGACATCGATCTCCACCATTCCGGCCCAGCCGGAGGTCACCACGTCCTGGGCGTGGTATTCGTCGGCGTGCAAACCCACCGCACTCGCCTTGACGCGCAAGGGAATGTCCTTGGACACCAGCACGACCCGGCGGCCCTCGGCCGCCAGATTGAGCGCACAGGCCAGGATGCGGGAGTCATTGGTGTCGGTGCGGAATCCGACCGGGAGTACCGCGGGGTCGGTGTGGTTGAGTTCCACCTGCAGCGTTCCACCCTCGGTGCCGATCGGCACCTGCTGATCCAGCCTGCCGTGTTGCAGACGGAGATCGTCGAGGTTGCGCAGGGCTTCCCGCGCGAACCAGCCCAGTTCGTGATGGTGGCGCTTACCTTCGAGTTCGCTGATCACGACCAGCGGTAATACGACATCGTTTTCGCCGAACCTGGTGAAAGCCCAGGGATCCGACAATAGAACCGAGGTGTCGATGACGAAGGATTTCGCACCGGAATTCTGGGAATGCGAGGGGCGGGCCCCCTTCGCGGCGGCTTCGCCTTTCGCGGAGCTGGAGTGCGCCGAGGGAGCGGGAACGGAGCGTGCAGCAGTCACGGTGGGCTCCTTTGTGTTCGCGCGGCACCCGCACGAACGATCTCGCTGGACCGGTCCGTCCCGATGGGATCCGACTTGCGTCAGATGCCCAGAGGGCCGGGTGCCGGCCCTCTCGTACTGAGTAGCTCAGTCACGGTTCAGGACCTCCCGTACGAGCCACACCGACGCGGCCCGCACCAACGACGCTACCGCCGACTGCCCGGTCTCCGCTCGGGCACAGGTAGGCGTGTCCGTGAATTTGTCGTTAACCCCGCATTGGTGCAGGGGATAGAGTCGCAGGTATGGCCGGTAACGAGGAGTTGGAGAAGCTGTCGTCCAAGGAGCTGCACGACCGTGCGGTCCGGCTCGCGGCGCGGCGCGGCGACATCAAATATCTGTGGCGGCTACTGAAGTCGATTCCGGCCGCCGAGGCCGCCGCGGGCAATCTCGGCGAGAGCGAGGCCGATATCAAGTACGTGCTGCCGATGATCGACGACTACATCCACGCGGGCGACGGCAAGATCGCCGAGGTCCTACGGCCCTACTACCTCGAGTACCTCGCCAAGCACACCTGACCTCAGCGCTGGGGCAATGCGGCGCGGACGAGTCCGACGGCGGTGCCGCGCAGGAAGTTCTCCCAGCTGAAGTGGTCGTCCCACAGGATGATTCGGCCGTCGCGCAGTTCGAAAGTGCCGCAGACCCAGAACCCGATCCGCAGCGGGCCGACGCGCAGGGTATCGGTGCGGTCGGTCAGCACGAAGTCGCCGTCGGCGGCGATGTGATGCATTTCGGCGGCGAAGCCGATGGTGTCGCGGTTCAGCCCGCGCAGGATCTTGCGCGTGAGGCCGCCGCCGACCGTCGGCAGTGAGGTGTTCTTCCAGACGACATCGGGGTGCAGGAGCTCCAGTGCCTCCTCCACCGCGCCGATCTCGAGTGCGGCGAAGAATTCCCGCACCGTGGTGATCGCGTCCTGCTTCAGTTCCAGTTCGTCGGTCATGCACTGAGCCTAAGCGGTGGCCTCGCATTCGCTCGTCCAAGCGCAAGAGACTAATGACGGACTTTGTCCGGCTGCGCCCGATTGGGCCGCTAGGGTCGGCGGCGGTCGGCGATGAGGACACCCAGACCATCGAGAATTCGGTCGATGCCGAAGCTCAGCGCATCGCCCGGGCCCTCGTTCGCGGGCGGTGCGCCAGTCGCGGCCGCCTCTTCCGCGAAGGCGGCGGAGACCAGGGGAAACCGGTCGCCCGCGGCGGCCATCATCTCGGCGAACTGGCCCGCGATCTGCTGCGCGGTTTCCTGCCGGTCCCCGGTCGTCACCTGCTGCACGAGGCTGCGGATGTGCCCGTTGAGCAGCACGATGGTGTCCAGCCGCTCCGGCCCGGTCAACCCGGTGCCGTCGAGAGCGGTCAGCGCGGCGTTCATCCAGCCCATTTCATTGGGGCCGACCGCACGCGCGCCGATGGTCAGGCTGATCGACCAGGGGTGTGCGCTGTAGCGCTCGAAGATCGTCTCGGCCCAGCGGCGCAGTCCGGCTCGCCACGGTTCCTCATTCGAATTCTCGTGCGCCGCAATGACATCCGGCGGATCACCCATCGCGGCATCCACCATCAGCGCGGTCAGCTGTTCCTTGCCCGGCACATACCGGTACAGCGACATCTTGGTGAAGCCGAGGCGTTCGGCCAGGCGCTGCATGGACAGGTTCGCCAGTCCTTCGGCATCGGCGAGGGCGATGGCCTCCGCGACGATCCCCTCCAGTGACAGCGCGGGCTTGGGTCCGCGCTTGGGCCGCTGCTGGGTGCCCCAGAGCAGTTCGACGGTGGTCGGTGCAGGCATTTCCACATCCTTACGCATTGCGTGTTGACAAGTAACTGCGTCCACCATACTCTAATTCGTGTCCAACGGATACAGATTCCATTGGACGCAGATACTGACCTCGGGAGACATCATGCGCAACAAGACCGTTCTCATCTCCGGTGCGAGCATCGCCGGCCCCGCACTCGCCTACTGGCTGGGCCGCTATGGCTTCGCCGTCACGGTGGTCGAGCGGGCACCGCAGTTGCGACCGGGCGGCCAGGCCGTGGACTTCACCGGCGAAACGCACCACAAGGTGCTCGAGCGGATGGGCATCCTGGACGAGATCTACGCGCACCGCACCGGCACCACCGATATCGCGATCGTCGACGGCAAGGGCGAGCAGCAGGCGGTCATCTCCGGCGATTTCACCGGCGGCGACGTGGAGATCCTGCGCGGGGATCTGGCGCGGATCATGTACGAAAAGACCTACCAGGACTGCGAATACGTATTCGGCGACTCGATCAGCGCGCTGACCGAGACCGACGACGGTGTGTGGGTCGAATTCGAGAGGGGCGCGCCGCGTAGCTTCGATCTGGTCTTCGGCGCCGATGGCATCCATTCGCGGGTACGGCGTCTGGCGTTCGGACCGGAAAAGGAATTCGTCAAGCACCTCGGCCACTACTACTGCGTCGCCGGCGCGAGCCCGTGGGCGACCAAGTCCGAGGGCACACCCGAGCGGGTGACGGCCTACGGCTACAACGAGCCGGGCAAATGCGTCATCACCGGTGGCTCGAAGGCACAGCAGCTCTACATCTTCGCCTCGCCCCAACTCGACTACGCCCGTGACGACATCGAGGCGCAGCGACACATCATCGAGGAGACCTTCGCCGACGTCGGCTGGGAGGCGCCGCGCATGCTCGCCGAAATGGCGGAGTTCGACGACTTCTTCCTCGACTCGATCAGCATGGTGCGCAAGATGAAGAGTTACAGCCGGGGCCGGGTCGCGTTGGTCGGCGATTCGGGCTACGGAAACACCCTGGGCGGCTTCGGAACCGGACTCGCGGTGCAGGGCGCCTACATCATGGCCGGTGAACTCGCGCTCGCCGACGGCGATTACCGGATGGCCTTCGCGCGCTACGACGAGCTCATGCACTCGCTGGGCAAACTCGCGGACTACAGCAACGCGGGCCGCTTCTTCGCGCCGAAGACCGCGCTCGGCATCAAGTTCCGCAACTGGTTCCTGCACTCGTGGATGTTCGACAAGATGGTGAAAATGACCGAGAACGTGAAGACCATCGAGCTGCCGGACTATCCGGCGCTGGTCGCGGCCGCCAATGCGAACTGACACCGGTAGCCCCGGCACCCTGCAGCGGACCGGATGGTCTGGCGCGGCGAGATCGGCTGTGTTTCGATGGAACCGGGGTGGGGTCGAGTGCGTCTATAAGGTCAGACGGCACTGACGGAAGGGGCTGGCTCGGCCATGACAGCACAGATGGACGGCCGCGCGATCACCAATCCCGAGAACGCGCAAAACTTTTCGCACGCGGAGATCAAACAGGCTGCCGACCAGATGAATCCGGACGGATTGGACGGTGCGTTCGATGCCTGGGCCGCCATCGCGGCAGCGGTGACCAAGGCCGGACAGCAGTTCGAAACCGCGATTCAGCAAGCGGTGGATCAGCATTGGGAGGGCGCGGCGGCGGACCGGGCGGTGCGCGGCATCCGGGAGTATGCCGCCCGCGTCGGTGAGCTGGGCGAGTCGCTGGATCAGCAGTCGACACCGCTGTCGGCGGCGGTGAGCGCGGCGGGGCGGTTCAAGGTGGCGGTGCCGCCGGTGGTGGATAGTTCGGATAGTGCGCGGGGGCCCGAGCTGCGGAATTCGCAGGAGGAACAGGCCCGGGATGATATGAGCACGTTTTATATCCAGCCCTATGGGAGTACGGCGCCGTCGATTCCCACGTTGCCGCCGCCGGTCGATCCGATTTCTGGGGGGTCGGGGTTTTCGGGAGTGCTGGGGGCTTTGCCGGGCGGGGATTCCGGGAAGGCCGGGGATACGAGCCCGGTGGAGGGTACCGGGCGGGGTGGGGATTCCAGCAAAGCAGGAGATACAGGCACGCCGGACGG
>NZ_BDBY01000003.1 GCF_001613225.1 Nocardia pseudovaccinii NBRC 100343
GGTGCGCCGAACACCGGCGAGACTCCGAGTCCTGGCAAGTCGGTGCCGGGCACCACACCGGGAGCGACGACTGCTCAGCCGAGCACCAGCACGCCGAGTCGGGTGGGTGCGACAGCTACCGCCGGATACTCCGGGATGCTGCCGCCCGGCGCGCGGACCCGACGAGGCGAGGACGGTGAACACAAGTCGGCGAAGTACCTGCGCACCGAGGAGCACGGCGAGGAGCTGATCGGCGAAGTGGAGAAGACCGTGCCGCCCGTACTCGGGGCGCAATGATGACGCAGTGGACCTTGTCCGCCGAGCAATTCGCGGCGGCCTGGTTCGGCACCGGCCTGGATCGCATGCCCTTTCCGTTCCGCTTCACCAGCCGCTTTCCCGGACTCCATGAATATCGGGCCTACCAGCGGCAATTCCGCGCGGAGCTGGACCGTGCGGACAATGCGCCGCTGCAGCGTGCCATCGGGGTACTCGCAAAACCCGAGTGGCGCATCGAACTGTTCGGCATCGATAACACCCGCGGCGCGATCGAACTGCGCGCCATCGGGTGCGCCACCCGCACCGGACCGGGCGTCATCGCGCTGCAGGCCGCGGCTCCGGATGGCGGCAAGGTACGGCTGCGCCGCGTCCGCGTCGACCAACTCGCCACCGAACTGATCCGCCTGCTCCCCGATCCGCCACCCGGCACCGCGACCGAAAAGAGCTACCTCCTCGACGATCTCGACGACGACCGCCCCGACCCCTTCGGCAACTCCCCCTCCCGCGCCATCCAGGACCGCTACCGCCGCTTCTGGCGCCAACCCTGCGACACCAGGGGCACCGCCACCGTCCTGGTCGGCCCCCGCAATGCCGAACCCCTGCGCACCGGAAAACTCCGCTGGATCGACACCAAGGCCGGTCGCTACTGCGAAGTCCCCGCCAACCGCGCCCTCATGATCCGCCCCGCCACCAGCGCCGACATCACCCGCTACCTGGACGAGTCCATCGTCCGAGCCAAAGCCCGCGTCGATTCATAGGACTCGCGGGCGGAGCAAGATCTGGTCAGCGACGCGTTCGTAGGAACCGTCGGCACCGCCGCCGAGATGACCGAGGGGCTGGCACAGTCCCACCCGCTCTACGATGTCGAGGGCAATCTGCTCACCGACAGCGACACGAATACCTGCGGCGCCGCGACGACGACGGCCAACTGCGCGTACGTCGCGGCCGCCATCGACGAGATCGGAGAAGCTCGCCGAGCGGGCCGCCGAAAGGGTATTCAGCTCTGAATCCGGTTGTCGTCGAACCTGATCCGATCGACGACACGAGCCCGCCGCCGTGGCTGCCGTCCGGTCGACCCGAAATATGCTGCGGCCGAGGCGAACTCGATGAGCACTAGGCCATGAAGGTGCCGTATATCCAGTGGCTACCTCGCACAGGTCACACGGCATGGTCACTGGATGTGCGCCAGCACGATTGCCGGGCTACTTGCGGGCGGCGGCCAGGTGGGCGGATACGAGGGTGTCGAGGAGGATGTCGAGGTCCAGCCAGGGGAAGCTGGGGCGGTCTTGGCGCAGGGTGATCAGGCCGTGCATGGCCGCCCAGAGGCAGGTGGCGGTGGCGGTGGGGTCGGCGCTGCCGCAGGATTCGGCCGTCTCGGCGAGGAGTCGGAACAGCGGTAGACCGGGCATCCGGGCGTCGGCCGGTTCCCAACCGGGGGTGCCCGCCGTGCCGAACAGCACGCGGTAGTGGCCAGGGTTCCGTAGGCCGTATTCACAATAGGCGCGGCATATTTCGGTGAGGCGAGTGGTGCCGTCCGCCGACGACGCGACCGATAGGGCCGCGCGCAGTTCGGCGAAGCGGACCTCGTATACCGCGGTGAGCAACTCCTGCCGGTCGGCGAAGTGCAAGTACACGCTCTGCGGCGCGATACCTGCCGCCCGCGCGACCGCACGCAGCGATAGCGATTCCTGGCCGTCCAAGGTTTCCAGCAGGCGACTCGCCGCCGCCACGAGTTCCGCACGCAGGCGGCCGCCCTCGCCGCGGCGGTTGCGATTCCTAGCGTTCGCCGTCACCTTGACAGGTTAACAAGACAGGTGTCAACTGACAACTATCAGTAGACACTCGTCTTGTTAGGAAAGACCATGTCCGTCACCGTGACTCGCGTCGTCCGCGCCAGCGTCCTGCTCGACTTCGGCGGTGCCAGGATTCTCACCGATCCGTGGCTGTCCGAACGCCGCTTCTACTACCAGGGCGAGCCGCGCAGCATTGCCACCGCCGCCGATCTCCCGGAATTGGCGGGCATCGTGATCAGCCACGCCCACTACGACCACTGCGACCTGGGGGCACTGCGGAATTACCCGGATAAGAATGTGCCGTTCGCCGTCGTTCGCGGCCTCGCGAAACAGGTGCGCGCAGCCGGATTTCACAATGTCGTCGAGCTGGATCCATGGCAGACAACACATCTCGGCCCGGTCGAGGTGACCGCCACGCCCGCCAGCCACGGCATCCCCAAGGTCACCTTCGTACTGCGCGCCGACGGCCACAGCATCTTCTTCGGCGCGGACACCCTGCGCATCGCCGAGCTCGACGAAATCGCCGACCACTTCGAAGATCTGGATCTGGCCCTACTCCCCATCAACGGCCTGCGCATCCGTCCCGCCTTCAACCATCAGGTCGTCATGGACGCCGCCGAAGCCGCCGATCTCACCCGCGCCCTACACCCACGCCTCGCCGTTCCCATCCACTACGCCTTCACCAGCGGTTCCCTCGGCGACCGCCTGATGACCAAATCCACCCGCAACCGCCCCGACCTCTATCGCGATGCCACCGCCGACCTAGCCCCGGACACCACCGTCCGCATCCTCGAACCCGGCCACCCCCTGCCCCTCTGAACCATTGCACGCCCGGGTTGTTGCGCCCGCCGACTTTCTCGCTACCAGCCCGGGCGGGTGCGCATCTCATCGGACCGATGCACGGTCCGGCAACCGACGAACACGGCCAGCTGCCACCGCGCCGATCTCGATGCGGGCGCGACAGGAACCGCCCAGAAGTCCGGCGACGGAGCGGCTTTCGACCTCAGCTACAGACGAGTTCGCCTGGGAACCCACGCGCACCGACGACTACCGTTGGCGCACAGCCGGATTCCCAGGCGAATAAGAGGGACTCAGCCGAGCAGGTGCCAGTCCTCCAGGCCGTTGTAGAGCGGCAGGTCCCGGGCCAGCTTGGTGACGCGAGCGCGCAGCGCGTCGACATCGGAGCCCCCGGCCAGTGCGGTGGCGATGATGTCGGCGACCTCGGTGAATTCGGCATCGCCGAAGCCGCGGGTGGCCAGGGCTGCGGTGCCGATGCGCAGGCCGGAGGTGACCATCGGCGGGCGCGGGTCGAACGGAACGGCGTTGCGGTTCACCGTGATTCCGATTTCGTGCAGCAGATCCTCACCCTGCTGACCATCGATCTCGGAGTTGCGCAGGTCGACGAGCACCAGGTGCACGTCGGTGCCGCCGGTGAGGACGCTGATGCCCTTGTCCTTGACGTCCGCACCGCCGAGCCGCTCGGCCAGAATCTTCGCACCGGACAGGGTGCGCTCTTGGCGCTCTTTGAATTCGGCGCCCGCCGCGATCTTGAACGCGACGGCCTTGGCGGCGATCACGTGCATGAGCGGGCCGCCCTGCTGCCCTGGGAACACCGAGCTGTTGAGCTTCTTGGCGTACTCCTGCTTGGCCAGGATCAAACCGGAGCGCGGACCGCCCAGCGTCTTGTGCACGGTGGAGGACACCACGTCGGCGTAGGGCACCGGCGAGGGGTGCAGACCGGCGGCGACCAGACCGGCGAAGTGCGCCATATCGACCCACAACTTCGCGCCGACCTCATCGGCGATCTCCCGGAACGCCGCGAAGTCCTGATGCCGCGGGTAGGCCGACCAACCGGCGACGATCACCTTCGGACGCGAGCTGAGCGCGGTCTTGCGCAGCTCCTCCATATCGATGCGGTGATCTTCCTTGCTGACCCCGTAGGAGTGCACCTCGTAGAGCTTGCCGGAGAAGTTCAGCCGCATGCCGTGGGTGAGGTGTCCGCCGTGCGCGAGGTCGAGGCCGAGCAGCCGGTCACCCGGCTCCATCAGCGCCATCAGCACCGCGGCATTCGCCTGCGCGCCGGAATGCGGCTGCACATTGGCGAATTCGGCGCCGAAGAGTTCCTTGGCACGATCGCGGGCGAGGGTCTCGACGACATCGACGTGCTCGCAGCCACCGTAGTAGCGACGGCCCGGGTAGCCCTCGGCGTACTTGTTGGTGAGCACGCTGCCCTGCGCCTGCAGCACCGCGCGCGGCACGAAGTTCTCCGAGGCGATCATCTCGAGGGTGTCGCGTTCGCGGGCGAGTTCGCCTGCCATCGCGGCAGCGAGCTCCGGATCGAGCTCACCGAGGGATTGGGTATTGACAGAGGCGGTCGTCTGCGTCACCTGGCCGAGTCTATTGGCCGTCCGCGCCGCGCCGATCAGGGGGTTCTGTGTCTCGGTGTGCATCGCAACCTCCGTGGTCCGGGTGCCCAGGAGTGCGCACCCCAAGGCCCATGAGCCCGGCACCCAGGCGCGCGGTGCGGGGCGAGGGTGCTTCCCGGTGGTTGCTTCCACCTCGAGTGCGCCAGTCGCGGTCCAACCATCTTATCCGTGGGTCGGCGACGGCCCGAGACCCGTCAAGCCCCGGGTACGGCGGACCGCAACAAGGCGGTGAGGTGCAATTGCACATCGTCGAGTGGCCGGGTCGATTTCAGCGCCCGTGATTGGATGATCGCGCCCTCCAGGGCACTGATGACGAATCCGGCCAGCGACCGCGCCTCCTCGGCAGATAAACCCTTGTCGCGCAGCCCATTCGCGAGTTGGTCGGTCCAGTCGGTGAAGACGGTGCCCGCTGCGGCCTGCACCCGCGGTTCGGATTCGGCGAGAGCGGCGCCGACAATCGGACATCCCGTGGTGAACGCGGACTTTTCGAGAGCGCGCCGCCACCAGCCGACGAGCGCGGCGATCCATTGTTCGGCTGTTCCGGAGCCGGTGATCTTGTCGGTCACCGCGGCCAGACGTGCACCCGCCGTCTTGGTCGCGACCTCGACCAACTCGCTTTTACCGGATGGAAAGTGCTGGTAGAGCGAGTTTCGAGAGGCACGACCGCGTTCGAGCAAAGTGGCGAGCCCGGCGGCGTGCACGCCCTGTTCGCGCACCAGCTCGATGGCGCTCTCGATCAACCGGTCGCGTGGACCCAAGGTCATCGCCATCCTCCTCGCCCATGCTTGCGTGAACCGATCGGTCCATGTTGCAATCATGGCAGATATGGACCGATCGGTTCACCGAAAGGACGGGATTCATGAGCGAGCGCAGCGAGCGGAAGATCAACACAGCCGCCTGCGCGGTCATGACGGAGCCGAGCGCCAGCGAGGCGAAGTCATGAGCGCGCCGACCGATCTGTCGCAGCTGTCGGGACTCGAACTACTGCGCACCGCGATGACGACCGACTCGCGACGACCGTTTATCGGCGATCTGCTCGGCCTGGAGGTCGAGGAACTAGAGTTCGGGAAGGCGGTCTTCGGGCTGCGGACCCGGCCCGATTTCGCCAACCCACTCGGCACCACGCACGGCGGCATCTGCGCCACCCTGCTCGATTCGGTAATGGGCTGCGCGGTGCACACCACGCTCGACGCCGGTGTGGGCTACACCACGCTGGAACTGAAGATCAACTACATCCGCGCGGTACCCACCGACGGCCGTCGCCTGATCGCGACCGGGACCACCATCCACGTCGGCCGCACTACCGCGACCGCCGAGGGTCGCGTCGTGGACGACCAGGGCAAGTTGGTCGCACACGGCACCACGACCTGCGTCATCTTCCGCTGAAGGGAGTACAGCCATGACTCAACGCAGCACAGCCGCAGCGGCGCGCAAGTTCCGTCGGGAACGGCTCATCGGGCGCTATCTGGTCAACCCCGCTGTCGGACTGCTGGATCGAATCGGCATCCGTTCCTCGATAATCGCCGAGTTGGAGACCATCGGCGCCAAATCGGGTCAGCCGCGCCGCGTGCCGGTCACCGTTTCGATCGATGACGAGGGCGCGTGGCTGATCTCCCAGCACGGCCACCGCGCGGGCTGGGCCCGCAATATCGCGGCGAATCCGCAGGTCCGGCTGCGCCAGGGCAAGCGCTGGTACACCGGCACCGCGGCCTTCGTCCCCGATGACAATGTGGCCGCCCGCGCCCGCACCTTCGCCAAGGGCCACGCCGCCGAATCGGCCACGGCATGGACGATCAAGGCACTGGAATCCGACCCCATCTCGGTGCGCATCACCTTCACCACCGCCTGAGGATGCGTCCCTCGCCACCGGTTCCACGGGGGTCGTCCAGAGTCACATGGTGCGAAGAGCTCCCGGGGTGAGTGGTTCGTCGAGGAGGCGGCGGAAGCGGTCGGCGCGGTCGTCGGCGTCGACGGCGCGGTCCAGCCAGCCGCCGAGCAGGCGGTAGCCCTCGACGTAGGTGCTGATGTAGGCGCGCCAGAGGGGCGAGGACAGGAAGCGCAGGGATTGGCGGGCGCGTTCCTGAGTGGTCAGGCTCCAGCGCTGCAGGAATTCGGCGACCTCGTCGGCGTCGCGGCGCCGATCGTGCAGCAGCAGCGCGGCATCCTGCCTGACTCCGAGCAATTCGGCCGAGGCATTCGAAAGCTGTTCGGCGCGTTCACCTTCGAAACGCAGACCCAGATCGGCGTAGATCTCCTGCGCCCATTTGCCCCAGCCGGATCCGACGATCGAGCGCAGCGCCAGATCCGCCAGCCCCTCCGCCATCAGGCACTGCGGGGTATTCACCAGGAACAGCGTCTGCTCGGCCTGCCCGTTCGCGACCAGACCGGCCTCCTTGCGGCAGTGCTCGGTGTGATGTCCGGGATAGGCCTCGTGCGCGATGAGGCCGGGCAGATGCGCCATGTGCTGTTTGAGATCGGAGTTGATCGCCACCCGGGAGTGGTAGTTGCCCAGGTAGTAATTGAAGCCGGACCAGGGCTTATCCCCCACCACCTCATAGCTGACGTGCTCGTGGTCGGGCAACGGATAACGCTCGCGCACCCGTTCTCGCAACGCACTCGAGAACGCCTCGACGCAGACACTCAACCGCTCCGGCGGAATCTCATCGGCCTTGCGGAATGCGGTCACCCGTTCGGCGAGCGGGCCGTCACCGGGCAGCACCTCGTCCATCTGGCGGTGCGCGTCGCGGTAGTCCTCGACATCGCCGGGTGCGATATCGACATCGAAGTACGCGCGCACCTCGTCGACGAACCCGATGTCGTCCCCGGCGAACTTGCGACCGGAGCATTCCAGCGCGCGCAGATGCACATCGAGGAATTCGGTGCGCTGCCGCGGCAATCCGGCCGCGGGCAGTTCCGCACGCAATGCCGCCGCCCGCCGCGCCAACTCGCGCGGCTCGGGAGCGGGCGCGTTCTCCACCTCGCGACGCAACGCCGGATCGCCGGTATAGGCGTCGACGAAACCTTCCTCCAGCCGGTCGAATGCCAAGCCGAGCCGCAGGTACTCGGTCACGAGGGGATGCGCTTCCATGTCCGCCGACATTAGCCGCTGAAGGCCATGTCATCGACCGGTTACCACCCGGTATCGGCACCCCGCTTTTCACACGATGTTGACGCAGAGCAGAATTCGGCTATGCGAGAGCTGGACCGAATCTCATACAGTCGGCGCGCGACGTATGCGTGTTTGCCTGAACGGAGTGTCGGGTAAGTGGCACGAATGAGCGAGCCGAGTCCCTATGTGGAATTCGACCGGAAACAGTGGCGGACCCTGCGTAAGTCGACTCCCCTGGTGCTCACCGAGGAAGAACTGATCGGACTTCGCGGCCTCGGCGAACAGATCGATCTGGAAGAGGTCGCCGAGGTCTACCTCCCGCTCGCTCGTCTCATCCACCTGCAGGTCGCCGCACGTCAGCGGCTGTTCGCCGCGACCGCGACCTTTCTCGGGGACACCCATCCAGACCAGCAGGTGCCATTCGTGATCGGTGTCGCGGGCAGTGTCGCGGTCGGAAAATCCACCACCGCCCGCGTACTACAGGCGCTGCTCGCGCGGTGGGATCACCATCCGCGTGTGGATTTGGTCACAACCGACGGATTCCTATATCCCACCGCGGAACTGAACCGGCGCGGCATCATGCATCGCAAGGGTTTTCCGGAAAGTTACGACCGCCGCAAACTACTGCGCTTCGTCACCGAGGTGAAATCCGGTGCGGCCGAAGTATGTGCGCCGGTGTATTCACATATCTCCTACGACATCGTGCCGGGCAAGTTCCACTGCGTGACTCAACCCGACATTCTCATCGTGGAGGGTCTCAATGTGCTGCAGACCGGTCCGCGGTTGATGGTCTCGGATCTGTTCGACTTCTCGATCTACGTCGACGCTCGCATCGAGGACATCGAGAACTGGTATGTGCAACGGTTTCTCACGCTGCGCGAGACCGCGTTCGCCGATCCGAACGCGCATTTCCACCACTACGCGGGCTTCACCGACGACCAGGCGACGGTCGCCGCGAAGGAGATCTGGGACTCCACCAACCGGCCGAATCTGGTGGACAACATCCTGCCCACCCGTCCGCGCGCGACGCTGGTACTGCGCAAGGACGCCGACCACAGCATCAACCGGCTGCGGTTGCGCAAGCTCTAGCCATCACAGCTTCCAGGCCGCGTCCAACCGGGCGGCGACATCGATATCGCGCACCGCGGCGATATGCGGTTTGCGGATTTCGGTGGCGAGATAGCGCGCGACGAAGCGCCGGATCTCGTGGTCGACGCTGGCCAGGATGCGCAGCAGCTGCCCGCGTTTGGTGGCGGTGGCCACATTGATGCGAACATCGCTGGGGCGCGGTTCGGCGATATCGATGACGACCCGCAGCGGCTCCGCGGTGCGCACGGTCAAGTGCAGGTGGATATTGCCGTCGACGTGGAAGCGGTGCCGGTCGACGGCGAGATCGAGCAGCAGATCGACATCGAGCGGAATGACCAGCTCGAAGGAGATGACCTCGTCGACGTACCGTTGCAGCTTCGGCTCGCCGAGTCGCACCTGCGCGGCGACCTTCGCCAATTTGGCGGGCCCGACGCCGATCGGGCCGAAATCGAAGGCGGCGCCGGTCAACTGGGCGAATGCACCCGAGATGCGCTGTTCCGATGCGGCATATTCCAGGAAGCGCCGACCGAATTCCGCATAGCCGATGTAGGACATCTGCTCCCCCTTCGGCCCGGGCACAGCACTCGTCGACTCGTCCACAAACCGGACGGTACGCGAATGTCCTTGCGTCAGATACCGAAGCGGCGATGTCGAGCGGCGTAGTCGCGCAAGGCGCGCAGGAAGTCCACCCGTCGGAATTCCGGCCAGTACGCCTCGGTGAACCATATTTCCGAGTATGCGCTCTGCCACAGCAAAAACCCGGAAAGACGCTGCTCACCGGAGGTTCGGATGACCAAGTCGGGATCCGGCTGGCCGGAGGTGTAGAGGTGCTGGCCGATGGAGTTCACGGTGATCGACTGGACCAGATCCTCCCCGGTCTCCCCCGCCGCGATCTCCTGGCGGACCAGCTTGCGGACCGCGTCCGCGATCTCCTGCCGACCGCCGTAGCCCACCGCGACATTCACGTGCACACCGTCGCGTCCAATGGTGCGTTCGGCGGCGGTGCGCAGCCGCTTGGCGACCAACTCCGGAAAGCCGTCGAGGGTGCCGACGATGCGCACACTCCAGTTCTGCTCCGGTGCGGACAGCTCCTCGACGACATCGGTGATCACCTCGAACAGGGTCTCCAGTTCGTCGGGATCGCGCTGCAGATTCTCGGTGGACAGCAGATAGACGGTCACCATCTCGATGCCCTCGTCCGCACACCAGCCGACCAGTTCGGCGATTTTCAGCGCACCGACCCGATGCCCGTGAGTCACATCGGTGAAACCGTTTTCTCTGGCCCAGCGCCGATTACCATCGCACATCACCGCGACGTGCCGAGGATGTTGTTTGCCGGCCAGCTGCTTGGACAGCCGCGCCTCGTAGATGCGGTATGGCAAACCACGCACCTGACTGGGAAGCTCCACGGCGACCAACCCTACGCCTCAGCGGCGCGATCCCGGCATCGACTGCGGTTCCGGGTACAGTGACGATACGACACAACTTACGGCACCGTAGGTTACCGGCTAGTATCACCAGGAGGTAACTCGTGTCCGAAATGGTCGGCGCGACCGATGCGACACCGGTCGCGATCCCGGGCACGTCAGCACTGCTCAAGCCGCGGATGCGGGGCTGGATTCACACCTGGGCGGTCGGCATCGCGGCAATCGCGGTGCTCGTTCTGGTCTCGAAGGCCGCGAGCGTCTCGGCGACGGCAGGCTGGTCCACTCTGGTCTACGGGCTGACCGTGTGCGGGTTGTTCGGCATCAGCGCCGTCTACCACCGGGTGACCTGGGCCACCGCGAAGGCACGCGTCCAGATGAAGCGGGCCGATCATTCGATGATCTTCCTGTTCATCGCGGGCAGCTATACGCCGTTCGCACTACTCGGCCTGCCGGGACGAACCGGCCAGATACTGCTGCTGGTCGTGTGGCTCGGCGCGCTGGCCGGTGTGGCGCTGAAACTGTTGTGGCCGACCGCGCCCCGATGGGTCGGGGTGCCGCTGTATCTGCTGCTCGGTTGGGCGATCGTGCCGGTGGCGGGGCAGCTCAATACGAATATCGGCATCGCACCGCTGATCCTGCTGCTCATCGGCGGTCTGATCTACAGCGGTGGCGCGATCCTCTACGCGACCAAATGGCCGAACCCGTGGCCCACGGTCTTCGGCCACCACGAGTTCTTCCACGCCGCGACGGTGCTCGCCGCCCTGTGCCACTACGCCGCGATCTGGCTGGTCGTGCTGCGCTGAGTGCATCCGGGTAGCCGAAACATCGCGGGCATGCCGAATTACCCTTTGCGGCAATAGAGTTGGGGACGGATGCGGATCCGGAAAATTGCGGGGCGATATGGCACAGCAGACGATCGAGACCGGTAGACAGCAGGCGCGACGCGAGCAGGGCATCGGCTACCGCTGGGGCGTGGCGATGGCACGGCACCGACGGATCGTCGTCGCGGTGTGGCTGGTGCTGATCGCCGCGTGCGCGGTCGCCTACCCACAGCTCAACGGCCGCTTGGAGGCCATGGAATTCCACGCCGACAAAGCGGAATCGACGCGGATCACCGAACTGCTCGCCGCGCACTATCCGGATATGGGAGCCGAACAGCTTGCGCTGGTCTTCGATTCGGAGCAGCGGACCGTCGATGATCCGGCCTACCGGGCGATCGTGGAGCGGGCGGTCGCGAATCTGCGCGATGTGCCCGGGGTGCGGCTGGCGGTCGGCCCGTTCCAAGGGGATCAGAAGTCGCAGATCTCGGCGAGCAGGCATGCGGCGCTTGCCGTCGTCGGGTTCGACGGCACGATTCCGCAGCGCGCAGAGTTGGCCGGTGAGCTGCAAGAACGTGCAGGACAGTGCTCCGGGGACGGAGTGACCGTCGGGCTCACCGGCTTCTCACCCGTGCTGCGCGATCTGATGGAGATCGAGGTGGCCGATTCCGGCCAGGCCGAGGCGCTGGGCCTGCCGGTGGCGTTCGTGCTGCTCATCCTGGCGCTCGGCACAGTGGTCGCCGCGTTGGTGCCGGTCATGGTGGCGTTGAGCGGGCTGTTGCTCGCGTTCGGCGGACTGTTTCTGCTTTCGCATGTGATGGCGACCAGTTCGCTGTTGCTGGCCGTCGCGACCATGATCGGCACCGGCATCGGGCTGGACTATGCGATGTTCGTGGTCAGCCGGTTCCGCGAAGAGCTCGCGAAGCCGGGCGGCAGTTCCGCGGCCGGTGTGGCGCATGCCTGCGGGATCGCGATCGCCACGGCGGGTAAGACGATCGTCGCCTCGGGCTTCATCGTGATGATCTCGCTGTGCTCGCTGGTGGTGGTGCGCGCGCCGGTGTTCCGCGGTATCGCGGTCGGCGTGGTGATCGCGGTCGTGGCCACGCTGATGGTGGCGCTGACGCTGCTGCCCGCGGTGCTGGCGATGCTCGGCTCGCGGGTGAATCGTGGTGCGCTGCCCGCGCGGTGGCAGCCGTTGGAGACCCGGCCGGGATCGGATGCCGATCCGGCGAGCGGGCGGTGGGCCCGGTGGAGTCGGATCGTGATGGCACGTCCGGTGGTATTCGGTATCGCGGCCACGCTGGTATTGCTGGTGGCGGCCGCGCCGCTGACCGGAATTCGCTACGGCATGGATATGGGCACCGCGGCGATGGGCGACACCACGTCCGGCAAGGCGAGCAAGGTCGCCTCGGAGAATTTCGCGCCCGGACTGCTCGCGCCGATCACGATCGTGGTGACCGGTGCCGGTGATACGCCGCTGAACGCCACGGCGACCGGCGAGGTACAGAACTTCCTGACCGTACTCCGCTCAGATGAGCGCATCGAACAGGTGCTGCCGATCCAGCGGGACGGCCGGATCTTCGCGATGGTGGTCGCGAAGACCGCATTCGATTCCGCCGAGGCCGATCAACTCGTCCGCGAGATCCGCGACCGGGCCACCGCACTGCCCGGTGACGTACTGGTCGGCGGTCCGACGGCGGAGTTCGCGGATATGTCCGACGAGATCACGGGGAAGCTGCCACTGGTCGTCGCGCTGGTTCTATGCTGCTCGTTCGTGTTCCTCATTGCTGCCTTCCGCAGCATCGCGCTACCGATCAAGGCAATAGTGATGAATCTGCTGGCCACCGGCGCAGCCCTCGGCATCACCGTTGCGGTGTTCCAGTGGGGCGTCGGCGAGTCACTGCTCGGATTCCACAGCACCGGATTCATCCAGGTATTCCTGCCCACCATGGTCTTCGCGATTCTGTTCGGGCTGTCGATGGACTACGAGGTCTTCCTGATCCGCCGGATCAAGGAGTTCTGGGAGCACTCCGCGCGCACCGCGGCCGATAACGAATACGCCGTGGCGGCCGGGCTCCAGCACACGGCCCGCCCGATCAGTGCGGCGGCGGCCATCATGGTGGTGATCTTCGGTAGCTTCCTGACCGCCAGCGTGCTGGAGCTGAAGGAGGTCGGGCTGGCGCTGGCAGTGGCCGTAGCGATCGATGCGGCACTCGTGCGATTGGTCTTGGTGCCCGCGCTGATGAAGCTGTTCGGAACCTGGAACTGGTGGCTGCCCGGCTCGGGGACGCCCGTGCGCGTCGGGGTTTCGGTGCGCGCGCAGGCACCGGCGCAGGCGGGCTCCGCTCCGGATGTCAGGGCACCGTGATCACCAAGCTTGTTGTTTGGGCGCTGAAGGCGCGGTGGGGGCTGGCGGCGGTGGTGATCGCCGCGAACCTCGGTGGCCTCGGGGTGATCGTGACCGAGCTGTGGCTCAGTGGATTTTTCGGCCGGATCGGGGATGACTGGCGGCGCATCATCGGGCTTGCGTCGATCTATCCGATGGTGGGTTTCCTGGCCGGAGTCGGGCTCGCCGTGCGCGATCGGACCGTGTATTTCGGGTGGCTCGACGACGGGCGCAAGCCGACCGTCGACGAGGCGCGACGACTGCTGCGCCTACCGATCGCGATCACCACCCGAGCACTGGCGATATGGCTGCCCGGCGTGATCGTCGCGGCCTCGATGCTCTCGCACCTGGCCGCGCACAACAGTGCGGCGGTGACGGTGGCCCTGTTCACCCTCGGCGCACTGCAATCGGCCGGATTCACCTTCCTGATCGTCGACCGGCTGATCCGCCCGACCATTCCGGTGGTTTCCGGGGTGCTCGGCCCGACCGCGCACTGGAGTTCCTCGGTGCTGATGCGGGTCGTGATGACCTGGGCGGTGGCAGGTGCGATGCCGCTGCTCATGCTGATCACGGTGCTCGCCGATCCGGCCTCCGGGGCACCGGACCGCGTCCGCGCCGCCATCTACCTCTCCATTGTCGGCATCGGATCCGGTGTGCTGGCGACCGCGATCCTGGCCCGTTCGGTCGCAACGCCGATGCGCACACTGCGGCGGGCGCTCGATCGGATCACCAAGGGCGAGTTCGATGTTCGGGTTCCCGTCGGCAGCACCAGCGAGATCGGGCGGCTGGAGAATTCGGTCAATGAACTCGCCGCCAATCTGTGTGAACGTGAGCGGATGCGGGTGGTATTCGGCCGTCACGTCGGCACGGAAGTCGCCGAGCGGGCATTGGCGGGCGGGGTCGATCTGACCGGAGATGTGCGCGAGGTGTCGGCGCTGTTCGTCGATGTCACCGGATCCGTCGAGCTGTCCAGCGGTCTGACGCCGCACGATTTCGTGGCCAAGCTCAATCGACTGCTCGCGATCGTGGTTGCGGCGACCGAGGAGAACAACGGCCTGGTCAACAAGTTCGAGGGCGATGCGGCGCTGTGCATTTTCGGTGCGCCGATCGCATTGCGCGACAATGCGACACCTGCGCTGCGGGCCGCACGGCGCATTCGCGACGAGGTCACGGCCACCGGTGAACTCGATATCGGCATCGGCGTCGCACGTGGACGGGTATTTGCCGGTGATATCGGCTCCGATACGCGGTTGGAGTACACGGTGATCGGCGATGCGGTCAACGAGGCGGCCCGGCTGACCACCGAAGCGAAAGAGGTGCCGCGCCGAATCCTGGTGAGCGGTGCGATCATCGAGGCTGCGGCCGAGCACGAGCGCGCCAAATGGGTTCGCTACGACAACATTCTGCTGCGTGGCATGCCCGAACCCACCACCTGTTGGACCGACGTGGAGGCCAACCCGACTTCCAAAGGGATGGAACCCGGTACCGATGCGGCCGCCATCAGCGCGATCGCCGAAGTACGAACGACGACAACCGAATCCCCGTCGCAGAAGCACTGAGCGCCGGGGCGGGCAGCCCGCGTTCGACATGCACCTGCGCCTGGCGAGCAAGCTGCGCTCGGCGGGCAAACTCTGCCCGGCATGCGACAGGCAACCTGCGTTCGACATGCAATCAGCGCGCTGCCGGTACCCGGCGCGGTGTGCAATCTGCGTGCGGCATATGACCGGCACATTGCGTGCGGCGGGCGGCCTGTGCCCGGTAGGCAGTGCGCAGGGAACTCGGAGCGCGTGCGGTTGGTGGGTCCGACCGAGCGGGTGCGGCGGGGCTAAGGGCGGTTCAGGGAGGCGCGTAGCTCGGGTGGGGTCGTTACGGGGAGGTCGCAGACGGAGCCGCGGCAGACGTAGGCGGAGGGCATTCCGTTCACTGGGGTGCGGTCGGTCAAGAGGGGGACCGAGTTGGTGGTAGCGGCGATGATGACGGTGCCACCGGGTGCTTCGGCACGGGCGGTGGCGATCAATTCTGTTGCCGCGGTTGAGGTGTCGGGCAAGGCGATGGCTACTTGGAGCGGACCGCGGAGGGCGGGTTCGGCTACGGTGAGCCATTGGCCTGCCGAGCGCGGGGCGCGGGCGAGGACGACGGCGCCGCGCCGGAGGGTTTGGTCGGCCAGTTCGCGATAGCGCAGGGCTGGTTCCGGGGCGCTGGTGGCGGCGGCGGTGACGAGCGCTTCGGCCAAGGCGGATGCGCCTGCGGGGGTTGCGCCGTCGATGGGATCGCGGGGGCGGGCGACGAGGGTTTCGGCGTCGTCGGCGGTGTCGAACCAGCTACCGGGTGCGGTGTCGTCAGCGAAATGTTGAATTGCCCTGTCCAGCAATCGTTGTGCGTGTTCGAGCCAGTCGAGTCCGCCGGTGGCCTGGTGTAGCGCCAGCAGTCCGGTGACCAGCCAGGCGTAGTCCTCCAAGACGCCTGGAGATGCGCCGACCACGCCACCGAGCGAGGCGCGGCGCACCCGGCCGTCGACGACGTGCTCGGCAAGCAGGAAGCGCGCACAGCGAGCGGCGGCTTCTACCCAATCATCTTGCCGCAGTGCGGAACCCGCCTCGGCTAGTGCGGTAATCGCCATTCCGTTCCAGGCGGTCACCACTTTGTCGTCGCGGTCCGGCTGTGGGCGTCGCGCACGGGCCTCGCGCAGTGTGGCGCGGGCACGTTCGAAGCGTTCGCGGGCAGTCCCGTTGTCGGACAACGCATCAGGATCGGCATACAGGGTGAGCACCGAAGTGCCCTGTTCGAAATTCCCGGCGGTAGTCACCCCGAAAACCTCTGCTGCCCAAGCGCCTTCGATAGGACCGAGTTCGCCGATCAGCTCGGCGGGCGTCCAGACATAGGTCGCGCCTTCGACACCCGGTCCGCCCGGTTCCAAGTGGGTGTCGGCGTCCAGCGCGGACGCGAACCCACCGTGGTCGGTACCGAGGTCGTCGAGAATGAATTGCACCGTCTCACGAGTAACGCGGTGCGCAAATGACTCTCGCTGAGGACTTCGGCGGGCGAGATGCGCATAGGCGCGCAGCAATTGCGCATTGTCGTAGAGCATCTTCTCGAAATGCGGCACCAGCCAGGCGGCATCGACGGAGTAGCGCGCGAACCCGCCGCGCAACTGGTCGTAGATACCGCCGCGCGCCATGGCTTCGGCCGTCCGATTCACCACATCGAGTGTCGCGGCATCGCCGGTGCGCTCCCAGCTGCGCAGCAGGCCCGCCAACAGCGCGGACGGCGGAAACTTCGGCGCACCACCGAATCCGCCGTGCTTGTGGTCTTCATCGCGCAGCACCGCCGCGACCGCATGATCGAGCAGTTCGGCCGAAATCGTCACATCGGCATCGGGCAGCCCGGCGGCCTGCGCCCGCAGTGCGTCGGCCACCTGCGCGGAAGCCTTGTCCACCTCATCGCGCCGGGTGTTCCAGGTATCGGTAACGGCCGTGAGCAGCTGGGTGAACGACGGCATCCCACCGCGCGGCACCTTCGGGTAGTAGGTACCGCAATAGAACGGCTCGCCATCCGGCGTGAGGAAGCACGTCATCGGCCAGCCACCCTGACCGGTCATCGCCACCGTGGCATTCATGTAGACCGCGTCCAGATCCGGACGCTCCTCACGATCCACCTTGATGCACACGAAGTTGTCGTTCATCTGCGCCGCCGTCCGCTCGTCCTCGAACGACTCGTGCGCCATCACATGGCACCAGTGACAACTCGCGTACCCGACGGACAGCAGGATCGGCACATCCCGGGCCCGCGCCGCCGCCAAGGCCGCGGGATCCCACTCCCGCCAATGCACCGGGTTATCCGCATGCTGTCGCAGATACGGTGAGGTCGCGCTACCCAGCAGGTTCACCATCTCAGCCTCTCACGTCCACTCGAACCGGCCACTCGAGGAGGTACCCGATTCCCACCGGCCATCACACTCGCAATGGTCACGCAGGCGGGACCGCCCAGGGCCGCCGAAATAGACCTCTCGGTATGCTTTCCGCAAGAACGAAGCCCCCGGAATCCGCTCGGGGACCTTGCTCGCTGAATTCCCTACCGCAGCGCCTGCTGGCCGGAGCCGACCGACGCGGTCAGCATGACCGCTACCAGCGGGATGGTCAGCACACCCGCGACGGTCGGCGAGTAGCCGCGAGCGGTCTGGAAGTACTGACCGAGCCAGTCGATCGACACCTCCGCCTTGCGCTCAGTGGGCAGCCGCAGCGTCCGCTGCAGCAGCACCAGCGCGATCACCGCTATCGGCACACATATCGGCGCGCGGCCGGTCACATACACGGCATGCTCGCGGCAACCTCGCGCCGCGATCGCAGCCCGAGCTTGGCGAGGATGTTCGATACGTGAGACTGAACTGTGCGGCGCGACAAGAACATCTGCGCCGCGATATCGGAGTTGGTGCAGCCTTCGGCGACGAGCGCGGCTACCTTGCGCTCGGTATCGGTCAGCGCCGCCCAGCCGGATTTGGGCCGGTTGCGTCGACCGCGTACACCTCGCCGAATGTCGTACGGTCGCACGCGTGCGACCGTACGGGCGGTGTCCCACGATGCGCCGAGGCGGCTGTAGATCCCGATCGCGGTGTCCAGCGAACGGCGGGCATCGACATCCCGCCCCGCGGCGGCGAGCAGCACGGCGGCGTTCTCGTGAGCCTGCGCTTGGTAGAGCAGCCGCCCGGACCGCCGGAAGGCCCGGGCCGCCGCCAGCAAGCTATCGGAATCGCGCTCGGCCAGACCTCGGCACAGTAGCGCTGTCCCGATCCTGGAGGCGGTCGGCTGTCGCGCCACGAGCTCGTCGGCGCCGACCACTACCGACCGCGCCGCATCCGTATCGCCGAGGTCCGCGGCCAGTCGGGCGATATCCGGGAAGATGTAGTACAGCGTCGCCGCGGCCGAATGGTCGGCGAGTCGCTCATGGGTGTCGACGAGCAGCTTCAAGGCGAGGTCTGGATGGCCGTGTGCCTCGTGCGTCAACGCCTTGGCCCACAGGTGCAAGTGCGCGTAGCCGGTGGTGCCCGCGAGGTCGTCCGCGATGGGAATACTGTCCACGTCCGGCAGGAACGTGCCGCGGTGAATACCGATGAGCGCCGCGAGGCTGCCCGCGACCGTCGAGTACCCGAGCACGTCCGGCGCCGCGCCGACGCCGCATTCGGCCACCGCGTCATCCCAGCGACCGTTCAGCAGGCAGAGCCGTGCTTTGGCAACGAGGTTCGCGGACCGGGACATACCGGGGACACGGCGGTTGTGCGCTATCGCCTGATTCAGCACGTCTTCGGCATCGGTCAGGCGATCGAGTTCGATCAGACAAAGTGCCCGTAGCGCGTATGGATCGAACTGGTCCGGTCTGGTATCGACGGTCGAGGCGATGGGTATCCGAGTGCTCAACTCCAGCGCCTCGGTGAGATCGCCTCGGGTGTACCGCACCGCGCCAACGGCGCTGAGGCCGTAACCGATAGTGCGGCGATCCCCATTGGATTCCCCTATCGCGATCGCAATTCGACCCGCTCGCTCGGCCGCATCGAACCGGTCGAGGAATACGTTGTCCACCGCACACATGCCGTGGAAGCGACCCACCGCCTCGACATCGAGATCCATTGTGCTCAGCGCTGTTTCGGCGATATCGACGGCATCGGCGATTCGGCCCCCGGCTCGGCAGGCCTGGGCGAGCAGCCAGTGCATTTCGATATCGTCGCCGTACTCCGACCGCGTCGACAGCGCAACGCGCACTTCGGCCTCCGCCTCGGCAGTTCGACCACTCCACAGCAGCGCCTCGACATACCGGCGGATCAGCGGTGGGTTATCGGACTCCGTCGTCGCGCGCCGCAACAGTCGCGCCGCCAGCTCGGGCGCTCTGGAAACCAATTTGTCGGCTACCGCTACCAGCCAATCGACGCCGGTGTCATCCAGTTCGTAGTCGGCGACCGCCAAATAGTGTGCGATCCGCTCGATCGGCGCGTTGGTCGTCCGCAGTACCCGACCAGCCGTGCGCAGCAGACCAGCGCGCACTGTGGCAGGTAGCTGATCCGACAGCACCCGCCGGATCAGGTCATGCCGGAACACCACTTCGGAGTCGACAAGTGCGAGCACTCCGCTCGCCATCACGTCGCTGACGACGCTCCATACCTCGAGGAGGGGGCGGTCCAGAACCGCTGCCAGTTCCGTGACGTCCACGACCGGGCCGAGCGCGGCGGCGGTCGCCAGCACGTGCCGGGTCCGGCGCGGCAGAAAGTCCAACCTCCGTGAAATCGCCTGCGCGAGTGTGGTGGACGGGCGCTGCCCGGCGACTGCCTCTGGGATGTCGGCCGCGGCGGCGATCACCGTGATCGCCTGCTCACGCAGCAGGGCGGCCACCAATTCGGTGATGTAGCACGGATTTCCGCTCGCACCCGCGACCTCCCGCAGCAACCCCGGGCCGGGGGTGGCACCGACGATATGCGACACCAATTCCGCCGCTGCCCCGGCGGAAAGCCCGCCGAGTCGGATCAGCGGAGCGCGGCATGCGCAGAGTTCGGCCGATAGTGCGGTGAACGCCGAGTCCTGAGGCTGTGGGCGGGCGCCGAGCAGCAGTAGTAGCGGTAGCTCATCGATGCGGGTGCACAACCGCTGCAACACCGACACGCTCGACGCGTCGGCCCAGTGGACGTCGTCCATGATCAGCGCGAGCGGGCCGGTGGCGCACCAGGTCTCGACGTGATCGAGGATCGCCTCGGCGATGACGATCTCATGCCTTGCCTCGGTGTCGCTCGCCCGAATGTCGCGGTCGAGCAAGGCAGGGATCGGATCTGCGCCTGGCGTGTCGGGGTCGAGCCAGGAGCGCAGCGCGGCGAACGGGACGGTCTGCCGTAGTTCGGTGGCGGCCCCCAGTCGAATATGCAGGCCCGCCGCCGCGCACCGCACCCCGGCCGCGTCCAACAGAGACGTCTTGCCGATACCTGGTTCGCCCTGTACCAGCACGACGGACCCCCGCCCCCCGGCGGCCCGTCCCGCGAGCTCCGCCAGCATCTCGATCTCGCCATCACGACCGATGACCACCGGCGCGCCGGATTTCGGGGAAGGCAGCGTCAACGAACCGGGCATGCCGGAGCCCGATCACCCATTCCGGCTGAATCCGGCCGCACGTCGACATACCCGGAGGGGGATACGGCAATGGATGGCAAATCCCAATGTCGCGCCGACTTTTCCGCGCGGCAGGCGACATTCCATCCGAACGGCATCAGGTGGACGCGTTCCCCGTATTGCCCCAGTTGCGCGGCAAGGTCCGAAAGCACATCCAGTGTGTCGGCGACGCAGGTGAGGACATCCAGTGGATCGGCCTCCGGCGTGCACCGACTACCCGAGGTTGTGCAGTGCGGGGTCCCGGCGATAACGATATGGGCCGCCTCGCTGACGAGGCACAGGTACCGGATCGCGCGGACGGCCTCGGCGGTCAAGGGACAATCGCCCGGTTCGACGACGACTCGCACTACCAGGCAATCGACGAACCGCTGCGTCGCCCCCACTGTCGCCGGGTCGACGGCCACCGCGCAGGGACCGGCCGCCACCAGGGCGTATTCGAAACTGCGCCAACGACTTCCGACGCCCCTCATCCAAGGGACCTCCCCCGCGGACGCTGCTGAAGGTCGGTCATGGCTGCGTCGGCACCTTCTGGTCGGCGACGCCGCAGACGGTGTAACAGAATACGAACGGCACCGCACCGTCGTTGAACCATGCGTGCGGGGTGCCGTGCTGGATCACGCAATCGCCTGCGCGCAGCGATACTTCGACGCCGTCGCCGAGACGCAGGCGGCCCTCGCCACTGAGCACGACGATGAAATCGATGCTCACGGTGCTGTGCATGCCGGGCGCGGCAGGGTCGAAGGCCGCCATCATCCCCGGCAGTTTCGCCTCCGCTTCCGCGACGACGGCCGCCATCGCCTCCTCGGACAGATCGGCATCGGGCTCATAGGTCAGCCCCGGGGGTACCGAGATGAATCCGAAACGCAGCCCGCCCGGACCGGGAAAATAGCTCGTGCCGGTCTGCGCGGGCGTCTTGTCGACCGGCAGCTCGGGAAGTTCGTCGAGTTCCCACATCCGATGGATCTCGACGCCTGGGAGCAGCGCTAATGTCAGCGGGTCGACGGAGTCGTCCGCCAGCACGCGTCCCTGTCCGGTTCCGTTGTCGCCGATCACGATTCTGCGCATGTGAACTCCTGAATATCGTCCGCAACCAGCCGAATCGGGTCGGCACCGATGGCCGCACCGGCCGATCCGGGCCTCAGCTATCGGCGACGGTATCCGCCGCCCACGCGGACCCGCTTGTCCCGAAGCGCATGAGCATTGTCCGAATGCGCAGAGCTCGAAACCCCGGCAATGCCTGCTCCACCGGTGCTCCGCACGGTTCTGCATTAGGCTTCTTCCGAAGTTGGGGCCGACGCCCGGGCCACCGATGATCGTCGAATCGGAGGCGATATTCATGAACCAAGCGGCTATCGCCGACTCCACCACGACAAGTGTGGTGGATCCACATGAGCGAGCCGAGTACTGGGCCGATCTGATCAGCACATACCACTGTCGGCTCGGCTACAGATTCCCGAGCAGCACCGACTTCCAAGGGCACACGCAGCTGCGGCGAACCGACGCCTACCAGCTCGTCGGGTGGAAATCGGATGCCGTCACCTACCTTCGCAACCCGAGCCATATCCGCGCCGACCCCGATGACGACTACCGGCTGATCGTTCCGTTCACCGGGCGACTGTCCTTCCGCACCGAAGACGGGTACGGGATCCTTGCCCCGGGAACAATGGCTCTGGTTTCCGTCGACCGCCCCTACACGATGTCCATGTCCGATGCCACGCGCGGGATGATCATCACCATTCCGCGCAAGGAGATAAAGCATCGCCTCAACCGGGTCGTTCCACCCGACCACCCGCTGGATCTCACGACCGGGCTCGGCCGGGTGACCGACGGGATACTCGGCGGCCTGCACAGCGAATCCGCCGCACTCACCGACCTCCAATTCGACAGCGTCTCCGAACGGCTGGTGGATCTGCTCTGCATGCAGATCCTCGGCGAACCGGCGAACTCGCCCACTCAGCTCGCCCATGTCGAAGCGACCGCTCGCCGGTATATCCACGACCACGCCGGAGATCCGGACCTCAACGGCACGCGCGTCGCCGTTGCGCTCGGCTGGTCACTGCGGCAAATTCAACTGGCGTTCAGCAATGCCGGAACCACGCCCAGCGATGTCATCCGGGAAGAACGCCTGCGACTGGCGCGCGACCGCCTGCGCAGCCCGGCCTACCAGCATCGAAGTATTACCGATATCGCATCGGACCTCGGCTTCGGTTCGATGAGCAGCTTCAGCAAGGCCTTCCGCAGACGCTTCGACGCCACACCCGGCCAGCTCCGCGAGGACCGGCGGGTCGCATCCGACGACTGATTTCAGCAGCGACCGGCAAGCACGATCACGCTATCGTCGCTGCGTGGACTCCCTGCGCCAGCTGCGGTACTTCGTCGCCGTCGCCGAAGAACTGCATTTCGGGCGGGCCGCCGAACGCCTCGGCATTGCGCAGCCGCCGCTGAGCCAGCGCATCCGCAAACTCGAACAGGATCTCGGGGCCCGGCTCTTCGACCGGGACAGCCGACGCGTTGAACTCACCGAGGCGGGTCAGATCCTGCTCGTGGAAGCCCGCGATCTGCTGGCCCGCTGGGACCGCGCACAACGGCTGGTGGGCAAGGCGCATCGAGGTGAGATCGATGCGTTGCGGGTCGGCGTCCCGCCCGAACTGGCCGGACGGGTGCTCGCGGCGATCCTCACCACATTCGAAAGCCGTGACGTCCGAGTCGATCTACAGGAACTGACCACCGCCGAGCAGATCCGACTGCTCGCCGACCGTCAACTCGACGCCGGGCTGCTGCAACATCCGGTAGATGTGGTCGGACTCGAGCTCGGCCCCGAGGTGGAGACACCGCTCGGCGTGGTGCTGCCACGCGACTCGCCGCTGGCCACGCGCTCCGCGCTCACCCTCGCCGACCTGGCCGGACTCGGTCTGGTGATCTTTCCGCGGGCCGCCGCGCCCGGACTCTACGACGCGACGCTGCGCACCTGCTGGGAGCACGGCTTCCGGCCCACCCGGGTCCAGCACGCGCGCAATCCCGAATTCGTGCTCGGCATGGTGCTTTCCGGGCGCGGCGTCGCCTTCGACCAGGGCATGGTCGCGCAAAAGGAACCGCGTGTCGTCTGGCGACCGCTGACCGACGCACTGAGCTGGCGGCTCTCGCTGGCCTGGCCCGCCGTGGCGCCGCATCCGCTGGTCCGCGAACTGGCCGAGCTGATCGTCACGGTCATCCAGGGCGACGGCGCGTCACGGCCAGCGCCCGCTCAGGAGGTGGCGCAGCGGCCGTGGAATGTCGTATTCGGCAGATCGTGACGGATGCGGTGAATCGCCAGCCGCGCGGCTGCGCCGATCGCATGATCCACCTCGGGCAATCGCTGGGCCAGCGTATCCGCCCTGGTGAATACCGCTACGGCATAACGACTTCCACCGGGGTAGGCCACCACCCCGATCTCATTGCGAATCGCGGGCAGTGATCCGGTCTTGCCCCACACCGACACCTCCGACGGGAAGGCCGCGGCGAGCCGGTGCCAGTTGAGCTGCTGGCCCATGAGCTGGCGTACCCAACGGCAGGCGGCAGGATCGCCCGCGAGGTCCTGGCCGAGCAGAGTGAGCAGCCGAGTCATATCGCGCGGCGTGCTCGCGGTCGTGCGCAGCGGGTCCATGGCCCGGGTGGCAAGCACTTCCGACACACTGAGAGTCGGGAAACGACGCGCGAATTCGGCGGTGTCGGATGCGCCGATATCCTCCGCCATGGTCTGGACGACATACCTGGGCGAGCCGACGATCCGCGTCTCGGTGAGCCCCAATTCACGCACCAGCGAGCGCACATTGTCCAGGCCGACGCGATCGAAGAGCAGGTCGGCGGCAGTGTTGTCGCTCACGGTGAGTGCGAAGAACGCCGCATCGCGCAGGCTGAATTCGACATCGTCCAGGCATCCGGCGGTGCCGACGCCACCGAGCCGGTCCGCCGCGCTCGCCCGGACCCGATCGGTCGGGTCGAGCTGGCCCGCGACCACCTGACGGGCGAACTCCAGCACCAACGGCACCTTCACCACCGATGCCAGCACCACCGGTTCATCGGCGCCGAGCCCCACCGCACCGGCGCAATCGAAACATCGGGCGTGCACCCAACCGCGCACACCGGCCTTACGGAAGATCTCCTCCACGACTGCCAAGCTTCCACACGAGACAGCTCCGAGTCAGCTTGACTCTCCCGCCGATGGAGGGTTCACGCTGGTCACCGTCCGAGATTTCGATACCGAAGGGCTCACGATGAAACTCGATCTGGCCAAGAGCGACCGGCACTACTACGACGCCACCCGGGATCCCGAACTGCGCACCTTCGACACCTACGGCTATCTGACGGTCACCGGCTTCGGCGCACCCGGCGGCGAGCGGTACACCGAGGCGGTGCAGACGCTGTACCGAACCGCTTACGGCGCCAAGAAGATCGCCAAGGCGGACGGCCAGGATTTCGTGGTGCCGAAGCTGGAGGGCCAGTGGTGGGTGAACTCGGATGAACCGCCGCTGTCGGTGCCGCGCGAGCAGTGGCAGTGGAAGCTGATGATCCGCATGCCCGAGGTGGTCACCGCCGAGATGGTGTCCGGGGCGACATTCGAGCGGCTGACCGAGGGGGAGGCGATCCAGGTCATGCATATCGGACCGTATGCCACCGAACCGGAGACGCTGGCCAGGATGGAAGCGTTCATGACCGCCGAGGGATTGCTCATGAACGGCCGCCATCACGAGATCTACCTGTCGGATCCGCGCGAAACCCCCGGCGCGAATACCCGCACGATCCTGCGTCATCCCGTGCGTCGCGCCTGAGATCTACTGTGCGGCAAGCGGTTACCAGGCTCGTCCGAGATAGCCGAGCAGTCGGCGGTGCGCGGGCGCGTCCGCCGGTACCGTGACCTCCTCGTCGAACATCCCCGGCTTGCGGAACCCGTCGAGTCCGCCCATGGCGTGCATGGTGGTCAGCAGTTCGGCGCACAATTCGTCATCGGCGAGGTCGGGGCGATCGATGGCCACCGCGATATCGACGGCGTGCGCGACGACCTCGGTGAGATGGACCATAGCGGCCGCCGGACCGGGGAGCTCGCCGAGTGCGATGCGCACGGTGCCGGTCAGGGCGTCGGGGCGATGCCAGGCGGCGCGGTCCACCTCGGCGGCCGCGGCGAACGCGCCCTGCGGATCGATGCCGAGCCAGTCGTCCTCGAGTCCGGCGCCCGCATCGGTCCCGCTCACCCCGGCCGCGAACCGGTGCATATTGCCGACGGCGTGATTGAGCACCGCGTGCACGTCCCAATCCTGACACGGCGTCGGCGCCGCGAGCCGGTCGCCGTCGACGGCGGCGATCACGATCGCACCCGTCATATCCAGTGCGCGGTCGATCTGTCCGATCACATTGTCCATGGGCATCCTTCGCTCGAAGCGTCAGCAGAAGAGTTAGCACAACCAGGTGACATCCAAACTCGATCCAACGCCGCCCATGTCACGGAATCCAGCACGGCAAGGACCCGAAAGGGTTGCGCCGATTCCTTTCCGGATCGAATGCACCGAGATGCGAACAGCCCTATCGAATTCCGCCCGCGGCGCGGACCGCCAGCCGATAGGGCCGACGGTCCGCGGTGACGTACGCGAAACCCGTTATCCGAGAACCGGATAATTGGCGCGGATCACCGACAGTGGGTCGCGCGCCCGCTTGATCTCCCGCAACCGCGCCAAGGTCGACGAGTCGAATGCCGCGGCGGCCGTTTCCTCCGGGCTGAGGAAGGTGTAGGGCTTGAGCCCGCTGATGTGCGCGCCGATCGCATCGACGATCTCGGCCCGCCGGGCCTTGACCGCCTCGATGATTTGCGGAAGTCCGAGCCCCAATGCGTAGAGCAGATAGGGCTCGGTGACCGGTCCGCGCGCGCCACCGTCCGCGCCCGCCCTGGCGAATGCGCCGCCGAGATGGCGGATCTGGATATCGACCAGCGGTGCGACCGGCTCGTCGAGCAGGGTCTTCACCACCGCGTCGCCGAGGTCGGTGAGCAGTTCGGCGCGGGACAGCGACGGGCTGGGATCGGTTGGCTCCGCGGTGATTTCGCCGAGATTCGCCACCGACAACGCGCCGCGCTTATCGGCGAGCGGCCCGTCGATCGCGTCCAACCGGGTCAGCAGGGACCGGCCGACCTCGGGATCGCCGAGGTAGGTGACATCCAGCGCGACCATCGGCGGCGCATCCGGGAACTGGAACCGGTGGAACCACACCGACAGTTCGTCGGGCGCGTCGGCGGTGATCTCCTGGAATGCCTCGAAGACCTCCCCCGTGCGCGCACCGTGCCACATCACCCGCCCGCCGTAGAGCCCCGGCGCCGGAAAGAGGTCGAATTCGAGCGCGGTCACCACCGCGTAATCGCCGCCGCCGCCACGCAATGCCCAGAACAGCTCCGGATCGCTCGCGGCGGTCACCCGCGTCCGCGCGCCCTCGGCGTCGACGATCTCGAAGGCACGCACCGCATCCGAGGCCCAACCGTGCTTGCGGCCGAACCAGCTGAGCCCGCCCCCGAGGGTGTATCCGGTGACGCCGACCACCGGATTGCTGCCCGCGAGTCCGGTCAGTCCGTGCGCCGCGGCCGCGGTCTGTACCGAGCCCCAGTTCGCGCCCGCGCCCACCTTCGCCACCCGCCGCTCGGCATCGATCTCGACGCTGTCCAGTCCCCCGGTGCGCAGCAGGATCGCGTCCGCCACCCCGCCTGCGGCGCCGTGCCCGGTCGGCTGCGCGATGACAGGCACCCCGGCTCGACGCGCGTGTGCCACGACCGCCGCGACGTCATCCGCATCACCGGCCCGCACCACCGCGGCGACCGGCTGGGTGACCGTCAAGGTCCACGGCCGCGCCACCGCCTCGAAACCAGCGTCACCCGGCACCAGCACCCGGCCGGATAGTTCAGCGCGCAGATCCTCGAATGTCATTGGTATTTCCTCACTTCGCAGCCGTGCCCGAAAGCACCTGCGGCCCGTGGATCGCGCCGCGACTACCCCAATGACGAAACAGGAGCGGCAAATGTAACAGCGGCCGCCTGAGCTTCTCGGACGGCCGCTGCGAAATCAGGTTTTATCAGGCCCTTCGTCGGACTCGACGTTCTCGTTGTCGAGCCGGGCGACACCGGGTTCGGTGCCCTCGTCCGCCGCCTGATCCGGTTCCGGATGTTCGGGCTCGAAGGTCGCGGGCAGGCCCTTGATGTGCCGGTTCATCGACCGCACCAGCAGCACGGTCCCGGCGAGCAACACCAGGATGATCACCAGTCCGAGCGGCGACGCCTTGCCGAATTCGGGTCCGGTGGGCGTGCCGGGAGATTGCGCGAGGAGAACCAACATCACTGGTGCTCGTCTTCGATACCGGCGAACAGATCGGTCTCCGGCCGCGTGGAGTCGACCCTGGACTTGGCCAGTTCGAACTCCTCGGTCGGCCACAGCCGCTGCTGCATTTCCATCGGAATCGCGAAGAACGCGCCGTTGGGATCGATCTGGGTGGCGTGCGCGCGCAGGGCGTCATCGCGCTGCGGGAAGTACTTGGCGCACTCGATCTGGGTGGTCACCCTGGTCATGCCGTCCGGACGGCCCTGCCGGTAGGCGCGCGTCCGTTCCAACCACTCCTGTAGCGGAAACGGCTCACCGATCCGCTCGTATTCGGCGGCGAAGACATCCAGGCGGGCCATGGTGAAACCGTGGTCGTAGTAGATCTTCAGCGGCTGCCACGGCTCGCCCGCATCCGGGAAACGATCCGGATCACCCGCTGCCTCGAACGCGGCCATCGACACCTCGTGGCAGCGGATGTGATCGGGATGCGGATAGCCGCCGTTCTCGTCATAGGTGGTCATCACATGCGGCTTGAATTCGCGCACCACGCGGACCAGCGCCTCGACGGCTTCGTCCAGCGGGACCAGCGCGAAGCAGCCCTCGGGTAGCGGCGGCGGCGGATCGCCCTCGGGTAGGCCGGAGTCGACGAAACCGAGCCAGGTCTGGCGCACACCGAGTGCGGCGGCCGCGGCCTCCATCTCCTCGCGCCGGATCTCGTCGATCCGCTCCAGCACGCCGGGGGTGTCCATCGCAGGGTTGAGGATGCTGCCGCGTTCGCCGCCGGTCAGCGTGACGATGAGGACATCGTGGCCCTCGTCGGCATACCGTGCGGTCGTCGCGGCACCCTTGCTGGATTCGTCGTCGGGGTGCGCATGAACCGCCATGAGCCGAAAGCCACTCACGTCTCGTTCACCTCATCAACCACCGTCATACCTCGTACTCTCCGCCGCCGGGGTCCGATCTGCCTGTCCCTATAGTTCCATTCGACAGACTTTTGTTCCGACGTACCCCCCGGAGTGAGACGGCATGAGTGAAACGCCCGGTGACACGCCGATCGACCGACGTGCCGACCGGTACGGAACCACGCCACGCCCGACGCGCCGCTGGATTCCGTTCGCACTCGGCGCGGTCGTGCTCGCCGCGGGTCTCGGGGTCGCCTACGTCGGCTTCCAGAAGTACGGACCGGAGGACATAGACGCCGAGCAGCTCGGATACACCGTCGTCGACGACTCGACCATCTCGGTCCATCTCAAGGTCACCCGCAAGGATCCGCAGCAGCCGGTGGTGTGTTTCGTCCGCGCGATGGCCAGGGACGGGTCCGAATTGGGCCGTCGCGAGGTGCTGATCGAGCCGTCCGGTAGCGGCACCATCGAGCTGACGACCACCGTCCGCGCCTCCGACCGCCCGGTGTCGAGCAGCGTTTACGGCTGCAGCGATGACGTGCCGAAGTATCTGCGGGCGGGCTGATCCCGGGCAATAAACAACCGAGGCGTCCACAAAATGAACGCCGACCTGCATGTTTGTGATTCATGCTAAAATGGCGTGATACACGGTTCCGGGGCTCGGAGCCGTGTTTGCTGCATTGGCGGCCAGCGCTGTCAGTTCCGGGTTAGTGAGTTTGCCGGACCTGAGGCCTGTCGGGGTTCGATGAACTTCCCCAGGATGGCACTAGCCGTCGGCTGGTGCGTGCCCGCCCCCTGTGGGCACTGCAGCGGATCAGGGAACCCGGCCTCGGCCGGGAACAACTACTAGGGAGTGATCGAGATGACTGAGACGCAAGTGACTTGGCTGACCCCGGAGTCGCACGACAGGCTCAAGGGTGAACTCGACGCGCTCATCGCCAATCGTCCGGTCATCGCCGCCGAGATCAACGAGCGCCGCGAAGAGGGCGACCTCAAGGAAAACGGCGGATATCACGCCGCGCGTGAAGAGCAGGGTCAGCAGGAAGCGCGCATCCGGCAGCTGCAGGAGCTGCTGAACAACGCCAAGGTCGGCGTCGCGCCCACCAAGTCCGGCGTCGCATTGCCGGGTTCGGTCGTCAAGGTCTACTACGACGGTGACGAATCCGACACCGAGACCTTCCTCATCGCGACCCGCGAAGAGGGTCTCAACGATTCCAAGCTCGAGACCTACTCGCCGAATTCGCCGCTCGGTGGCGCGCTCATCGATGCGAAGGTCGGCGACACCCGTGAGTACACGCTGCCCAACGGCAAGACCATGAAGGTCACGCTGGTCAGCGCCGAGCCGTACCACAGCTGATCTCAGGCCTGAGGCCATGAAGAACGGCCGCATCCGGAAAGTACGGATGCGGCCGCTCTTCGTTTCCATATCTAGTTCGCCAGTGCCTGTTCGACGTCGGCCAGCAGATCGCTGACGTCCTCGATGCCGACCGAAAGCCGGACCAGATCGTCCGGCACTTCGAGCTGCGAGCCCGCGGTGGAGGCGTGCGTCATGGCGGCCGGGTGTTCGATCAGCGATTCCACGCCGCCGAGCGATTCGGCGAGGGTGAAGATCTTGGTGCGCGAGCAGAATTCGTGCGCCGCATCTTTGCCGCCGTTGAGCCGCACCGAGATCATGCCGCCGAAGCGCTTCATCTGCTTGTCGGCGATGGCGTGGCCCGGGTGCTCGGCCAAGCCTGGGTAGATGACCTGTGAGATGGCCGGATGCCTGGTCAGGAATTCGGCAATGGTTTCGGCGTTGTCGCAGTGCCGATCCATCCGCACCGCGAGGGTTTTGGTGCCACGCAGGGTGAGGAAGGCGTCGAACGGGCCGGGCACCGCGCCCGCACCGTTCTGCAGGAAGGCGAATGCCGCATCGAGTTCCGGATCGTTGGTGATCAACGCGCCGCCCACGACATCGGAGTGTCCACCGAGGTACTTGGTGGTCGAATGCGTGACGATGTCGGCGCCGAGCAGCAGCGGCTGCTGCAGGTACGGCGTCGCAAAGGTGTTGTCCACCACCAGTTTCGCGCCAGCGACGTGCGCGACCTCGGCCAGTGCCGGAATATCGCCGATGCTCAGCAGCGGGTTGGTGGGGGTTTCGATCCAGATCAGCTTGGTGTTCGGACGGATCGCGGCGCGCATCTCGTCGACATTGAATACATGCGCGGGCGAATGCTCGATGCCCCACTGGCTGAAGACCTTGTCGATCAGCCGGAAGGTGCCGCCGTAGGCGTCGTCGGGGATGACGATGTGGTCACCGGGGCGCAGCGTCGCCCGCAGCGCACAGTCGGTGGCGGCCATGCCGGAGGCGAATGCGCGTCCGTAGCGGCCCGATTCGAGCGCGGCGAGGTTCGCCTCGAGTGCGGTCCTGGTCGGGTTGCCGGTGCGGCCGTATTCGTAGCCTTCGCGCAATCCGCCCACCCCGTCCTGGGCGAACGTCGAACTCGCGTAAATGGGCACGTTCACCGCACCGGTCCGCGCTTCGGGTTCATATCCGGCGTGCACGGCCCTGGTGGAGAATCCCAGCTCACTCATGCGGTCAGCCTAAACCCGGGCGATCGGCGGCCTATCGTCCGGATCATCTGTTGTGACCCGATCCCCGCTTTCGCGGCGGCGACGGCGGTAGGTTGAGCTCATGCTGAGCGTTGATGAACTGTTCGCGATCGATGCCTTGTTGACCGAGGACGAGCGCGAGATCCGCGATACCGTCCGCACGTTCGCGAATCATCGGTTGCGGCCGCAGATCGCGGAATGGTTCGAGGCGGGGACGTTCCCGGCCCGTGAGGTTGCGCCGGAACTCGGCAATGTCGGGTTGCTCGGTATGCACCTGGAGGGCTACGGATGCGCGGGCCTATCGGCGACCGCCTACGGTCTGGCCTGCCAGGAGCTCGAAGCGGTCGATTCGGGTGTGCGGAGCATGGTTTCGGTGCAGGGTTCGCTGGCCATGACCGCGATCCACAAGTTCGGTTCCGAGGAGCAGAAGCAGCAGTGGCTGCCGGATATGGCGGCCGGGCGCGCGCTCGGCTGTTTCGGTCTCACCGAGCCGGATTTCGGCTCGAATCCGGGTGGCATGCGAACCAGGGCCAAGCGCGACGGCACCGACTGGGTACTCAACGGCTCCAAAATGTGGATCACCAACGGTTCGGTGGCCGATATCGCGGTGGTGTGGGCGCAGACCGAGGACGAGGGCAGGCAGGTGGTTCGCGGCTTCCTGGTCCCGACGGACACGCCCGGATTCACCGCGCGCGAGATGCATCACAAGTTGTCGTTGCGCGCATCGGTGACCGCGGAGTTGGACTTCGACGATGTGCGGCTGCCCGCCGATGCGGTGCTGCCGCAGTCGCGCGGACTGAGTTCCCCGCTCGCGTGTCTGAGCGAGGCTCGGTTCGGCATCATCTTCGGCGCGCTCGGCGCGGCGCGCGACTGTCTGGCCGCGACCATCGAGTACGCGCGGACCAGGGAGGTCTTCGACAAGCCGCTGGCCGCCTACCAGCTGACCCAGGCGAAGCTCGCCGATATGGCGCTCGAATACGGCAAGGGCCAGCTGCTCGCGCTGCAGGTCGGCAGGTTGAAGGATCGTGGCGAGGTGCTGGCCGAGCAGATCAGCGCGGGCAAGTTGAACAGCACCCGGGAGGCCATCGCCATCGCCCGCGAATGCCGGACCATCCTCGGCGCCAACGGCATCACACTGGACTATCCGGTACTGCGGCACGCGAACAACCTAGAGTCGGTCCTCACATACGAGGGCACAGCCGAGGTGCACCAACTAGTACTCGGAAAAGCCCTCACCGACTCGAACGCATTTCGATAACAACCCCGCCCACCCCCGTCCCAATCGCGAACTATCGCATGAGAATGCGCTGGTGGCGGGCCTTCTCGACATTTGCCGCCACCAGCGCATTCTCATGCGATCACTCGTCCAACCCGATGACACCCGCTCGCCGAGGCCGGAGACGGCGGCGGCGTTCCGGAGAACGGGTCAGCGCAGGTCGCGGGGGTTGTCGTAGCGCATGTATTCGCCGGTCCGGGAGAAGTCGCCTTGGTGGGGGTAGTCGTCTTGTATGGCGTCGGCCCAGCCCTGGCCGC
>NZ_BDBY01000004.1 GCF_001613225.1 Nocardia pseudovaccinii NBRC 100343
CCTACTTTCACAACGCGAATTGCACCGTGTAGAGAACATTGTTACTGCCTGTCATCGCTGTGCCATCTTGATGTCACCGAATTGGCAAGGGACGAGGCGCAAGCTTAATCGCATCGAAATGTCCGTGGAGGTACACGATGCACGCGCTCTCATCCGACCCCGCCTGCCGGTTGCTCTCGATCCCGTTGGGAGCCAGCCATGTTCGTGCGTAGTAGCGGCCCGATCATCGAAGGCGCGCGAGCGCTGCCGGATCAACGTGAATTGGTCGCCGCCTTCGGCGGTCATCCGGTCGAGCCGGGACAGGATCATCCGCTCATTCCGCTGGCACACGCGCTCGCCGACCTGCACCGGCAGCGGCACGGCGATCCGCTCGCCACCGCCGGAATCGATTGCCGCCGAGCCGAACTCGTCTCCGCCATCGATACCTGGGTGATCACGCGAGTGCCGCAGCGACGCTCGACCGCACATATCCGCGCCGAATCCATCGGCGCGACAATGGATCGGATGGCCGCCGCCTACGTGCATGCCAGCCACCTATTGCATACCGCCGAGAAGGTCACCGACGATCGCGTGCACGCGGCCTGGTACCGCCTCGCTCTGCTCGCCGATCAATGGAGCGACCTCATTATCGGTGCCGCCCAAGTCAATTCGCACCCCCGCCGATCCGCATGACGGGAACGCGAACGCTCAGATAGAGCCGGTGCTCAGGAATCCGAGCAGATCGTGGCGAGTGATCACACCGACGGGCTTGCCGTCCTCGACCACCATCAACGCATCGGTATCCGACAGCGCCTTGGTCGCGGCCGAAATGGGCTCGCCCGAGCCGATCAGCGGGAATGACGGGCTCATATGCTGGGCGACCGAATCCGTCAGCTGCGCACGGCCTTCGAAGACCGCCGACAGCAGGTCACGCTCGGTCACGCTACCCGCGACCTCGCCCGCCATCACCGGCGGCTCGGCGCCGACGACCGGCATCTGCGAAACCCCGTACTCGCGCAGGATCTCGATCGCATCGCGCAGGGTCTCCGACGGGTGGGTGTGCACCAGATCCGGCAGCGCACCCGACTTGCCGCGCAGCACATCGCCGACCAGCGGCTCAGCTGCGCCGTCCATCCGATCCCGCAGGAAGCCGTAGGAGCTCATCCACTGGTCGTTGAAGATCTTGGACAGGTAGCCACGGCCGCCGTCGGGCAGCAGTACGACCACGATCGCATCCGGATCGCGCCGGGCGACCTCGATGGCCGCGATCACAGCCATACCGCAGGAGCCGCCGACCAGCAGCCCCTCCTCGCGCGCGAGCCTGCGGGTCATATCGAAGGAGTCGGCATCGGAGACGGCGATGATCTCGTCCGGCACGGCCGGGTCATAGGCCGAGGGCCAGAAGTCCTCACCGACGCCCTCGACCAGGTACGGCCGACCGGTGCCGCCGGAGTACACCGACCCCTCGGGATCGGCGCCGACGATCTGCACCTTGCCGCCGGAGACTTCCTTCAGATACCGACCGGCGCCGGTGATGGTGCCGCCGGTACCGACACCGGCCACGAAATGGGTGACCTTGCCGTCGGTATCGCGCCAGATCTCCGGGCCGGTGGTCTCGTAGTGGCTGTCCGGGCCGCCCGGGTTGGAGTACTGGTCCGGCTTCCACGCGCCATCGATCTCGCGGACCAGCCGGTCGGAGACGCTGTAATAGCTGTCCGGGTGGTCCGGGGGCACTGCGGTCGGGCACACCACGACTTCGGCGCCATACGCGCGCAGCACGTTGCGCTTGTCCTCGCTGACCTTGTCCGGGCAGACGAACACGCACTGGTAGCCGCGCTGCTGCGCGACCAGCGCGAGCCCGACACCGGTATTGCCGGAGGTCGGCTCGACAATAGTGCCGCCCGGCCGCAGCGCGCCGGAGGCCTCGGCCGCCTCGATCATCTTCACGGCGATGCGGTCCTTGGAGCTACCGCCCGGATTCAGATATTCGATCTTGGCCGCGACAATGCCTGCATTGGGGCCCACCACCGAGTTCAATCGAACCAGCGGCGTATTGCCGATGAGGTCAACGACGTGATCAGCGATGCGCATGCCCCTATCGTTGCAGAAGGGGTCGGTATCCGTGCGCGCGCGTCCGGCCCGGCAAATCGCACATGACGGCGATCACTTCCCTAGGATCGCAAATATGAAGCAGCCGAACATCGCTCGCGCCGCGACAGTTCTGGCCGGAATGGCAGTGGCCGCCGGAGTCGTCGGGGTTGCCCCCGCACAGGCCGCGACCGTTCAGTTCCCGCAGGTGCCGACGCTGGCGCACGGCGGCCTCTGCTGGACGACCGTCCGCACCTGGGCCGACACCAGTGCGCAGTGGCCGGGCCGGGCCGTTCTCAATGTGCGCGCGGATCCGGCGGTGGGTCTCGGACCCGGCGACTATCCGCTGGCTCCGCTGTGTGAGGTCCGCACCACTGTGGCGTGGCGCAATCTGAACACCGGCGCGACGGGCAGTTACGACAACAACGTGGTCACCGGCCTCTACGGCAGCATTCAGTACGCCCTGTTCCAGGACACCGGTCCGGGACGCGTCGAGGTCACCGTCAGCACCGACACGGCGAGTGTCCCCGCGCACGGGTGGTTCGACGTTCCCGGCGACCCGCCCGCCTGAGCCGCGCCACGAGTTCGCGGCCTGGCTGCACCACAGGGGCGCGCCGACCGGAACTGCGCTGCCGATGCGGAACCCGGGTGTGGCAGCTCATCTTGTGTTGCCTCCGAACGCAACAACTGATTTCGTATGTACATGGGTAACTCACCGGGTACGCCCAAAACTTGGGCACACCCTCAACCGCCGGCCCGGCGTGAAACAGTCGTCGCACCCAACGACCGGCCGAAGGTCCGGGGAGGCGGGGGAGCCACGCCCAGAAGCTGTGGTGTACCGAACCGCCGGCCCGGAACGCAACTACCGTGACTCCCAACGACCGGCAAAAGATGCGGGGAGGCGGGGGATTATGGAAGACCGCGGCAGTGACGGGTGCCGCAACTGTATTGGCCGGTTCCGGCGCCGGGACCGCATGGTGGGCGACCTATCGGCTGCTCATGGCACAGGCCGGTGTCGCGCGCGGGGTCATCGGGCGTGATACGTCGAAACCGCCCGAAGCCGACGGGATCTACACCGCGGGCTGCCTCGCGCCGCAGCCGTGGCGCACCGGGCTGCATGCCGACGTGCACCTGATGATCTTCGGCGATTCGACCGCGGCCGGAGTCGGCTGCGTATCCCCCGAGGAAGTCCTCGGCGTGCGCATCGCGCGCGGCCTCGCCGAGACCACCGGACAGCGAATCCGGTTGAGTACCAAGGCCATATCCGGTGCGACCTCGAAGGGGCTGGCCGGACAGGTCGACGCGATGTTCGTCGCCGGACCGCCGCCGGATGCCGCGGTCATCCTCATCGGGGCCAACGACGTCACCAAGAAGCACTCCATCCGCGCCTCCGCGCACCGGCTCGCCGCCGCGGTGGCCCGCCTGCGCCGTGCCGACAGCATCGTGGTGGTCGGCACCTGCCCGAATCTCGGCACCGTCGTGGCAATTCCGCAGCCGCTGCGGACGGTGGTCCGTAACTGGAGCATCCGCTTGGCGCGGGCCCAATCGGTCGCGACCACGATGGCCGGTGGCATCCCGGTGGCAATGGGTGACCGGCTCGCCTCGGAGTTCCGTGCCGCACCCGAGCAGCTGTTCTCCGAGGACGGATTCCACCCCTCGGCGGCGGGTTACGAACGGGCGGCCGCGCTGCTGCTCCCGGTCCTGATCGAGGCACTCGAGGAGACGACCCCGGGTTCCCGCCCAACAGGACGCGACGTAGATTCGATTCGAACGCACAAGTAACAAACGGTTCGAAGACCGCGTTTCGGACACCGTCCGGACGCACAATGACCGTCCAACAAAGGAGTCCTCATGCCCGAGGCCGTCATCGTTTCCTATGCTCGCTCGCCGATCGGCCGCGCCGGAAAGGGCTCGCTGGTGAGCATGCGGCCGGATGACCTCGCGGCCCAGATGGTCCGCGCGGCCCTGGACAAGGTTCCCGGCCTCGACCCCACCCAGATCGATGATCTGATCCTGGGCTGCGGCCAGCCCGCCGGTGAGGGCGGTTTCAACATGGCCCGCAACGTGGCCGTGCAACTGGGCTACGACACCCTGCCCGGCGTCACCCTGAACCGCTACTGCTCCTCCTCGCTGCAGACCACCCGGATGGCCTTCCACGCCATCAAGGCCGGTGAGGGCGACGTGTTCATCTCCGCCGGTGTCGAGACCGTGTCGCGGTTCCCGAAGGGCACCGCCGACGGCTGGCCGGACACCCACAACCCGGAGTTCGCCGAGGCCGAGGCCCGCACCGCCAAGCGCGCCGAGGGCGGCGCCGACCTGTGGACCGATCCGCGTGCGGCGGGCATCCTGCCCGACGTCTACATCGCCATGGGCCAGACCGCCGAGAACGTCGCCCAGTACACCGGCATCACCCGTGAAGACCAGGACCATTGGGGCGTGCGCTCACAGAACCGCGCCGAGGAGGCCATCAAGGCCGGGTTCTTCGAACGGGAGATCACCCCGGTGACCCTGCCCGACGGCACCATCGTCACCACCGACGACGGCCCGCGCGCAGGCACAACCTACGAGAAGATCTCGCAGCTCAAGCCGGTGTTCCGCCCGGACGGCACCATTACCGCCGGTAACGCCTGTCCGCTCAACGACGGTGCTGCCGCGCTGGTCGTCATGAGCGACACCAAGGCCAAGGAACTCGGCCTGACCCCGCTGGCGCGCATTGTCGCCACCGGCGTCTCCGGCCTGTCCCCCGAGATCATGGGCCTCGGCCCGATCGAGGCAGTCCGCAAGACCCTGAAGACCGCCAAGATGACCATCGACGACCTCGACCTGTACGAGATCAACGAGGCATTCGCCGTCCAGGTCCTCGGGTCCGCCCGCGAGCTGAACATGGACCTCGACAAGCTGAACGTGTCCGGTGGCGCCATCGCCCTCGGCCACCCGTTCGGCATGACCGGCGCCCGCATCACCGCCACCCTCATCAACAACCTCCAGACCCACGACAAGCAGTTCGGCCTGGAGACCATGTGTGTCGGCGGCGGCCAGGGCATGGCAATGGTCATCGAGCGCCTCAGCTAGTTTCCACGCCGCCGGTCTCGGCATTGCCACCTGAGCCCGATGGTGGTGCTCGATACACACAAAGAACGGCTCCCTTCCCGATCGGGAAGGGAGCCGTTCTCGGTAGCCGAATCGCTAGTCGTTGTTGAAGTAGCTCAGCAGGCGCAGGATTTCGATGTAGAGCCAGACCAGGGTGACGGTCAGGCCGAGGGCGACGCCCCATGCGGCCTTCTCCGGGGCTTGGGCGCGGATGAGCTGGTCGGCGGCGTCGAAGTCGAGCAGGAAGCTGAAGGCGGCAACCGCGATCACGACCAGGCTGAAGACGATGGCGAGGGGGCCGCCGTCACGCAGGCCGAGGCCGCCGTCGATGAAGAAGCTGGCGATCAGGTTGCCGACGATCAGGACCAAGATGCCGATCATCGCGCCGAAGATCATTCGGGTGAAGCGCGGGGTCACGCGGATCGCACCGGTCTTGTAGACCACGAGCATGCCCGCGAAGACGCCGAAGGTGCCGAGCACCGCCTGCGCGATCATGGCACTGCCGCCGACGCCGCCGAATTCGATATTGGTGAACATGAACGACAGCGCGCCGATGAACAGACCCTCGAAGACCGCGTACGAGAGCACGACGACCGGGTTGTCCATCTTCCTGGCAAAGGTCGCGACCAGCACCAGCACGAAGCCGATCAGACCGCCGCCGATGACGAACAGCGGCGCCAGCGAGGTGTTCGCGTTGGTCAGGCCGTAGGAGATGATCGCCGACAGCGCGAGCACACCGAGGGTGATCGCGGTCTTGGTGACCACATCGTCGATGGTCATGGCCCGGGTGGCCGGGGCCTGCTGATACTGGGGGTACTGCGGGTACTGACCGGCCTGCTGGGTCATCTGGCCCGCGCCCGCCACCCCTGATCCGAAGTTGGCATAGCCACTGCCCTCTTGCCGAGGAAGTTGACGAAAAACCGGATTGCTAGTGGTGCGCACCGTCGATGCCTTTCTGGAGTCGTGGTCCACGTCGCCGTGGCCGTCAGTCCCGAGCCGTCTCATGCGAGCCGGTCGCTCGATATCCAACTAGGTTGTCCAACGTGTATCGACCCGGCCGAGTTCCCGAGCGACCCTTCGGTACGGACAATTCGGACTCTACTACCGCTGAACGTCGCGCAGTCCACGCACGGATCGCGTCACCGTGAATTTCCGATTGCGACCGATCACCTCGGTCTGCCCGACCATCCGCTGGACCACGCCGCGATAGTTCAGATGTGAGTTGTAAACCGTCCACAGTTCACCACCGGGACGCAGCACCCGACCGGTTTCGGCGAACATCTTGATCGCCGATCCGGTGTGCACGGCGGCGCCGACATGGAACGGCGGATTGCACAGCACCAGATCGGCGCTGTTGTCGGCGGCGGAGGACATGGCGTCGTCGCGCACCACGGTCACCCGATCGGCGACCTCGTTGACCACCGCGGTCGCCCGCGCCGACGCCACCGCGGCGGCCGACTGATCGGTGCCGACCACCCGGATGCCGGGCCGGGCCTTGGCCAGCGCGACCGCCAGAATGCCGGTACCGCAACCGAGATCGATGGCATCGCGGGCATCGGGCTTCATCCACTTGAAGTGCTGCAACAGGAATCGGGTTCCGATATCCAATTTGGCGCCGGAGAACGCGGCGCCGTGCGCGACGACGTCGATATCGATATCGTCGATCCGCTCGCGCACCGGAAACGGCGGCGCGGCAACCGGTTTCGGCCCGCTCACCAATAGCGCGCGGGACTTCTGCCGACCCCGGCTCGCGCGCACCTGCGAGAACGATTCGGCCAGTACATCGTTCATGGACTTGGTCAGATATTTGTCGCGCCCGCCCGCGAATACGGTCACCTCGGGATCCGCGTAGCGGGCGATGGCATCGGCGACCTCGGTCAGTCCGGCGAGCATGCGCGGTAGTCGCAGCAGCACGACCTCGGCGTCGGCGAGCAATTCTTTGGAAAGCGCGTGTGCGGTATAGCGATCCGCGAGACCGAGCGCGCGGGCATTGCTGGCCAACGCGAGTTCGCCGGTGAGCAGGTCCTGATGGACACGGATATCGCGCAGATCGTGTCCGGCGATCGCGCCGAGGGTGAGCGCCCCGTAGGCGTCGCCGATCACCGCGATCCGGCCGCTGCCAGCGGTATCGATGGCCTCGGCGGCGACGTCGAGAATCAGCCGGTCGGCGGCATCGACGGCGTAGAGGTTCAGCGCCTCCACATCCGGGTACCGCCGCAGCCGGCCAAGTACGTCCTCGACATCTTCCACACCTCAAGTGTGCTAGATCGTTGCCGATGGATCGCGTCCACCCCGCCATGTCTGCGACACTCCGGTGCCAAACACCGGGTCATCGCAAATGCCCGACGGCGGGAACCGCGGCCAATACCATCAGCCACATGCGTAACAGGATGGTGCTGTTGGTCGCCGCCGCGGCGACGGTGCTCGTCGGCTGCGGCGACGGCGGGTCCAGCTCGACCACCACGACCACCGCGCCGACCACGACCGGCACATTCACCGATGCACCCGACACCGCACCGCGCGACGCGGGGCCCAAGCGCGGGACCCCGTCCACCGACGCGGGACTGACCGTGTCCGGCATTCGGATAGGGCACCATGCGGGCTTCGATCGCGTGGTCTACGAACTCGGCGGTGCGGGCACGCCCGGCTGGATCGTGCAGTACACCGAGCAGGCCATCCAGGACGCCAGCGGCAAGGTCGTCGAGGTCGCGGGCCGCTCGATTCTGGAGGTCCAGATCACCGGGTCGGCGTATCCGTTCGACAATGGCGTGACGCCGTATTCGGGTCCTGATCCGGCTACCGATCCCAGTGCGCCGGTGGTCGCGGGGGTGTACCGGAGCGGGGTCTTCGAGGGCACGACCCAATCGTTCATCGGGGTGCATACCGATCGTCCGGCCTTCGAGGTCAGCACCCTGACCAATCCCACTCGGCTGGTCATCGATATCGCGAATACCTAGCCGGTGCCCGATACGGCCAGGGGGTATCAACGTGCGACGCCCGAGCGCTCTCTAGAATGACGCTGTGGTCGAACCGCAGCCGCCTTCGCGCACCACCGGACTCGTCCGGGTGCTCGGCGTATTGGTGCTGCTCGCAGGCATTGTCGCCATGCACGCCGGAGTTTTCGCGGTCGCTCCCGCCCATGACCACCACACGATGGCGACCATGGCACTGCCCGTCGACCACAATGCTGCCGCCGAACCGGACTGCACCGATGACGGTTGCGGCCACGCACACGGCGGCATGCACGCCTGCGTCTTCATCCTGACCGCCGTCGCGGTCGCCCTGATGCTCGTACTGCTCTACTGGATCACCCTCGATCGACCGGGTGGCGGTACGTCGAAACCGCGCCAGTGGCGGCCGATACGCGAACGCGCACCACCGTGGACCGTGCTGTCCCTGGCCGAATTGTCGATTCTGCGGATCTGACAGACCCCACCGCGCCCGTAACAACGGACGCGGCTGCAACCTGCCCGAAAAACCGTTCATTCGTAATTCCTCAGGAGCACAGACATGTTCAGCACCCGTAGCCGAATCACCGTCGCCATTGCCGCAACGTCCACCGCCGCCGCGCTTTTCGCCGGAGGCTGTGGCAATGACGACTCCATGCCGGGGATGGATCACGGCTCCGCGTCGGTGAGCTCCGGAAAGCCCGCTGCCCGAAGCGATTTCAACGACGCGGACGTGACCTTCCTGCAGATGATGTACCCGCACCACGCGCAGGCGGTCGAGATGGCGCGGCTGGTGCCGAGCCGCACTCGGAACGAGCAGGTGCGCGCGCTCGCCGCGGATATCGAGAAGGCGCAGTCACCGGAGATGGAGCAGATCACCAAGTTGCTGGAGAGCTTCGGTAAGCCCGCGCCCACCAGTTCCGGCCATGGCGGGCACAACATGGAGATGACGACCAGCATGAACATGCCCGGCACGACCACAATGCCCGGCATGATGTCGAACGAGCAGATGAACACGCTGGCAGCGGCTTCCGGCGCCGACTTCGACCGGCAGTGGCTGGAGCTGATGATCGAGCACCACACGGGAGCGATCGCCATGTCGAACACCGAACTCGACGGCGGCGTCAATCCGGACGCGAAGGCTCTCGCCACCGCCGTCGTCGCCGCCCAGCAGGCCGAAATCGGCACCATGCGCGGGTTGCTCGGCCAGCGCTGACACCGCGTCGCGGAGCACACCGGGACCATCGCGTTCCGGTGTGCTCCGCACCGACCACGCGGTTCTGACCAGTGCTTTTTCGGCCGTTCGATATCGGTTGGTCATCGATATCGGTTCGGTCGGCTGACGTCGACGGTCGCGAACAAGTACGGTCGTTACGTCCGGCTTCCTACGCTCCTCCAGCGGCCGGATGTTCGGAGGGGAAGAGGGGAACCGACATGCGACGACTAGAGCGGACGGGCCTCGTCGCCGCGGCGGCAGCGACCGCGGTGGGTGTTCTGACCATCGGCGCGTGCTCGAAACAGATCAACGGCAGCGCGCAGGTCAACCAGACCGAACTGGCCGCATACGCCTCCGAGGTCACAGCGTCGTCGGTGGCCGCATCCTCCTCCCGCGCGGCGGCGGCCGAACGTGCGGCTGGCACCGCCTGCGACACCTTCACCAGCGCGAACAGCAGCTCGATCCGGAGCTTCAACGATTACATCGACGCGAGCAACAACAAGGGCGTCAACGATCCGGAGACCAACGCCAAGGCCAATGACGCCGTCACCGCGCTGCGCAACAACGCCCGGACCATCGACTCGAAGGTGACCTCCGACGTGCCGTTGGCCGTCGCCGGCCCGCTGCGCAGTTACCGCGACGACACCAACGCCCTGGCCGACACGCTCGACCGGCGCGCGCCGACCGATACCCTCAATGCCGCGATCGACAAGTTCAACGCCACCAAGAACGTCGCCGAGGACGCCTGTAAAGCCCACTGACGCAGTCTATTTCGCGTTCCCGTCGGCGCGGTTGACGAACTCGCTCTCGCCGCGCCGACGCACGGGATTCCGCTGCTGCTGCCGCGCGGCGCGGATCAATTCCCACCGCCGCCCGCTGAAAAGCCGGTGCGGCACAGGTGGTTTCGCCGGATCTGATCTCGCCCGAGCACGTCAGGGACGGTGTCGAATCGCTGTTGACCGAGGATGCCGCTCGACGCGCGGCCGCGGCGCTGAGCGACGAAATGCGGCAGATGCCGACGCGGCGATGGTTGCCAAGGTGCAATGTCAGGGATGAATCAAGCGCCGGGCGGGACGGTCGGCTGCCAGGGGGCGGGCTGCTCCGGGGTGCGCGGCTGTGGACGGCGGCCGCGCCGCTCGAAGAGCACGAGGGCGATACCGGTCAGCGAGGCGGCGACGGCGGCGAGCGCGAAGATGAACGCGGTGCCCGGAAAGCCGACCGCCCCGATCACCGCGGCGACGATGGCGACGAGTCCGCCGATGATCAGCAGGACGAACCCGGGCCAATTTCTGGCGTCCGCCAAGGTAATTCCCGGCTGCGGCTCGGTCGCGCGGGCGATATCCGGAGCGTCGTCGAGCGGGGGAATCTCCCACGGCCCTTCCGCTGTCATGGTGGTACCTCACATTTCGCTGTCAGGCTGGGTGCTTATGCCTGATGCCTGATGCCTATAAGGTGCCCCCGATGTGACGATCCGAAACAGGCGGGCGGGCCAGCCGACAGCACGAGCAGACGGATGGCAACCTCATGGAGTCAGCGACTCCGGAAGGCGGTTCGGTAGGTGTGCGGGCTGGTGCCGACCACCCGTTTGAAGCGGTCGCGGAAGGCGGTGGGCGAACCGAACCCGACCTGGGTGGCGATGCGGTCGACCGGATGGTCGGTGGCTTCGAGCAGGTATTGGGCTTGGCGAATGCGGGCGCGGTGCAGCCATTGCAGCGGGGTGGTGCCGGTCTGTTCGCGGAAGCGGCGGTTGAGCGTGCGCGGACTCATACCGGCTCTAGCTGCGACATCTTCGAGGGTGAGGGCGTTCGCGGCGTGCTCCTCCAGCCAGCGCAGCAGCGGTTCCATCGACGCACCCTGCGGGGTCGGCGGCTGGTCGTGCACGATGAATTGCGCCTGTCCCCCTTCGCGTTCCAATGGCACGACCGCGAGTCGGGCGGCATCGGCGGCCACCGCGGAACCGTGATCGCGGCGAATCATGTGCAGGCACAGGTCGATTCCGGCGGCGGCCCCGGCGGAGGTAAGGAATTGTCCGTTGTCGACGTAGAGCACGTCGGGGTCGACATCGATGGCGGGATAGCGGGCGGCGAGGGTCGAGGCGGCGATCCAGTGCGTGGTGGCACGCAGGCCGTCGAGCAGACCGGTGGCGGCGAGGATGAATGCGCCTACGCAGATCGAGGCGATGCGGGTACCGTTGGCCGCCGCCGCGCGCAGTGCCTCGATGACGTCATCCGGGACCGCAACGGTGGGGTCCGCGCAGCCGGGAAGCACGATCGTGTCGGCCTCGGCCAGTGCCTCCAGCCCCCAACGCGCCTTGATGGTGAACAGTTCGGTCTCGACCGTCGGCGTGGCCGCGCAGACGCGAACCCGATAGGCGGGTCGGCCGTCGGGTAGGCGGCTGCGGGTGAAGGATTCGATCGGCGTGGACAAGTCGAAGGGCAGGACCTGGTCCAGCGCGAGAACGGCCACGGTGTGCATGCCGATACCGTAGGTGATCGCGAGGTTCCCGCCAATGGATGTGACCTGCGACATTGCTGATCTTTGCAGTTCAGAGCACCTGGCGAGAATCCGTTGGCATATGGCAATTCCGCCAGTACCCGCACCGCTCGGCAATCATTACCGTCGGCAGCACCGACAAGATGAAGGAGCGCCGCCCGTGACGAAACTTCTACTCTCCCTGCATGTTCTGGCGGCAATTATCGCCATTGGCCCGGTAACGGTGGCGGCCAGCATGTTCCCCGCCACCGTCCGCCAGGTCCAGACCGATCCACATCGCTTGGCCATCGCACGCAACCTGCATCGCATCTGCCGCGTCTACGCCACCATCGGCCTCGCCGTTCCGGTCTTCGGGCTGGCCACCGCGGCAGGCCTCGGTGTCCTCACCGATATTTGGCTCACCGTATCCATTGCCCTGACCGGTGTGGCCGCCGGAATCCTCGCGCTGGCGATCCTGCCCGACCAATCCCGCATCCTCGCCGCCTTGCCGCAGACCATCCCCGCCACCGCCCAATTGGCCATGCTCACCGGCATCTTCAACCTCCTGTGGGCCGTGGTCACCGTCCTGATGATCGTCTGCCCCGGCTCGACGACCGGGGCTTGACCAAAGATTCAGTGCGGCAGTGGGTTTCCGGGCACGAGGACGACTTTTCCGGTGACGGTGCCGGATTCGGCGAGCTCCATCGCGCGGGCGGCCTCGGTCAGCGGAATACGAGCGGCCACCTGCGCACGCAGGCTGCCCGCCGCGGCCAGCGCGAATACCGCGCCGAGATCCGCCGCGATCTCGGCGCGGAACCGGGTGCGGTTGCGCTGGCCCGCCCAGATATTGAAGAAGTGCGCATTCCGCTTGTTGGGCAATAGGTTCCACCAAATCAATCGGCCCACCAGCGCGAGCACCGGGAGGCGCGAGTTGCCCGGATCGTCTTTGGTGGACGCGGTGCCGTAGGAGACCAGCGTGCCGTGCGATGCGAGCAGGCGGAACGAGTCGACGATACCGGGCCCACCGACATGATCGAAGACGGCGTCGACCCCGCCCGGCGCCAGCGCTCTAACCTGTGCCACCACATCGCCGCGGTAGTCGATCGCCTCCGCGCCCAGTGCCGCGACCGCCTCGGCATGCTGTGCGGACGCTGTGCCGATTACCCGGATACCGGCGTGGCGGGCCAGTTGCACCAGCGTCGAGCCGACGCCGCCGTTGGCGCCGTGCACCAGAATGGTCTGACCTGCGCGAACCTTGGCGATGCGATGCAGCATCTGCCATGCGGTAATACCGTTCACGACGAAGGTCTCGGCCGCGGTGGGATCCAGGCCATCGGGCACCGTAACCAGATCCGCGGCGGCCAGCACGATATGACTCGACCAACCGCCGATCTTGGTCAGTGCGGCGACACGTCGGCCGAGCAGTGCCGGATCCACGCCGGGTCCGATCGCGGTCACCGTGCCGACCAGGTCATAGCCGGGCACGAACGGGAAGGGCGGCTGGTCGTAGTACTTCGCCCGGCGCATCTGCTGTTCGGCGAAGGAGACGCCACTGGCCTCGACCGCGATCATGGCCTCACCGTCGGCCGGTGCGGGCAGTTCACGGTGGATAACCTGCAAGCCCGTCGGGTCGACTGGGCCGGGCAGCAGAATCTGGGTTGCCTGGGTGTTCATCGGTTTGCCTTTCGATACAGAGTGAGTGATCGAACAGTCACTCCATGGTTAAAAAGAGTGCCCCCGCAGGGGCAACGGTCGTTTGAAACAACTACTCCTCACGTCGTCGGATCGACGTGCCGAATACCGGCACTCAGCATGCGCGCCCAGTCGGCATCGAGACCATCAAGACCGAGCGTGGTGATGAGATGACAGAGTTGACCGTAGGCGATGAAGCGCTGCACGGCCGCGTCATCGGCACCGGAGCGCGTCTTCGCGAAGGTCGCCACGCGCTCGAGCCCACGACGCACCGCATCGGCGACCTCTGGAATATCGACCGCCGATTGCGCATGCACCTGCAGCAGCAACAGATTTCGATCGGCGATCAACTCCGCATACGCCGCACCCATCTCGTGCAGGATGGCATCGGGTTCGGCACCATCGACCCGCGCGGCACCCGCGGACAGCGCTCGCTCCACCAGCTCGTAGCACCGGTCCAGCGCCGCGATGAACAGCGCGATCTTGCCGGGAAACAGCTTGAATACGTAGGCGGGCGAGATATTCGCCCGCGCCGCAACGGCATTGATGGGCGTCCCGTGGTATCCGGTCTGCGCGAATTCGGCGATCGCGGCATCAACCACCGCATCGCGCCGGATCTCCGACGTAGAAAGGACAACACCGCGTCTGCTCATGTGAGTGACTATACACTCACTCTGCCCGCCGCTGTCAAGTCGCACGTGCCCTCAGAACAGCGCCGCATCCAAATCTGAAGTGGCACAAAGATTTCAACCAGAGCGATGCCATCGGTGGTGCGGCGACACCCCTTTGAATCGGTCTCGGCAATGCTCACCTCGCGCAGCCGATCCGCAGGACACGGGCCGAAACCCGCCGACCCATGGGCGCGGCGGGTTCCGGCGGGGACCCTCAGTTCGGTGTCGCGGCCAGGTCGTAGACCGCGACATTGCCGATGTGGACTGCCTGGTAGTGCGCGGCGACCCAGTCGCCGATGTCCTTGTGACCGATGGGTCGCCACGGCTCGTCTTCCGGGGCCGGGGTCGCGGCATCGCCCTGGTTGCGCACGCGCCAGGAATCGGGCAGTTGCACTTCCTGTGCCAGGTAATAGCGGACCTGGTGGGTGCGGACCAGTTCCTGGAACTGATCGAGGGTGGGCACCGGATCCTCGGAGGTGAAGCCGCCGATCGCGATAACCGCTGTGCGGCTGGCCAATTCGAGGGTGGCCGCGGTCGAGGAACGGTCCACGGCCGCCGACCAGCGGGTCGTGGTGTCGCTCAGCATGTTCACCACTTGCGGCTCCGCGAAGTTGCCGCCCATGATCCGGCCCACCTGGGATTGCTGTTGGGAATCGGGCTTGCGCGCCTTGGCCGGGCCGACCGTCGGGCCGCCGCCGGTATGCGACTGCGGTAGCGTTACCACCGCATATGCCGTCGAACCAGCCAGACCGGCGATGACGCCCGCGATAACCAGCACGGAGGTCACCCGGTCCCGCACGCGACGTCGCCCGGCCACCGGAAGCGATGCGATGAGCAGACCGACCGCCGCGAGCACCGAGAGCACGATGATCGTCCAGCGCAGCCACGGCTGCCAATCCGAATTCCGCTGCAGGACAACGAATGCCCAGACACCGGCGGTAAGAATGAGTGCGGCGGAGCCGATTCGACCGAATGCGACGGCGCGGCGACGCCACATCTCGTGCACACCGAGTGCGAACATTCCCGCAACGGCGGGACCGATCGCCAAGGTGTAGTAGGCGTGCATGCCGCCCTTCATGGTCGAGAAGGCGATGCCGTCGATGATCAGCCACAGGCCGAAGGTCAGTGCCGCGCCACGAACCAGATCGGTGCGTGGTGCGCGCCACCGGGATGCCAGCACCAAGACGAAGGCGAGGATCGCCGCGGGCAGCAACCAGGAGATCTCGTAGCCGATTTCGCCGGTGAACAGCCGGTCCGGACCCGAACCGAACCCGCCGAAGCCCTGTGCGCCTCCGGCATTGTGCGGCATTTCGTAGCCCGGTGGCAGCTCGAAGCGGTTGCCGCCCTTGTGGTTGCGGCCGAGGAAGCGGGCGAAGCCGTTGTAGCCGAGCACCAGATCCATGAAGGTGTTATTCGTGGATCCGGCCAGATACGGCCGCGAGGATTCCGGCCACAGGATGGTCAGCACCACGTACCAGCCGGAGGAGAGGACCAGCGCGCCCGCCGCGGCCAGCAGATGCCACAGCCGCGTACGCAGCTTGGTCGGCGCGACGATCAGGTAGGCGATGCCCAATGCGGGCAGAACCATCAATCCCTCGAGCATCTTCGCCAGGAATGCGAAGCCGAGCGCGACACCGGCGAGCATCAGCCACCGCACACTCGCCTGCCGCAGTGCTCGGATCGTGCAGTAAGCGCCCGCCGTCATCAGCAGGACCATCACCGCGTCGGGATTGTTGAACCGGAACATCAACGCCACCACCGGCGTCACCGCGAAGACGGCACCGGCGAGCAGCCCCGCGCCGCGGC
>NZ_BDBY01000005.1 GCF_001613225.1 Nocardia pseudovaccinii NBRC 100343
GCCCATGGCATTGACGGTGATATTCCACAGATAGGCGACCGCCGTCGCGATCAGCAGCACCGCCAGCCCGATGCGCTCCCACCGTCTGATCGGCGGCAACGCTGTCGCGGGTGCGGGCGGGGTCGTATGGGGCGGCGTCGTATCTGGTGGGCTCGTGTCGGGCAGGGACGCCGGGGCACTGGTCACTGTCACCTGGGGAGTATCACAGTCGTCCCGGTGGACCCCCTTTGCGTTTCCTGTCAGTCCGCTGTGAGCCTGCTCCTAACGCTGTGACCAGGGGATTCGGGTCGCTGGGTGCGGTAACTGGTCAGCTCGCCGGAATTTCGCGTTGGAACCAGTCGAGGATTTGCGGGAGCGCGACGCGCGCGGTGGCGGAGTGGTCGATATCGCCGAGATCGGTGAGGGTGGCCCGGTCGGTACGCATGGCTTGCAGACAGTGTTCGGCATTGGCGTAGAGCACATTTCGATCGCCGGTGGCAGCGTATAGGTGGACCGGAACGCGCGGAGTCCAGTCGCAGGTGCCGTCGCTGGCGGCCACCGCCTCGCGCGCGGTTCCGGTCGGATCTTGTGCCAGGGCAAGGAACTTCGGCGTCAGCAACAGTTCGGGACGTACGGGCAGGGCGGTGCCGATGGTGATCTCGTTCTGCTGTCCGTCGAAGAGTTGTTCGATGCGATCGGCAATCGGTTCCCGGAAGGCGTCGGCGGGCTGGTCGTAGAGGTGGTAGATCCGGTTCATCGCGGTGATCCAGTAGGCGAGATAGAAGACCGCGACCGCCGGGAGGACCCGGCCCGCGATGGCGCCGGGCGTCTCGACGTGCTGAACGTCGTAGGGGCCGCTGATCGGCGCCAGCGCGGCCAATCCGAAGCCGGGCGCGTCACCGCCCTGTAGCGCCTTGCCCAGTGCGGTCGCGGCTTGACCGCCCTGGGAGAACCCGGTGACCAGGACGTCGGGGTCGAGGTCGTGCTGCTGTCCGGCGGCCATGGTGCGGGCGGCGCGCAGCAGATCGACCGAGGCGCTGACCTCCGAGGGCGCATGGGTGTAGGGATGCGCGCCCGGGCCTACGCCGAGGCCGAGGTAGTCCGGTGCGACAGCCGCGTAGCCCGCCGCGGCGAACATGATGGTGCGGGCCCGATCGGCACGCGTGTCGTTCACCGAGGGCGCGTCGCTTTTCAGCACCAGCGTGCCGTGCTCATAGGTGACGACGCGCAGCCGCCGAGACTCGGTGCGCGGCAGCACGACAAGGCCGCTCGCCGTGGTCGGGTCGCCCTCCGCAGTGACGGTTCGGTAGACGACACGATAGGCGTCGACGCCGTTGCGCGCGGGAGTGCCGATATTCGCGCTGGCCAGATAGGTCGTTGTCTGTTCCGCCGACAACTGCGTGACCGGCGTGGTGCTGACAACTTCGCCGCGCGCGACCGCCGGTGCGTTATCGGACCCGCAGGCAGGGACCACGAGCAGTGCCGCGGCGAGCAGTGCGATTACCGATCGCGGTGTGCTGCGCATGAATTCGGGTTCCTCTCGAACGACCACACGGACCATCGTGACACCGCCGACTCGTATTTCCGCGACTCGCCACCCGACCGAGGGTATTTGCTACGCATTCGCTGCCATGTTATTAAGCAGGCGATTGTCAGCCGTTTCGGCCCAGATCACCGAGCCGATGGCGTGTTTCGTTTGCAGGTCCCGATTTTGTGAGCGAAGGAGCGTTTGCGGTGTTTGCGAAAAGTTCGCGTCTTCTCCTACCGATTATCGTGCCCGCGGTACTGATCGGCACCCTGTTCGGCGTGTGCACCCCGGCGCACGCCGACGAGGCACGTCCGGACGGAAGTGTGCCACCGGCCGGTGCCAATGATTGGACCTGCCACCCCTCGGCGGCGCATCCACAACCCGTGGTCCTGGTTCACGGCACCTGGGGGAATCAGAACTCGTGGGATGTGCTCGCACCGCAGCTGAAAGCGCAGGGCTACTGCGTATTCTCGCTGAGTTACGGGCGCGCGATCTCCAGTATGCGAGGTGCACAGCCGGGGGTCTACGGCACTGCGGATATGCGCAACTCGGCCAGGGAAATCGCGCGATTCGTCGACGAGGTGCGTGCGGCCACCGGTGTCCCGAAGGTGGATATCGTCGCGCATTCCCAGGGCGGTCCGCTGGTTCGGCAGTTCATGCGCTTCGACGGCGGCGCGAATCAGCGGGATCCCGCGGAGAACAAAGTGGACCATCTGGTCACCATCGCGGCGACCAATCACGGCACCACCGCCGAAGGGCTCGGCTTTCTCCTGCCGACCGGAAGTGCGCAGGCGCCGATCCTCGGCCTGATCGCGAGATATCTGGGCACGGCCGCGGCGCAACAGCTGATCGATAGTGAATTCCTGCGCAGCCTCAATGCCGGAGGCGATACCGAGCCGGGAGTCAAGTACACGGTTATCGCCAGTCGTCTCGATCGGGTCGTCACCCCACCCGAGACCACCTTTCTCAGAGCCGGAATCGGGGCCACCGTCGACAACGTCTGGGTGCAGGACCTGTGCCCGGACGACGAATTCGACCATGGTGCGCTGCCGGAATCCCCCACCGTCGGCTACGTCGTGCAGAAAGCCCTCGATCCGGCGTACAGCGGTCCCGCCTGCCAGGGCTGACCTGCGCGGATTACCGGCACCGACGCACTGGCGTCAACGCTGTTATCGTCGATAGCGCCCATGGTGCTCCGGTGGTGGGACCGTGCGCCGCACCGTCCCCCGCGAGGAATGACATTTCGTGAAATACGTGCCGCGTATCGTCCTGTTTCTGGCGATTCCCGCCCTGCTGTTCCTGGTCCCGTGGTGGACCTTGATCGGCGCTACGACCGATGGGGCGCTGTTCTGGCTCGGCTCGGCGGTATTCCTCGCCGGTTTCGTTTGCCTGCCCGCGGCGATGTTTCTCGGTCATGGTCCGAAGCAGCACGATGCGGCGTCCATCGTCGGCGACACGCTGCTCGGACTGATGTGGGTGGTTTTCAGCTGGTCGGTGATCGGCAATGTGGTCGGGCTCGGATTGGCCGTGAGCGGGGTGGATGATCCGGCGCGATCCAGGATCGTCGCCGCCGGGGTATTCGTGATCGCGGCCGCGCTGTCGGTCTGGGGTGTGATCGAGGCGCGCCGGGTGCCTCGGGTGCGCACCCTGGATGTCGCGATCCGCGGACTCGGACCGGCGCTCGACGGACTGCGCATGGTGGTCATCACCGATACCCACTACGCCGCACTGGACCGGTTGCGCTGGTCGGAAAAGGTCGTCGATGTGGTGAATGCGCAGCGGCCCGATATCGCTTGCCACGCAGGCGATCTCGCGGACGGCTCGGTCGAGAAGCGGCATCCGCAGGTCGATCCGCTCGGCAAGATCGAGGCTCCGCTCGGCAGGTTCTACATCACCGGCAATCACGAATACTTCGGCGACGCGGCGGGCTGGATCGAGCACATGACCTCGATCGGCTGGCAGCCGCTGCACAACCAACACGAGACGATCACCCGCGGCGACGACCGGCTGGTGCTGGCAGGCATCGACGACCCCACCGGCGTCGGTCTGCCCGGACACGGGCCCGACCTCCCGGCCGCCCTCGCTGGCGCGGACCAGGACGCACCGGTTGTCCTGCTGGCCCATCAACCCAGGCAGGTCATCGAGGCCGCCGCGGCCGGGGTGGCGCTGCAGATCTCCGGTCACACCCACGGCGGCCAGATCTGGCCGTTCCACTATCTGGTCCGCCTCGAACAACCCGTGGTCGCCGGTCTCAGCCGCCACGGCGAGCACACCCAGCTCTACACCAGCCGTGGCACCGGGTTCTGGGGTCCGCAATTCCGGGTCTTCGCGCCCAGCGAAATCACCGTCCTCGTCTTGCGCAGCGCCTGAACGAGAGTCGTCCCGCAGGGGTATAGCGTCGCGTGGTGGACGCTATCTGGCACGCGCTATCCCTGGCCGGGTCGATGACCTGGGAGATCCTCTGGGCTCTTGTTCTCGGCTTCGCGCTGTCGGCAGTCGTGCAGGCGGTGGTGCGCAAGTCGACCATTCTGCGGCTGATGGGCGATGATCGGCCGCGCACCCTGGCCATTGCGGCGGGGCTCGGCGCGGCCTCCTCGTCGTGCTCGTATGCGGCTGTGGCGCTGGCTCGTTCGCTGTTCCGCAAGGGGGCGAATTTCACCGCCGCGATGGCGTTCGAAATCGGTTCGACCAATCTCGTCATAGAACTCGGCGTCATCCTGGCGCTGCTGATGGGCTGGCAGTTCACCGCGGCCGAATTCGTCGGCGGGCCCATTATGATCGTGCTGCTCGCGGCGCTTTTCCGATTGTTCGTGCGGTCCAAGCTCGTCGAGGAGGCCCGTCGCCAAGCCGACCGTGGACTCGCCGGATCGATGGAAGGCCATGCCGCCATGGATATGGCGGTCGCCGCCGAAGGCTCCTTCATACACAGGCTGCTGTCCCGGCCGGGACTTACCGCGGTCTCCCATGTTTTCGTGATGGAATGGGCCGCGATTCTGCGCGATCTCGTCATCGGCCTGCTCATCGCGGGGGCGATCGGCGCATGGGTGCCGGAGACGTTCTGGCAGAACTTCTTCCTCACCGATCATCCACTGCTGTCGGCCATTTGGGGACCGGTCGTCGGGCCGCTGGTGGCGATCGGGTCCTTCGTCTGCTCGATCGGCAATGTCCCGCTGGCCGCGGTGCTGTGGAACGGCGGCATCAGCTTCGGCGGCGTGATCGCCTTCATCTACGCCGACCTGCTGATCCTCCCGATCCTCAATATCTACCGCAAGTACTACGGCACCCGCATGACCCTCACCCTGCTCGCCACCTTCTACACCGCCATGGTCGGCGCCGGATATGTCGTCGAAATCCTCTTCGGCACAACAAATCTCATTCCCACCGAGCGCAACGCCATGGTGATGACGGAAGGAATCCGGTGGAACTACACCACCTGGCTCAATATCGCCTTCCTCATCCTCGCGGCCGTCTTGGTCACGATCTTCATGCGCACCGGCGGAATCTCGATGCTGCGTATGATGGGCGGCTCCCCCGACACCGAGCACGAGCACGACCACGGATCACCGTACGGCGGTATGTAATCCGTTCGCGGTGACCGAAACCAGCCGGGCGACAGCGGCTTCGGTGCTGAGCTCGGCCGCGCCGCTGCACCCGGATGGCCGCTACTCGATGCCCGGGTTGTGGGCGTAGCGGCGCCAGGCTTGGTCGAGTTGGGCGGCCATATCGATGGAGGTGGCCGAGTACCCCCGCTCGGCGATCGTGCGCAGCGCGGCCTCGGGGATCTGCTCCCGTCGTGTTATGCCCTTGCCGTAGGGACCCCGTTTTGCCATCGGGCCAGTTCAGGCACCACGTTTCGGCCTCTACACCGTCGATGTCCTGACCGATCCGACGCTCACCCGCAAACCGACCGACGCGGTGCCCGCCTACACCGCGATCACCCGCGACGGCGGTGTTCCCGGCGACTACCGTCCGACTCGGACACCCCAGTCCTGCTCACTGGTCGACGCGGCGGCCAGCTGCACCGACCCGGTCACTGTTCCGCGCTGAACGCAGTGCGACTTTTCAGCAAGGCGGCGGTGACGGCGCTGTACGCGTGACTCGCTTCCACCGGACGCAGGGTCGGGTAGTTCGATCGATGGGTGACGATCACGCCGTTCGGGAGGGTTACGGTGCGATCCGGGATGGTGGCAACGCAATTGCCGCCGGATTTGGCAACGAGGTCGACGATCACCGTCCCGGTTCGAAGTGTGTCCAGTGCGGTGGCGTCGAGCAGCAGTGGGCCGCGGGAGCCGCGATGCACGGCGGCGCAGATGATGATGGCGGGCGGGTCGGCGGCGAGGTGGGCGAGTAGCCCGTCCGGATTCGGCAGGAATGCCTTGGCACCGTGCCGGATTGCGGTGGACTCCTGTTCCCCGCGGTTACCCGATGCGGTCGGCTCGTCGCCGTGTGAGGCCGCCGCGGCGACGGCGGCGAGTCCGGCCTGCCCGCAGCCGAGGATCAGGGCGCGCACCGGCCCGTCGGTCGAAAGGAGTTGTCGCCCTTGCTCGTAGGCGACTTCGCCCGCTATCCGGCTCATCGCGGAGAGCGCATCGATATCGGGGCGGGAGTGCGGAACGGTTTCATAGCCGACGGATTCGATGCCGCGTGCGCGCAGTTCCGCGATCACGTCGCGGCGATACAGCGGGTCCTGGAATCCGATGAGGGTCATCCCCGGACGCACCGAATCCAGCTGGTATGCTGGAGGTTTCACCCACGCGATCACATCGCAACGCGCGAAGATCTCCGCACGCTCGCCCACCTGTGCCCCGGCCGCCACGTAGTCCGCGTCGTCGAATCCGATGGACCGGCCCGCAGCGTGCTCCACGATGACCCGCACGCCCGCGAGCCCGCGCACATCGTCCGGTATCAGCGCGACGCGCCGCTCCTCAGCAGCGGTCTCCCGTAGAACTCCGACAATCATTGTTGTCCGATGACCGGCAGACCGCACCCGGCCAGCACTTTGGGATAAGTCAGCCCATTTTGGATCTCACACAGGAGCTGTTCGAGCCGGTCGAACAATTCGTCGACCAGATCCGCCGACTCGCGTCCCGGCGCCTTGCGGGGGGCGAGCACGTTGAATCGGACACCGAGTCGCTCGGATCCGGTCCGGGCCAGCGCGACACTATCGATTCCGGCACCGGCGAGCAGCAGATCCTCTATCTCCGCACTGGTTTCGACGCCTGCCTGGTCGAGGACCGCCTCGTCGAAGACCACGGTGAGGAACATGCCCTGCCGACTGCCCAGCGGCCGAATGACTTTCACACCGAGTCGAGCGTTGATCGCATCGATGTGGCCGTGCGCGCGATCCAGCTGGTCGAGCATCCGCACCCGGTTCCGCGCGAAGTAGCTCTCGGGCGTGTGCTCGACAATCGCCCGCGCCAGATGCGTCGACTCACGCTGGAACGAAATGGTCAGCCGCTCTCGGATCCTGGCCAGCCATTCGGCATCACCCGAGCAGGCCGCGCCCAGTTTGCACGGTCCGAAGGCGTTGTAGCCCTTGGAGTTTCCGGTAATGGTCAATACCTGGTCGTACAGCCGACGCATGCCGTCGTCGGTCGCGATCTGCACCGCGGCAATCGGAATGTGCTGTTCCACCATGCAATCGAAGGCCATATCGCAGATGACAGGTACCCCACTGGCAACCAGCACCCGGCCGATCGCCAGCAACTCATCGGCCGAATAGTCGGTGAATACCGGATTCCCGGGCAGCGTGAGCAGCACCCCGCACAGTTCGTCACGGTCGGCGAAGTAGTCCAGGCACGATGCCAGCAGATCCGGGTCGATCTTGAAGCAGTCGTCCGGCGCGACCGGGCACGCCTCCATCCGCAGACCGTACTTCTCCACGTGAATGCCCGAGCTCTTGTACAGGCCTTCGGGATACACGATCACACCACCGGGCCGGGCCAGGGTCGCGACCGCCTCCTCGAGCAGCATGGTGCTCGAGTACGGGCAGACAATGACCTCCTCATGCGATACCCGGACTCCGGGTATCCCGTCGACCGGCTCCGCCAATCGCCCGAACAGCTTGTGCGCCGCCAACTCTCGCAATACCAGCGGCTGTCGCTTGTGATACAGCGTGCCGTCGGCGTATTCGTCCGGAGGTTGAGCATGCATCAGTTCGCGCCATGCCAGATCCAGTGCGGCGACGGCACTTTCGGCCAGCGGTAGACCGGTCTCGCCGTGGTAAGCGTCCAGCACATCCGAATATGTCCGGTCGCCCGTCCCCGCGAACTGCGGCCGCGCCCCCAGATGCCTGCGCACTTCCCGCTTGCGCTCCTCGGAGCGATTGGTGCGGGCGGCGAGGCTGGGTGCCGGTGTCCGCCAAGGCAGCCGATCGTTGTCAGCCTGCCGAGTCACGACACCTCACTCTCGAAGGACGGCTCTCCCGGCGCGGTCATCTCGCGCCAACTCTGTTCCAGCGCCGCACGGAACAGACCGCGGCAATCGCCCTCGGTGAGGCGCTCGTAACCGGCCAGCTCCGGTGACGCGACGATATCGTTGACGACAATGCCCGAACCGGCGACCTTGAGCTCATAGAGGCGCTCGAACCGGCGCACCGCGAATGCGACATCGTGCTTCAACGCCGAGAACCGGGTCGCCACGCGCGCCTGCCGGGAATAGTCGTATTCACCGACGGCGACGTACTTTTCGTCGACGATGAGCATGCTCTGCGCATTGCGCGCGTGCTCGCGCTTGACCAGCACGCTCTCCACCCCGGCACGCGCCTGTTTCCACAATTTGTCGTCATAGGGCCACACATCCTCGATCGTGTCGAGGACATACATGCGTCGCACATCGATTCGAGGCGGATGGGTCGTATCGGCCAGGCGCAGAATCGCGGCGTGATAGTCGTCGCCGACGTCGCCGCCGATGGTGCCCAGATCAGCGGTGTGGATCGCGCGGACCGACGCCTTGGCCTGCTCGAGGATCATCAACCAGTCGCTGACGGTATTCCATTCCCAGACCGTCGCGCTGCGCGAGGGGATCTGCGCCAGGATTTCCTCGGCCCGCTCCAGCTGCCGATCCGCGATCATGCGCAGCGGTTCGATCTCCTCCCGCGCGAAGGTCGCATCGATCAGGCTGCCCGCGATGCCGAGCGCCCGCTCGACGAGTTCAGGGTCCTTGCCGAGCAGGACATTGAAGCGCATGCGCAGATCGTGATATCCGCCGCTGGCGAGATCGTCGGCGATACCGTCGGCCGAGGGCAATTCCTGGCCGAGCGCCAGGCTGAGACGTTCGCGCAACGGTAGCGGTGGCACCCGAGTCCCGTTCTCGATCTGCTGGATAAGGCTGCGCGAACAACCTGTCTTGGCCGCGAGTGCGGCCTGGGTGAACCCGCGTTCCGTGCGGAGCCGACGGACCAGATCCCCGACCTGCTCACCGTCCGGCCCTGAGCCAGCCATGCCGCGCCTCCATCCCTACGCTCGGATTTTCAATGCTCACGATGTGTCATCCGACGTCATCATAGCCACGTTACGCCCCGAGGCAGTGGTAGCGACGATGGAAGTTTTCTGGGCGATCGCTGAAAACCATACGGGCGGGCCGATATTGCGCAAGGCCAGTCCGATACCACGACCCCGAACGCGCGTAGCGGCACTCAAAGCTGCTCTCACGGAGCAGATTCCAGATACACAAAGCCGAGTTTGCTTAAATTTAAGCAATATTGAGTGAGAAATATCTTCAGATAGCTTCTATGCTTAGTTGACATCCAGAAGTGGCGATCCATAGCATTGTTGTCAGCGTCACATCTGATCCGGAGCTCGCGCTCCGGGACAGATGGTTTCGATCGACCAAGGGAGGGGTCATGACACTGAGGCTGGCCGACTGGTTGATCACCAGCGACATCACCCCCGAAACCGCCCGCTACACCGGCAGCGGCTGGGTCCTGAGCTGGCTGCCCGGCCGACTGCTGACACGAGAGCAGGCCATGACCGGCATGGTGCTCGACGAGACCCTGAGCGATCCGGATCCCGAGGACTACATGCTCGCCATGGAAATCGCCGCCATCCGGGCCGCTGATCTCGGCCTCGAATTGGCTCAGGCGGTCGTGCTGCTGCACACCCGCATCGTCGAACGAGACCGGCGGCAAGCCGACGCCAACTGCCGCATCGCGGTACCGACCACACCGGCCGCGTAACGGCAGTTGGCGCCGCGGAGGGGTCGGCGCCACCTGACGTCGCGCCGAAACAGGGTCCGGCGAGCACCGCTCGCCGGACCCTGTTTCCCGAGCCGGAACGCCGAAGACTACGGCACCGAACCGAACGCCTGCTTGAAGTCGGGGCACTCGACCAGCGGTTGGTGGGTGCAGGTGGCGGCGTGGCGGAGGCTGTCGCGCATGCGAGTGAGTCGGGCGATGTCCTCGTCCAATTGCCGGGCCTTTTCCGCCATATGACGGCGGAGTTCGGCATCCGCTGGCGTGGCCACGAGGAACCGCGCGATCTGCGCGAGTGTGAAACCCGCTGCGCGAGCACAGGATACGAGCGCCAAGCGATCTATCACCTCGGGCCGGTAGGTGCGCCGCAGACCGTTGCGCCCGTCGGGTTCGATGAGCCCGCGCTTCTCGTAGTACCGCAGCGCCGACGGCGCCAATCCGGACCGCTCGGCGACTTCCGCGATATCGAGCACCATCACTACTCCTTGACTTGAAGCGTACTTCAAGTCAGACGATAGGCCAATGAGCGAAACAAAAGCAGAGCTGCACCCCCAAGTTCAGGCGTATCTGGACCGTCTCGCCCGCGCGGATTTCGGCTCGGTGCACACCTTTACCCCGGAGCAGGCACGCGAGGGATGGCGCCGACAGATCGCCCTACTCGGCGAACCGGAACCCGTTGCCGACATCGAGAACCGCACCGTACCTGGCATCGGCGCGCTCCGGATCTACACCCCGGACGGCGAAGGCCCCTTCCCCGCATTGGTGTTCTTCCACGGCGGCGGCTTCATGCTCGGCGATCTGGACACCCATGACGGACTGTGCAGCAGTCTGGCCAACGGTGCGGAATGTGTCGTGGTCTCGGTCGACTACCCCCTGGCTCCGGAGCACAAGTTTCCCGCCGCACCCGACGCCTGCTTCGCGGCGACGCGGTGGGTCGCCGAGCATGCGGCGAGCATCGGCGTCGACGCCACTCGCATTGCCGTCGGCGGCGACAGTGCGGGCGGCAATCTGGCGGCGGTTGTCGCGCGCATGGCACGCGACAGCGACGGTCCGGCACTGACCTTCCAACTGCTGATCTATCCCGATCTCGATTTCCGCAGAACGAATTTCAGCATCACGGAGTACGCGGGCAAGTACGGAAATATCAGCCGCGATGCCCAGCACTGGTTCATGGACAGCTACTTGAACAGTTCCGAGGAAAAGCTCGACCCGCGGGTCTCCCCACTGCTCGCCCCCGACCTGGCCGGGCTGCCTGCGGCACTCATTGTCACGGCCGAATACGACGCCCTGCGCGACGAGGGCGAAGAGTACGGTCAGCGACTCGAAGAGGCAGGGGTTCCGGTCACGGTCGCTCGCTATTCGGGCATGATCCACGAATTCGTCCGGCATCCCTTCGACGACAGCAAGCGCGCCCGACTCGATGCGGCAACGGCGCTGCGGAAGGCATTCTCCCGGTAGCGAATTGCATCAGTCGTCGTTCGACGGTGCTCGGGAAAGGACAATGGGCATCCGCCACGACAGGCGGACCGGATTGTCGGTCGCGCGACGCAGGAGCAGCCATTGTGCGATGGCCGCCATGGTCGAACCGAGCGAGGTCACCACGGCGAGAAATCCCCAGTGGGTAAGACTGGCGGATGCGTAGCTGGCGGTACTGGTGCCCGGAATGGCCAGTTTGCCTCGACCGGTAGCCCAGTTCAATATCTGTCCGATCTGACCGCCCAGATCATAGGTGCGACCGGTCATCGCCTTGAGTTCGGCACCTTTGCCATTGAGGTAGATCAAGCACAGGATGACAAAAAGTGCGGCACACGCCAATGAAATCATCGTCAGGCGGGCGAGAAGTTCATTGCGAAGGCGGATGTTCAGCACGATGGCGCAGAGCGCGATGATGATGGCGGCGCTGGCGAGGATCGCCCACATGCCGGTGACCGGCGGGGTTTTGGGCGCCACTTTCGACCAGACGTTCATGGCGTTCGTGGTTATTTCCAGCCGACCGAAGGCGTTGGCGGCGACTCTGCCGTCGGGCCCCTGCGCGGTGATCCACGACTGGAACAGCAGGATGAAGGTGACGGTACTGCCGACCGCCGCCAGTACGTAGCCCCAATAGGTTTGGAGCGGTCCCAGCCGCGCCCGGAGCTCTGTCAGCTCCGCGGCGCGGCCTTGGGTCGCTCTCGCCGGTGCGGTCCCGTGTCGAGATGTAATGGCTCGGGCGGAGTTCGGCTGCTCCATCAGCTCAGCTTAAGTGGCGGAGAACACCCGAACTCACCTCCAGTGGGAAGCTCGGTCGAGCTGCGCGACCAGGTTTCGTGCCTGGCCCGGCCGGTCACTGTGCACCGAGGCAGCCAGGGAACAGATCCGGTACCCGAACTGTTGCCAACCCGGGGGTTCGAACGAAAGCGAGGTCGACCGTGCGGGTCGAGATCTGGACCGATATCAATTGCCCCTTCTGCTACCTGGGCAAGAAGCGGTTCGAACAGGCATTGACCGACTTCCCGCACCGCGCCGACGTCGAGGTGGTGCACCGCTCGTTCGAACTGGATCCGACGCTGCCCGCCGACGCATCCGGACCGGTGATCGCCAAGATCGCGCACAAGTACGGCATCAGCGAGGCGCAGGCGGCCGCGAATGAACGCGGCATCGGCGCACAAGCCGCCGCGATCGGTCTGCCCTATCTGACCGAAGGTCGCGATTACGGCAACTCCTTCGATATGCACCGCCTGCTGCACTTCGCGCTCGCCGAAGGCAAACAGGACGCCCTCCTCGATGCCCTCTACCGCGCGAATTTCGCCGAAGAACAGTCCCTGTTCGCCGACAACGAGCGCCTGGTGCGACTCGCCGTCACCGCTGGACTCGACGAATCAGCCGCACGCACCGTTCTCGACGACTCGAATGCCTATGCCGACGCCGTCCGCGCCGACGAACAGGAAGCCGCCCAACTCGGCGCCCGAGGCGTCCCGTTCTTCGTCTTCGACCGCAAATACGGCGTCTCCGGCGCCCAGCCCTCCGAAGTCTTCGCCCAAGCCCTGGACCAGGCCTGGGCCGATCGGAAGCCGGTCATTCAGACCATCGGCGGAGCCGAGGTCTGCGGGCCGGACGGATGCGCGTTGCCCGCGCGCAATTAGCCTGCGGCACAGTCCTATTCGGTCTCGTCAGTCGCCTTCGCGGCAGGACCGAGCCGCACCACACCGGCGTCGAGATCGATCTCGACCCGCGGGCGGTGCGCCTGACCGTCGCTGTCCTCGCTACCTTCGTCGGCCAGCTTCTGCCCGGGGAACAGTTCACCCATAACGCCCATAGTTCGACGATAGTCCGCGCGGCTGTCACGCTTCGAAGGTCGTCGATAGACGTGGGTCGACCGGCAGTTCGCGAATCCGATTGCCGAACCGGCACACCACCCGCGGTTCGAATCCGGATTCGCGGCACAGCCGGGTGGCTTGATTCGCCATATACGACTTCGGCATCGAAGGCCGACGGCTCGTCGGCGTAGGCGGCGAGGTCGGTGGGTCCGCGGAGGGCGCGCTCCGGTGGCCGGACGAGCACGATCGGATCGGTAGCCAGCGGCACGGTATCCACCAGCGTGCGGCGGAACTCGGCACGTTCCTCCGTCGCGGCCTGGAACGAATCGGCCAGCGGCACAGCGTCGTCGGTGACATAAGAGGCCGCGGCTGAGGATCAATTGCCATTGACGCCGGTGTTGATCCGAACCACGACCTTGTCATCGGTGACGTCCTGCACCGTCGCGCTGAACCCGTTGGTGGCTTGGGTCTGCCCGACCGGAATATCGACCTGCTGACCGGCCACCTTCAGCGTGACCGTATTGCCGTTCACCGCGACGAGTTCCGCTTCGATGCCGAGCACACTGGCCTTCGCGTTCACGCCACGCGTGAAGGTGACCGTACAACCGCTGACCTGACACTCGGACTTATACCCGGCCCCTTCGGACGTGCACGCCGTCACCGCGAGGGGCGTGAGCAGGGCGAACGCGGACAATGCGAGCATCCGTGGCACAAACATGCGGGCCAGTGTAGGTGGCGCTGGTCGCCGCTGGCCCGCGATGGGAGTCGTTGCCGATGTTCGGATCGCTCACCACGGTCTGCTTCGACACTGAGCCCGGGGACCGGCCCCACCACTTGGCTTGGTGTGGCCGGTCGCCGGTATCACACGAGTCCGCGCTCTGGTCAGCGGCCGAGCATCTGCAGGTGCCTGGTCTGCTGCCGGAGATGGTTCAGCTGCATGTCCGCCTGATTGGCCCGGTCCTCCGCCCGCGCCGCCAGATCCTCGGCCCGCTGCGCCAACTGGGTGGCCTCATCGGCCTGGCCTTGCGCACCGGCCGACCGCTGCTGCAGCTGATTGGCCTCCCCCTGAGCTTGCTGCGCCAAACTTTCGGCCTGCTGCGCCTGGCTCTGCGCCCGATCCGCCTCACTCTGAGCCTGCTGCGCCTGATGAGTGGCCTGCTGCGCCTGATGACGAGCCTGCTGCGACTGCTGAACCGCCTGGATCGCGCTCTGGTGCGCGATCTGGGCCTGATTGTTCACCTGCCGCGCCTGCCCCTGCACCTGACGTGCGAGGGCCGCAGCCTGGCTCGCGGCCTGGCGGGCGTTCTGTGCGTCTATGCGCGCCTCATTACAGAAGGCCTGGCACTGGATCTGCGCCATTTCCGCATCCCGCCTGGCCACATCGATCTCGTCGCCTGCGTGGACGCCTTCCATCGACCGCTTTTCAGCTACGTCCTGTGCTGCCATATTCGAGCTCCCTTCCAGAAAGTGTGGGTGTTGCTGGGAAGAACTCGCATACCAACGGGTCTCATCTTGTCCGACGCCGAGGAGTACCGCAGCAGGTTCCACACAATCAATAGGAGAAGCGGGAACACCCGAGGTTCGACGCCCTTAACGTGGCGCAGATCCGAGTTGGGCCGGTCCAGGGACAGCGAGCTGAACGAGCTGCCGGTGAAGCCTGCGGGGCCGGATGGCCCGATCGTCGTTGCAACGGTGACAGGGACGAACACGTCGCCGACGCACAGCGAGGCCGGATCCTCATCCCCGGCGATGTTCCGACCACTCGGTCGAGTGTTCGCCAGCCAGTAGCTATGCTGGATATACACGTTTGCCGATCAAAATGCCGGTTCTCTACTACCGCAGCGATTCTCGCCACCTCAGTGTCAACAGTCGTTAATACCGAATGGCATTCGAGCACTGGCTGCCGAAAAGTGTGGATTCCGTGCCACATTCAGCCGGGCCCACATTTTTGATACCGAAAGGTATTGATACCGAAAGGTATTCTTATCCGCGCATCCGGCGGAAATACGTCGCCCGCCGAGCAATCTGAAGAATTCGTCTTCCATCACCCGTCCGCAGTGTGTAGCGTCTGGACCGCTGGAATCCCCGAAATGACAGGCCGGACGCGGTGATCGGTATCGACGACTGCTTGAAACGCATCATGGACATTCCCGGTGCGCGCAGCGTGACGATGGTGGACAGCGCGAGCGGTCTGGCGATCGCCGCGGCAGGTCGGCACGACCACGTCGATCAACACGAGGACGCCGCTACCACCACCGATGTGGTCCGTACGGTGCTCGGCTGTCCGGCGCTGGCGACCGACCGCGACGACGACCTCACCGAGATCATCGTGTGCGGCACCCGCGGCTATCACCTGTTGAATCTGGTGAACGGCGACTTCGACGGTCGCCTTTTCGTACACGTCCTATTCGACGAGGACACCGGAAATCTGGCCATTGCGAGATTTCGCCTCCGCACAATTCTCGGCGAATTGGTCGAGGACGCTCATGGTCGTTGACGTCGCGACCGAACTGCGGCGACTGGAAAAGCAAAGATGCACCGGAGTGCTGTGCGCGGGCGATGGCGCATTTCACCTCGCGGACGGCGCGATAACCGCCGCCGATTGCCTGCGCACCACCGATCTGGAACGGCTCGCGATCGCGGGCGGTGTGGCGACCGCGGCGGAATGGCAGCGGGCCGCATCCGGTGATCCGGGCCGTGTGCCGGTCCTGCCGCGACTGGAAACCCTGGCATTGCTGTCAGTCTTCGACGCCGCCTACTTTCTGCTCGCCACGCCGGTTGTTCCGGAATTCCGGTCGGCGCCGCCGCATTGGCTGGCCCCGGTCTGCCAGATCCCGCCGCGGGTACTGCTGCACGAATGCGCGCGGCGCGGTGATCCGGAGGCCGAACCATGGCCCGCGGAACTGGTCGACCGCGCTCCCGTCGTGCCGGTGCGCCGCGTCCGGCGCAGACGCGTCACGCTCAGCGGCGGCCAGACCGAAGTACTAGCCGCCGCCGACAGCAGACGCAGTGTCACCGGCATCGCCCGCCACCTCGGCCGCACCAGCTATGGCGCACTGGTCGCGGTGCGCGAGTTGACCGCGGCCGGACTGATCGAGCCGCCCGACGTGATACCCATCGCGAGCGAACCGATGCTCTCGGGGCAGGCCGCCGTCGCGGTCACCGAGCGGCGGCAGGTCCTTCCGCGCCGAGTGCGACAGGACCCTGCCGCTCCCCCGCAGAGCTGGGAGCCGGTCGATCGCGATGTGCTCGTCCGCCTGCGCGCGGCGTTGGAGGAGCTTGCGTGACCGCGCGGAAGAAACTGCTCGGCGAGTTGATGGGAAGGTGGACGAAGGTGGCGATGTCCGGACCCGAACCGAATACGGCGGTGCTGGCGGAATTGAAGGTGCTACGCGATCGTCTGCCTCATCTGACCGGCACGCTCGTCGCCTCCAGCGACGGACTGCTCGTCGCACACGATCTGCCGCCCGATATCGAGCCGACCCGCATGGCCGCGCTGGCCTCGGCCCATCTGTCGCTGTCGTATCAGCTGGCCGCCACCGCGCACGGCGGCGGATTCGACGAGGTCGTGGTGCACGGGACCGGCGGGCACGCGGTGATCTACGCGGCGGGCTGGGCATCGCTGATGGTGCTCGCCGGACCCGAGGTGAATGTCGGCCGCCTGCATCTGGAATCGCGCCCGGTCGCCCGCAACATCGCCGATCACCTGACGGCCACCGACTCCGGAAAAGACCGGACCTGGAAAACCGATCGAAAGGACTCGATATGACGAATATGGATCTGGCGCTGAAGGACATGATGGGGATAGACGGCGCGATCGGCGCCGCCGTCGTCGACTACAGCAGCGGCATGGCCCTCGGCATGCTCGGCAGTTCCAAGGCGCTGGATCTGCAGGTCGCCGCGGCGGGCAATACCGAGGTGGTGCGCGCCAAACTGCGGACCATCGAGCAGCTCCAGATCAAGGAGGATATCGAGGACGTCCTCATCACGCTGACCGGCCAATACCACATCATCCGCCCGATGACCGGCCGCAAGTCCAAGGGGCTCTTCCTCTATATCGCCCTGGACCGCGGCCGGGCGAACCTCGCGCTGGCGCGGCACCGCCTCAAGTCCATCGAAGAGGAGCTCGAGGTGTGAGCTTGCGGTGCAACACCTTCGCAGCCGGGCGGTGTGGACATCGACCGCACCGCCCGGCGTCGAGGTGAATCACGTTGCGGGCTAGAGCTTTCCGCCGCCACCGATCATCCAGGGATTGAAGGTGCAATCCAGGTTCCGGTCGGCATCGGGGTCGGGATCGTGCAACGTGGTCGATGCCACGCGCGGGAAGTACATGATCGTCTGGGGATCGGAAAGGTCCTGGGGGCAGTCATCCTGGAAAGTGATGTTGTGGACTGTCGTGTCCGGCCTGGCTGTAGGAAGGCCGTTCGTAGGGGGTTGCGAGCTGATTGTTGGGATGTGAGCGAATGTGGGTCGTCGTTATCGAATGTGTGTTTGAATTACCCTCGTGAATCGGGGGATTGGCGGGGAAGCAGTCGGCAATATCGTCCGCGCTCGCTTCGCTGAATTCGTCGACACAGGTGCCGGGTTGGGCCGTGGCTGGAGTGTAGTTGTTGCCGAAACCGGGCCCGCAACCATGTTCTGAGCGGGTCGTGATGGCCGGATTCCAGGTCCCGGACGGGTGGACTGTGCAGGGATATCGGTTTGCACTCGACCCCACCCCGGCGCAGGAGCAGGTGTTGGTCTCGCACGCCGGGGCCGCGCGCAAGGCGTTCAATGTGATGCTCGCTGCTGTGAAGGCGAATCTGGATCAGCGGGTCACCGCACCGGACGGCACTGAAGTCGACCGCGTGTCGGCACCGAAACCCTTGAAAGCCGCCGAGGCCGAGCTGGCTCGCTTGCAACGGCGCGCTGCCCGCCGGACCGGCCCATGGGATCCGACCGCTCGACGTCGCAGGAATGCATCCAAGCGGTGGAAACGCGCGCAGGCGCAGGTGGCCAGAACCCATGCGCGCGTGGCGAACCTGCGCCGCCACGCCTTGCACGAGGCCACCACCGCCTTGGCACAACAACATTCGGTCATTGTGATCGAAGACCTGAACGTCGCGGGCATGAGCCGTGGTGGCGGCGCCCGCAAACGCGGACTGAATCGAGCGCTCGCCGATGCCTCCCTGGCGCGGCTGCGCACCATGCTCGACTACAAGTGCCGCTGGTACGGTGCCGCGCTAGTGGTGGCCGACCGATGGTTTGCTTCTACCCAGTCGTGTTCGAGCTGCGGCGCAAAAACCAAGCTGCCGCTGGCCGAACGCCTCTATTGTTGCGGCAGTTGCGGTCTCGTCATCGATCGAGATCACAACGCCGCTATCAACCTCGCCCGCCTCGGCGACACCACCCATACCGGTGGTGGAATGGGGACCGGTACCGGGAGTGGCCCGGCCGCCAACGTTTCGGTTGGACAAGGACGTGGAGCCGACCGCAAGACCCGCCCTACCCGCGAGGTGGGGAAGGCAGGTGGTGTAGAAGCGTCTACCCCGCACGGCCCTCTGGCCGGTAGGACGGGGACTGCCGCTCCGCAAGGAACGGCTGCCTGAAATACGCGTCGTCATATAAACACTCACATTCAGGTAACGGTTGGACACTTCGTCGTGGCTGGCAGCGGCGATCAGGCCGACACATGGCCGGATACTCGGCACGCCGCGCAACGAAGTCACGAGAACTAGCGGCGCAAGTTTTATCCGGCTGCTGCAAGAATGCGAGCACCGAGAGGAGGCGATACATGGCCCGGCCCCGCCGACCGCTGCTCACCCACGAGCGCATCATCGAGACCGCATTGGCTCTCGTCGATGCGGATGGGCTGGCCGCGGTTTCGACCCGCCGTCTCGCCGCCGAACTCGGCGTGCAGGGACCGTCGCTGTACAACCACGTCGGCACCAAGGACGAAATCATCGATGCGGTGGTCGATTCCGTGCTCGGCGAGGTGGATACCTCGATGTTCGGCGAGCTGTCGGCCGACAATCCGGACTGGCGATCGGCACTGCGCCGCTGGGCCCATTCCTATCGGAGCGCGGTCGCCGCGCATCCCAATATCGTCCCGGCACTGGCGAGCGGACCCGGCCTCCGGCCCAATGCTTTGCGCATGGCCGATGCCGTATTCGGCGGTTTGGTCGCGGCGAATTGGCCGCGCCGGGAAGCCACCACCGTGGGCACGCTGATGCGCTACTTCCTCACCGGATCGTCGCTCGGCTCGTTCGTCGCGGGCTTTCCCGCCGACGCCGAGGTCTATGCCGAGGAGTACCCGCACCTGAACGAGGCACATCTGCTCGCCGAGCGGCAGCAGCGGATCGATCAGGACGCGTTCGAGGTCGGTCTCGAATCGCTGCTGGATGGGCTCGAGGGGCGCTACCGGCTGCTGCCGCGCACTCGGTAGCTCGATTCCGGTGCGCTGGTAGGCATCCCGAGCAGTCTGTCTATCAGGTCACAGCCTGTGCGGTTGCCGCAAGCATACCGGCGCGGCGGCTCCACATTTCGCCGACCGCGAAAACACCTACAAGAGAGCACGTTTCATCGAATTCATCCTCCCCAGCGACGCTCGTATCACGACCGTTTCACAAGTTTCGTGTGCATGGGGTCACGTTGCCCCGCAGACCGCGGAGTCCTAACGTAACTTCCTGTTAACAGACGATGTCGTCTGTACCAATTCCTATTATTCGTCCCAGGAGGACATGCCCCGCAGCGTCCGCTTCCTCGAAACCGGAAGTGGCACAGCAGGTGTGGTTAGAAATGGCACACACAACGCCTTGGCAAGAAAACAATGTTCAGCTCGGTCGCCCCGGGAACGATGACGATCTCATCGGCGAGGTGACCGCACCACGTTTCGATCTACGATCCGACTGGGGTTATCTGTGTGCCCCGGGTCTGGGTCTGGTCACCTTCCTACTGCTTTTCCAGCCCTGGATTTCGGCAACCGGACCCAACGGCACCGTCACCTCCAACGCCTTCGGCCGAATCGACGGATTCACCACCGGCTCATTCCAATCCGTGGTGAGCATCAGTAGCACCTGGGCCGTCCTCACCACCCTGGCGGTCGCCGGTGCGGTCGTCGCGACCGTAATGTATTTCCGGCTCCGCAGTCGGCTGCTTTCCTATCTGGTGCTCGGCTGCAGCATTGCCGCCGCCCTTTTCGTACTCGCCGCCTTGTCCTACCTCAACGGCAAAGCGCCGGAGTTGCGTGAAATCACCGAATCCGCGAACCAGAGCGGACTTTTCAGCTGGCTCTTCGGCAATAATTCGGCGACCGACCTCGGGGGTGAGCACCGAATCGCCAGTGCCGGTCTCGATTTCGCCGCCACGCTCAGCGCCGTCACCGCGTGCGGTGCCGCACTGGCCGCCGGTGCCATGAGCCTGCGCAAGCAAGCGCAGTCCGCCCAGAAAGCATCGGACACCGACGTATTCCTCTGGGAACAGCTGGCTTTCGATGACGACCTGGCCGTTTACGACCCCCAGGTCCGCCGCCGGATGGTTCGTCGAACCAGGACAGCCGATCGCCGCGCGCCCGCGCGGGAAACGGCACTGTCCAGGTAACGCCCGCGACGTCAGCGGACACGAGCGGGCCGGGCTGCCGATAGGCGCCCGGCCCGCTTGCATTGTGTTCGATTACCTCCGATGCGTGGCCGATCACGGGAATGGCGAGAAGAAGCCGATCGCCGCACCGATGGCTGCGCCGACAGCGCATCCGAAGATGGCGCCGACCAGGAAGAACCAGATACCGATCGCAACGCCGACCAAGCAACCGATGGTTGCGCCGACAGCGATCGAAATCGGTCCCCAGGCCTGCTGCACGCCGGGCATATTCTGAGAGTTGACGGCCTCGGTTGTCGGGCCACCGACCGGCGTGAGGGTCAATTGCGTGCTGGAGCTGTCCAGCGACGGTGTCACTGCGAGGCTCTGCCCGGCTTCGGTACGCAGTGTCGTCGGGATGCTGCCGACTACCGAACCATTGTCCGCGAGGACCGTGACGGCATCGGGTGTGACGACGAATCCGCCGGAGGCCAGGCTCACCAGAGCGCTCGTGTGATCGGCTGCGAGAGTCGTTGTGTAGGCGATCGGCCCGTCCGAGGCGTTGAGGCTGACATCTGTCAGCATCCCCTCACCATGTGCGGTAGCAGTGGCTATGCCGGTCGCCGCGACGGCCATGAAGGCGGTCGCTATCAATTTCTTGACGAACATTGGACTTCCAATCATTTCCGATTTCGATTGACGTTCCCCGACAAACGGCACCGGATAGCTATAATGATGCTCCGCTCATTTGATTGAGTCGACAACTTCTTTGCGGGATAAAAGTCGGTTTTACCCCCTAGGGGATTGGGGATCGGATTCCGATCGAATAACGCAGCATGGTCGATTCGATTTCTCCACCGATCGCATCGCCGAAGTACGCACAGCGCCATCGAAGGCCGGAAAATCGATAGCCGATCGGCGCGAAACTCAGGTACTGCACTACTCGATACTTCGCGGCTCGACGGGCCCACACTCATTGCGTGTCCACCGGTAAGAACATCGTCATCTGTCTCGACGGAACAGGCAATCAGGTCTGTGCCAGCGGTAGCACCGATGTGGTCCGCCTGTTCGAGATGCTGGACCTGAGCGATGCCACGAAACAGATCGCCTACTACGACCCGGGTGTCGGTACGTTCAGCGCTCAGGGTGCGTGATCGCCACCGGCCCGGTGGTTCTCGCGAGTAATGGGACTGGCGGTCGGCAGCGGGCTGCGTTCGAATCTCGCCGAGGCCTACTCCTATCTGATAGAGCACTGGCAGCCGGGCGATCGGGTATTCATATGAGCCGGGCCTGCTGCGTCAACGAATCCCCCGGGATGTCATGTGGGAAGACGAGCAATGGACGAAACTGCGAATTCAGTAGAGTACACGAGCGGAATCTGTCCACCGGCCCGGCGCAGACTGCGTACCTTCGCGTTCGACCCGATGTCGACGCGGCTGTCCGGCCAGTTCCTCACACTGGATATCCCGTTCGAACACATCCGGGGACCGGGCCCCGACGGCACACTCGTACAGGTGGTCGACTTCGACGCCAGCCGCAACGCCTGGTACGAGCCGGTCGACCTCGACGATCCATTTGTCTTGGCACAGGACGGAATTCGACCGACCGAAACCGATCCTCGTGCGCACCAACAGATCGTCTACGCGGTCGCGATGAGCGTCATCGAGCGGTTCGAACGGTTCATGGGACGTCGATTCCGGTGGCACCGCGACCAGATCCTGCGTCTGGTCCCGCACGCCTTCGAAGGGCAGAACGCCTATTTCGATCCGCGGCGCCGCGCCTTGCTGTTCGGCTATTACCAAGCCGATGCCGACAATCCGGGCGCCAATCTGCCCGGACAGGTCATCTTCACCTGCCTGTCGAGCGACATCATCGCGCACGAGGTGACGCATGCGATCGTGCATCGGATCCGGCGGCTGTACAACGAATCCACCAACCGGGATGTCTTCGCCTGGCACGAGGCCGTCGCCGACTTGATCGCGCTGTTCCAGCATTTCTCCCACCGAGACGTAGTACTCGACGCGATCGCGACCACGTCGGGAGAACTCGAAAAGAGCGCGGGGCTGCTGGACCTGGCCAGGGAGTTCGGTGAGTCCACCGGACGCGGCGCGGCATTGCGTTCGGCGATAAGTGACCTCAGCCGCACGTCCGAACGATTTCGCGCGGCACGGGAGCCGCACGAACGCGGTGCGTGTTTCGTGGCAGCGGTATTCGACGCGTACCGGGACTCTTACCAGAGCGCGATCGCGGATCTGCTGCGGATCGCCAGTGGCGGCACCGGAGTGCTGCCGCCCGGTCGCCTGCACCCGGATCTGGTATCTCGGATCGCCGACGAAGCGGTCAAGACCGCGGACCGGATGCTCGGGATGGTCGTGCGGAGTTTCGACTATCTCCCGGTACTGGACGTCACATTCGGCGATGTCGTCCGGGCGATCGTCACCGCGGATCGCGGACTTTATCCGGAGGATCGGCAACACCTGCGCAGCACGCTGGTGGAGGCGCTGCGGCGGCGCGGCATCTGGCCGGTAAGCGTCACCTCGCTGACCGATGAAGCGCTGGTCTGGCCGCGGCCGGACAATCCGATGAACCTCGGCGACGGCGATCACCCGGTGGATTTGTCCAGGGTCATCCTGTCCGCATCGAAAGATCTCGACCCGATCGGCATTCCGGGCGAATTGCGTACCCCCGCTGTGCTCGACGGCAACGGCACCTCCAGCCGGGACAGTTCTTCGACCCGGCATTCCGTTTTCGAGCAGGTCGCCCAGGAGCTCATCGGATGGGCCAACGCGAACGCCGCCCGCATCGGATTGGATCCGAACTTCAAAATCAGCTGCGAGGGAATCCACGTCTCGTACCGCATGGCGGGCGATCGGTTGCCGCGTCCCGAATTGGCCATCCAGCTGCTGCAACGTCGCACGGACCTCGAGGATGCGGGCCAGGGGAAGCAACAACCGGTGATCCGTGCCGGGACCGCGCTCGTCGTCAGTGCCGACGGGAGCGTGGACTATGTGATCGCCAAGCCGCTGCCGTTCAGCGACGAGTCGTCGGCGACTGACGACACTGCCATCGCATTCCACCGGGCGGGCAAGCTGCGGCTGGCCGCGATGCGGGAATGGTTCGACCGGCTGGAAGCCGACGACGCGCTGAGCGCATGGACTGCCGAGCACGCAATCCACCGCCTCGACTTCGCGGCGATCCACGCGCTAACGGATGAGTAGGTACGAAATGTCAACGCCGACAACAATTGCCGTCCGAATGTACAACGTCGGATTCGGCGACGCCTTCACCGTGACGGTGCGGCGCAAGAACGAAACCTGGCGCATGCTGGTCGACTGCGGCGTGCACAGCCAGGGCCGGGCACGCCCGATCCGCGACTCCGTGCAGGCCATCATCGCCGACCTCACCGAGGCCGATCCGCACCACCGACCGCATCTGGACATCGTGGTCGCCACCCATCACCACGCCGATCACATCACCGGATTCGCCTGCCGGGAATGGGAACAGGTGACCGTGGACGAGGTGTGGGTGCCGTTCGTCGAGGACCCCGACGACGAGGACGCCCGACGGATCCGCAGCGGGCAGGTCGATGCCGCGAACGGTCTGCTCGCGCTGATCGAGCGGCGCGGCAACGGGCATCGCATGTCCGCGACCGTCGAACAGGCACAGGCGTTCGCGGTGAACTCGCAGGGCAATGCCGCCGCGACCGATCGCCTCCTCGGCCGCAATTTCAGCGGATTCGCCGCACCCCACCGGGTGCGGTACCTGCCGAGCAAGGACGAAACCGAGAATACGATCGCCGTTGATCGCGTCGGGCTCGTCGCACATATCCTCGGGCCGCCGCGCGATGCCCGATTCCTGAAGCGCATGGATCCGCCTGCGAAGCAATCGTGGCCCCTGGTACGCGCGGGCGCGTCCGCGGAGAGCGACGGCAGGCCGACGCCGCTGTTCAACCGGCGCTATATCGCGCGGAATACCCTGCCGGACCGCCTGCTTCAGGCGAAGGCGGATCTGGACCTGGACGATCTCGTCGACGATGACGATCGACTGCTGCGCGCCGCCTCGATACTCGAGAACGCGGTCAACAACACCAGCGTCTTCTTCGTGCTGGATATCGCCGGAACCCGATTGCTCTTCCCGGGAGACGCGCAGCAGGGTGCATGGGAGCACGTCCTGTCCGATCCGCGCAATGTCGATCTCGTTTCCCGCCTGGCCTTCTACAAGGTCGGACATCACGGTTCGCACAATGCCACACCCCGGCGTTTCGTCGAAAAGGATTGGCAGACAGAAGGTTACGCGATGATTCCGTTCGGACTTGTCAAGCGCTGGGCGAAGACCATTCCGAAGCAATCGCTGGTCGATTCACTGGTGAGTCACGATCACACCGTCATCCGAGCCGACACGGCTCCCGATGTCGTCCCCGGCAAGATCGCCGTGAACGGTGACCTCTGGTCCGAGGTAACGCTCACCGCCTGATCCTCATCACTGGTAGCTGATCACTTCCTCGAGATCGTGGACACGGGTGATGCGAGCGGCGATCAGCCAGCACGAGGCGAGGGCGGCGCCGACTCCGCTCACGACCAACGTGGTTCCGAGGCCGACCAGGTTGCCTGCGGTACCGCCGAGAAGAGCGCCGAGCGGCGCCATGCCCCACACCGTGGTGCGGATCGTGGCGTTGACGCGGCCATGCATCACCTCGGGGGTGAGCGCGTATCGCACGGGCACCTGGAGCACGTTGTAGATCTGCAGCGCGAACCACATCAGAACCTGTGCGCAGGCGACCGATGAGGCGGTGCGTGTGACAACCACCAGCGCCGAACTCAGCCCGGCCACGGCGATCGCCGCGGCCATCGTGCGGCCGAAACCGATGTACGCGCTGAGGCGGACGGCGACCATGGTTCCGCCGAGCCCGCCAACCGCGCCCGCGGCGAGCACCGCACCCACCGCCGACGGGTTCAGTTCCAGGTCGTGCACCAGATACAGCACGAACACGGCGGTGAACGCGTTGAAAAAGAGGATGTGGGTGGTCGTGCACAAAGTGACATAACGCAGCACCCGATGCCCGAACACAGCGCCCGCACCCGACATGATCTGTCGCCACATGCTGGATCGATCCGCATCGTGCCGCGATTGCTCCGCAATTCTGATGCGCGCCATGACGGATGCCGCGAACACAAAGCTCAGCGCATCCGCCAACACGGCCAACGGTGCCGTCAGCAACTGGACGAGCCAACCGGCCAGAGCCGGACCGGCTACCTGTGACACCGATTGGCTCGCCTCCATCGCCGCCTGACCGGTTGTCAGTCGACCGGGCGGCACGACCATGGGCACCAGCGACAGCATGGCGATATCGGCGAAAACCGCGAATGCCCCGGTCACGAACGCCACCGCCGACAACAGCGCGAACGTCAGCAGGCCCAGCGCATCGGCCAACGGCACCACCGACAGCATCAATGCCTGACCGATGGCACAGACCAGGCAAACCTGCCGCCGCGGCAACCGGTCGATCCACACTCCGGCGGGCAGCCCCACGAAAAGGTAAGGCGCACGACCACAAGCGACCAGTACACCCATCTGCCACGCACTCGCCCCCACTGTGATCGCGGCGATCAGCGGAAGCGCGAGAACAGTGACCTGCGAGCCGACCAACGAGACGCTGTGGCTCGACCAGAGCAGCACAAAGGATCGGTTCCGCCGTAGCGGGGCCGAACCGTCATCGCGCACCACTGACACCGTAGTGCCGCGAGCGGTGCCCACGTGTTCCCTCGCGAAATCGTCGGCAGCAGAACGTTCCTCGCCGAAGTCGAGCGGGGACTGGAGGCGGTGCACGACCGCCCGGCGTTGCTGGTGCAGGGCACGAAGGACGTCGCGTTCCGCGCACCCCAACGCCGCCGATGGGAGCAACAGTTCGAGGACCATCGAACCGCCCTGCTCGACGACGCCGGTCACTACATCCAGGAGGACGCCGCCGACGAGATCGTCGCCGCGATCATCGAATGGCATAAACGCCGAGGACATCATGCATAGCCGCAGATTTGCGGGAACACACGGGATTTGACAGTTATCCCCGATCCAGCCGCGTCGGCCGCTTAAGCTGTCTGCGCCGCAACGTGCGACAAATGCTCGAGGTCGATAAAGCCAAGAGGTAGACGTCCAGGAGGTGCGGAATGCCGAAAGCCGGTCGTAGGCGTGGATCACGTCCGATATTGATTGCGAGCATGTTGCCACTTGCGGTTGTCCTCGGCACCGGAGTAGCGAACGCATCCCCGGATGCGATCGCGCAGGCGCCTGCCATCCCAGCTTTGACCCGAATCCAGACGGTGGACGCGCCCGATGCACCGCCAGCCGTGGATCAGCAGCCGATCCAGGAGTTCTGCGAACGCGTCCCCGTAGATCCCGGCCGATGCACCGTCACCGCCGTCGACGCGGGCGTCGGTGCGGCGATCGGTGCTGGCATCGCCGCGGGCGTGTCCGCGCCCGTCGCGATGGCCGCCGCGATGGCCGGGGCGGCCGCCGGGTTCGTCGTCGGTATCCCGTTCATGCCGACCGGATTGGTTGTCGGCCCGCTGCTCGGCGCGGCCGTTGGTGTCGCCGTCGTAGCCGGACCTGCCGCAGTGCTCGGCGGGGCCCTCGGGGCGTCGCTCGGGGCGATACTTGGCATCACCACGCCTCTCCCGCAAGACGGCCCCGGCGCGCCCACCACCTCGCCGGGATAACGCGATCATCGATCCAGTCGTGCGTTGAGAATCCGGGCGATCTGGGCAATCGCGCCCGGTTCGGTCATCGCGAGGTGGCCCGCATCGATGTCGAAAGTCGAAATCTGCCCCCGGATCACCTGCGCCCATCCCTCGTGACCCGCGGCATCGGGTCGCCTTTCACGTGTCGCGGTGAAGTAGAGCATGTCGCTGTCCAAGACCGCGGGCCGCCAGACACCGGCCGCCCGGACCGCCAGGTTGTAGGCGTCGGTCAGGCGCTCGATCCTTGCGGCGTCGATGCCGAGGCTGCCACCCAAGTGCCGTTCGATCAGTTCCGCGGCCTCCTCGGCGGTCGCATCGGGGCGCACGAAATCGACGCCCATGACCGGGCCGAGATTGCTGATCAGTTCTCCGGCCGTGACGGCGGAGATCGTCGACTCGTCGACACCGCCCACCTCGGCGTCCAACAGTGCCAGTAGCGCAACCTGTTCACCGGCCGCGCGCATCTCGACGGCAATGGCATGGGCGATCGCACCACCCATCGACCAGCCGAGGAGGTGATAGGGGCCGTGTGGCTGAACCGCGCGGATCTCGTCGAAGTAGCGTTCGGCCATTTCTTCGATCGACGTCGGACCGGGCACCTCGCCGCTGAGCTGCGGCGCCTGAATGCCGTAGATCGGCCGACCGTCGGACAGGTATCGGTCGAGTGTGCGGTAACACCACGACAGGCCCACAGCCGGGTGGATACAGAACAGTGGTGGCCGCGCACCGCCGGTCCGGATAGGCAGCAGCACGTCGAAGCCGACGCTCCGGTCGACGGTGGGCCCGGAGCGCATGCCGGATTCGATCCGCTTGGCCAGGTCAGCCGGGCAGGGATCCGACAGCATCCAGCTGATCGGAACTTCGTAGTCGAGCTCCTTGCGCAACTCGCTCACCACTTGCACCGACTTCAGCGAGTTACCGCCCAATGCGTAGAAGTCGTCGTCGGCGCCCACCCGATCCATACCGAGTACGGCTCCGAAGGCCCGGGCGACCTCCGCTTCCAGCCACGACGAGGGCTCCCTGAACTCGCCCACCGCGAGCACCGGCTCCGGTAGCCGCGTGCGGTCCAGCTTGCCCGACGCGGTGAGGGGCACCGTGTCGAGCACCATCACCGTGGTGGGCACCATGTAGTCGGGCAGTTCGGTTGCCGCGTGCGCCATGACCGCCGCGGTATCGACCGTCGCGCCAGCGGCGGGCACCAGATAGCCGACGAGGTGGTCCACCGCACCGGTGGAGTGCACCACGGCGATCGCCCGGGCGACGCTCGGGTGCTCGGCGAGTACTGCCTCGATTTCACCGAGTTCGATACGCAGGCCGCGCAGCTTCACCTGGAAATCGGTGCGGCCCAGGTATTCCAATTCGCCGGTGTGGCGCCAGCGCACCAAATCGCCGGTGCGATACAGGCGCCGCCCGTCGCCGTACGGGTCCGGCACGAACCGTTCCGCGGTGAGGCCCGGACGTGACCGATAGCCGCGCGCGAGCTGGGCGCCCGCCAAGTACAGCTCCCCGGCGACACCGGGCGGTACCGGATGTAACCGGTTGTCGAGTACGTAAGCCCGCGCGTTCCATACCGGTGTGCCCATCGGCATGCTCCCGCGGTCGGCTTCGGTCACCCCGTGCGCGGTCGCGCACACGGTGAACTCGGTCGGCCCGTACAGATTGTGCAACTCGATTCTGGGCACTATTCGCCGCACCGCGGCCGCCACCTCGGGGCCGAATGCCTCACCGCCCACCAGGAACGTCCGCACCGACGCCAGCGACTCCGCAGGCACCGCGTCCGCGAATACCGCCAGCATCGACGGCACGAACGCGGCGATCGTGACCCGCTCGGTGGCAATGGTTTCGGCGAGATAGGCCGGGTCGGTATGCCCGTCGGCTCGCGCGATCACCATCCGC
>NZ_BDBY01000006.1 GCF_001613225.1 Nocardia pseudovaccinii NBRC 100343
AACACCTTTCGGTCGCCCGGTCGACCCCGAAGTGAAGAGCACGTACGCGATGTTGTCCGGTCGCAGTGGTGCGAGCCGATCGGCGTCGGTGACCGGCGCGTCATCGAATCCGGACAGCTCCAGCCCATCGAGGGACGACAGCTCCAGCACCGGCGCGGCGATCGAGAGCATGTACGCGGTGCGGTCGCCCGGTTGGTCCGGATCGACCGGCACGTACCCACCGCCTGCGGCGTGCACCGCGTACATGGCGGTGACCTGGTCCAGTGAACGCGGCATCCGGATCGCAACCAACGACTCCGGCCCCACGCCACGCGAGATCAACCACCGCGCCAACCGGTATACGCGAGAGGCGAATTCCGCATAGGTCAGCGACTGTTCGCCGGATGTCACCGCGGGACGGTCCGCATTCGCCTGCACGGAGTCGGCGAAGAGCGAGGCGAGCGTCTCACCGGGCGGGAGCCTGCGGTCAGTCGAATTCCACTGCGTCAGAACGGCTTCGCGTTCATGGGCGCCGAGCAGATCCACCTCGTGCACCGGTTGTGCCGCATCGGTGACCAGAGCGCCGAGCAACCGCAGCAGGCGATCGACGATCGTGGTCACCGTCGTCGCGTCGAAGAGGTCGCTCGCATAGGTCACCGCGCCACTGATACCGGCCGGGGCACCGGTGGCGTCGTAGGAATCCGACACCGAGATCTGCAGATCGAACAGTGCGGTGTCGGTATCGGCCGTCATGGCCGACGCCGAGAGCCCCGGCAGTTCGAACTCGGCCCTGCCGACATTCTGGAATCCCAGCATCACCTGGAAAAGCGGATGGTGGGCGTGCGAGCGCACCGGATTCAGCTCCTGCACCAGCCGCTCGAACGGAACATCGGCGTGCCCGAACGCGGCCAGATCGGTCCCACGCACCTGTTCGAGCAGCTGGGTGAACGTCATCCCAGGGGTCAACCGGGTCCGCAGTACCAGGGTATTGACGAACATCCCGACCAGATCGTCGAGTTCGGGCTCGCCGCGTCCGGCATACGGACTGCCGATCGCTATATCGTCGGTACCGGCCAGCCGGGCCAGCGTGGCCGCCAGCGCAGCGTGGAAGACCATGAACAGGGTCGTGTTGTGCGCCCGCGCGATCTGCTGCAATCCCGCGTGCAGATCGGCACCGACGGTCAACGGCACGCTCGCGCCCGCATAGGTCTGCACGGGCGGACGCGGTCGGTCGGTCGGCAGCTCCAGCAAAACCGGGAGCTCCGCCAATTCGAGTGTCCAGTAGTCGATCTGGGCGCGCAGCAGCGATTCGGGATCGTCTTCGGCCCCCAGCACCGTCCGCTGCCAGATCGCGTAGTCGGCGTACTGCACCGGCAGCGGCGGCCGGTTAGGTGTCTCGCCGACCAGGTGTGCCGTGTACGCGGTCATCATGTCCCGTGCCATCGGGCCCAGCGACGAGCCGTCGCAGGAAATGTGGTGCACCACAACGGCCAGGACCCACTCGTTCGGCCCGAGCTCGAACAACCGTACCCGCACCGGCGCCTCGACCGTCACATCGAACACCCTCGACAGGAACGCCGACAGCGCCTCGGCCAGTTCCGGTTCCGCGATCGAGGTCACGGCGATCGGCGCGATTGCCTCGGCGGTGGGAAGGACGACCTGCGACGGCTCGCCCTCGGCATACGGATACACGGTCCGCAGGACCTCGTGCCGGTTCAGCACATCCTCGACGGCCGCGCGCAGCGCGTCGAGATTCAGCTTTCCGCACAGCCGCAGCACTATCGGAATGCTGTACGCGGCCGAGCCGGGCTCGAGCCGGTTCAGGAACCACATCCGCTGCTGTGCGTACGACAGCGGAATTCGCTGCGGCCGTGGCTGTGCCGTCAGCGCCACCCGGCCGGTGTCGGCCCGCGATTCGGCGCGCGCGGCCAACCGCGCGACCGTCGGCGCCTCGAAAATCATCGATACCGGGATGGTCGCGTCGAGCGCGGCGCCGATCCGCGCGGCCAGTCGGGTGGCCACCAGGCTGTTGCCGCCCAGTTCGAAAAAGTCGTCGTCGGCGCCTACCGGACCGTCGATGGCGAGGACTTCGGCGAATACGCCTGCCACTATTTCCTCCACCGGTGACGCCGGGGCCCGGAATCGCTTGGCCTGGACGACGGGTGCGGGCAGCGCCGCGCGGTCGAGCTTGCCATTCGGCGACAGGGGGATCGCGTCGAGGATCATCACCGCGGTGGGCACCAGATATGACGGCAACACTTCGGCCAACGCCGCCCGCAACTGTTCGCCCGAGAGGCTCGCCCCGTTTTCGGGTACCGCATAGGACACCAACTGCGCCGGGCCCGTGCCGGGATGCCACGGCACCGTGACCGCGTACGCCACCTCCGCCCGCGCGCTCAGTACGGCGTCGATCTCGCCGAGCTCGACCCGATAGCCACGGATTTTCACCTGGGAATCGTTGCGCCCCAGGAACTCCAGGGCACCACCGGTATTCCAGCGCACCACATCACCCGTGCGGTACATGCGACGTCCCGGTTCCCCGAACGGGTGCGCCACGAACCGCGCCGCATTCGTCGCCGCCCTGTTCAGGTACCCGCGCGCCAGCGCAGGGCCCGCCAGATACAGCTCTCCGGCCACCCCCACGGGCACCGGCCGCAACCGGGCATCCAGGACCAGCGCCTGCATTCCCGGCAGCGGGGCGCCGATCGTCGGCCGGTCACCCGGTCGCAGCGCATCCGTCGCCGTGGCGACCATCGTGGCCTCGGTCGGCCCGTACAGCACCTGGAACCTCCGGTCGCCTGCGAGATCGGTGGCCGCCCACCGGCTCACCAGATCCGCCGGGACCTCCTCACCACCGGACATCACCAGCCGCAGGTCGTCAAGTCCGGCCGGATCCACCGACGCGAGCGCGGCCGGGGTCAGGAAGGCGTGGGTGACCCGCCGCACACGCAGGAACTCGGCGAGCTCACCGCCGCCGTAGATCCCCGTCGGCGCGACGACCAGGGCACCGGCCCGGCTGACCGCGATCAGGATCTCCATCAGTGCGGCGTCGAACGACGGCGATGCGAAATGCAACACCCTGGACGTGTGCCGAAGCTCGGGATCGGCGCGCCAGCTCGAGATGAAATCGGCAATGCCCGAATGGGTGACGGCGACGCCCTTCGGCACCCCGGTGGATCCGGAGGTGAAGACCACGTAGGCGACATCCGAAGCTCGCAGCGGCCGCGGCCGCTCGTCATCGCCGATCGGGCCGCTCGCCGCCGCGTCGATCTGTGCGGCGACGGCCGTGGCGTCGAGCACGATCCACTCCACCGAATCGGGCACCTCGGCATGCACCGACGACAATGTAATCCCCAGCGGCGCACCGGAATCCGACACCATCTGCGCGATCCGGGCGGCGGGATAGGCGGGATCCACCGGTATGTACGCCGCACCCGTCTTGACCACCGCCCACCACGCGACGACGGACTCCATCGACCGCGCTACCGCCACCAGCACCGAACTCTCCGGTCCGGCGCCACGGCGGATCAGCACCCTCGCCAGCCGACTGGACCGCTCGTCCAGCTGCGCATACGACAGCGTGGCCGCCTCCGCGACAACGGCGATGCCGTCGCCGTTGTCCCGGACGGCCGAGGCGAACACCTCCGGCAACAATCCGGATGGCTCCAGTGGGACGGCGGGTGCCCCCACCCGCGACGTGAGCGCCGAGCGCTCCTCGGCTTCCAGCCAGTCGATATCGCCGATCACAACGGCCGGATCGTCGGCGACGGCTTCCAGCACCCGCACCAACCGTCGGACGATCGCCGCGGCGGTCGCCTCGTCGAACAGATCCCGCGCATAGGTCATCATTCCCGAGATGCCTTGTGCCACACCCGCATTGCCGGACGAATCGGAAAGCATCAGTTGCAGGTCGAACTGGGTCGCCCCGGTATCCACATCCGCGAGGGCAACCCGGACGCCGGGCAGCGCCACATCGACCGTCGAAACGTTCTGGAACGCCAGGGCCACCTGGAACAACGGATGCCGCGCCGCCGATCGCTCCGGGCTCAACTCCTCCACGACCCGCTCGAACGGCACGTCCGCGTGCTCGAACGCGAGCAGGTCCGTCTCGCGCGTGCGCATCAGCAACTCGGTGAACGGCTCGCCGGTATCCACCCGGGTCCGCAATGCGAGGGTGTTCACGAACATCCCCACCAGATCGTCGAGGCCGGGCTCGCCGCGCCCCGCGACCGGGGTGCCGATCACGACATCATCGCTGCCACCGAGCCGCCCCAATACCGCCGCCAGCGCCGAATGCATCACCATGAACAGCGACGACCCACGCGACCGCGCCAGCGCGAGCAGCCGCTCGTGCAACCGCGCATCGATCCGCACCGGTACTCGGCCTCCCGACAGCGAGGCGACGGCCGGGCGTGGTCGGTCCGCCGGTAGTTCCAGCCGGTCCGGTGCGCCCGCGAGCGTCGAGCGCCAGAACTCCAGCTGCGCGGACAGCAACGAGGCCGGATCATCCGGGGCACCGAGCATCTGCCGTTGCCACGACGCGAAATCCACGTACTGCACGGCGAGCGGCTCCCATTCCGGCGCGTGCCCGGCCAGTCGCGCGGCATACGCCGCCATTACGTCACGGGCCAGCGGCCCCATCGACTGACCATCGCCTGCGATGTGATGGACCACCAGCACCAGCAGGAATTCTCCTGTGTCACTGTCGATCTCGAACAACCCCACGCGCATCGGCACCCGGGCGGTCACATCGAATCCGCGCCGCACGAACTCGCTTACCACATCCGGGACCGAATCCGCTGCCACGCGCACCGGCTGCACCGGCAGCGCGGGGTCGTCGAGAACGATCTGCCGCGGCTCACCGGAGACTTCCGGATATATGGTCCGCAGTACCTCGTGACGTGCCATCACATCTGCGAGTGCGTCCGCCAGCGCCGCGGTGTCCAGCCGTCCCGACAGCCGCAGCATCACCGGAATGTTGTACGCCGCCGAGTCCGGCTCGAACCGGTTCAGGAACCACATCCGCTGCTGCGCCAGCGACAGCGGCACGGGTCCGTGGTGCACGCCGGGCAGCAGAGGCAACCGGCCCCCACCACTGAGTGTCCCCGCAAGCGCGGCCAATTCGGCGACGGTCGGCGCCTCGAACACCGACCGCACCGGCACGCGCACGTCCATGGCCGCACCTATGCGCGCCACCACCAGCGAGGCGCTCAGCGAATCGCCGCCCAGCGCGAAGAAGTCGTCGTCGACTCCCACCCGGTTCACGTCGAGTACCTGCTCGAATGTCCGCGCGACCAACTCTTCGAACCCCGGCGATGGGGCCCGGAATTCGCGCACGACGGCAACCGGTTCGGGCAACCGCTCGCGATCCAGCTTCCCGTTCGCGGTCAGCGGCACCTCGTCCAGCACCACCACCGCGGACGGCACCATGTACCGGGGCAACGCCTCGGCCAGCGCCGCACGCAGCTCCGCGCCCGATACCCGCGCCCCCGTCGCGAGCGCGACATAGGACACCAGCAGCACCGGTCGCCCCTCATCGCTGCGCGGCACGGTGACGGCGTATGCCACATCCGCACGCGCGCCCAGCACGGCGTCGATCTCCCCCAGCTCGATCCGGGTGCCGCGCACCTTCACCTGAAAATCGTTGCGCCCCAAGAACTCCATTTCGCCACCGGCGGTGCGGCGCACCATGTCACCGGTCGCGTACATGCGCTGACCCGGCTCCCCGAACGGGCATGCGACGAACCGCGCCGCAGTCAGCCCCATCCTGGCGACGTACCCATCGGCCACCCCGGCGCCGAACAGGTACAGCTCGCCCGCGACACCGGCTGGTACGGGCCGCAACCAAGTATCCAGGACCACGGCCGCGACCGGGCCGACCGGCTTGCCGATCGTGACCGCGGTACCCGATGCCAGAGCCTCGCCGGAGGTAGCCCAGATAGTGCATTCCGTCGGCCCGTAGACATTGAGCATGGCGCGATGCGGCGCCCACCGATCGACTAGTTCCGGCCCGACCGGCTCACCGGCCGCTGCCAGCACGCGCAACCCGTCGAGACCATCGCTCGGTACTGTCGCCAGCGCCGACGGGGTAACTATGGCATGCGAAACACCCTCTCGCCGGATCAGATTCGCCAGCTCGGGACCGGCGTAGACATCGGCGGGCGAGATGACGAGCCGACCGCCCGAGCCGTGCGCCATCAACAGCTCGAAGATCGAAGCGTCGAAGCTGGGCGAAGCGACCTGCAGTACCACCGACATCGGGTCGACGCCGAGTATCCGCCGCTGCGCCGCGACGATATCGGCCAAGCCGCGATGGCTGACGAGAACGCCCTTGGGTGTTCCGGTCGACCCGGAGGTGTAACTCACATACGCGGTCTGACCCCGCCGAATCGGCCCTCCCCGTTCGGCATCGCCGATCGGCACGGCAGGGACCGAGTCCACGGCGCGCAGCGTTTGCTCCGCGTCGAGGATCAGCCAGTCGACACCCTCGGGAAGATGCTTCCTGGTTGACGTATCAGTCAGTCCGAGAAAAGTTTTCGAGTCCGACAACAGATATTCGATGCGCTCCGGCGGCAGGATCGGATCGATCGGCAGCAAGGCGGCGCCGGTCTTGGCCACGGCCCACACGGTGACCGTCGCCGCAAGGGATCGCGGAAGCACGGAGGCGACGATCTGTCCCCGCCGGGCGCCGTGGCGCAGCAGGATCCGAGCCAGACGCGTGGATCGCTCGTCGAGCTGCCGGTAGGTCATGGCGGCCGTACCGCACCGCACGGCGATCGCGTCGAGTTCGGCGGCGGCGGAAGCCGCGAGTATGCGGTCCAACGTGTCCGGAATCGCAGCATCCGCAACCGAAACCGGCCACGAGGGCCCCGGTTCCTCGTCCAGCGCCAGCTCGCCCAGCCGCACGTCCGCGTTCGCGGCGATCCGGCACAGCAACTCGACGAAGCGGTCGAGGATGCGGCGCGCCGAGGCGGTGTCGAATGCGCGCTGGTGGAACCGGAGGATGATCCGCAGCCCCCGCGCCTGGCCGTCCGCGGACTGCTTCGGTTCCACGACCAGGCTCAGCGGGTACGGCGCCGCGTCCACACCGCTGAGTTCGTCCACCCGCAGACCCGCCGAATCGACGAGTTCCTGCAGCGCCGTCCGGTCGAGGGGGAACGACTGGAAGGTGACGGCGGTGTCGAAGAGTTCGGGCAGGCCGACGCTGCGGTGAATCTCGGGTAGGCCGATATGGTGATGCTCCAGCATGCGAGCGTGCCGCGCCTGAATGCCGATCAGCAACTCGCGCACCGTCATAGTAGGTTCGAGCGGGACTCGCACCGGAACCGTAGTCAGGAACATTCCGAGCGTCTGATCGACCAGCGGCAACTCCGGAGGTCGGCCCGACACCGCGGCGCCGAAGATCACATCGCTCTCACCGGTCGATATGCGCAGATTCAGCGCCCAGGCCGCGGCCACCGCCGAATTGATGGTGACGGCCGTCTCCGCCGCCACTCGACGGAGTTCGGCGAAACGATCCGCGGTGAGTTCGGCCACGACCTCGGCGGCGGATGCAGCGCCCGCCGCGGCTTCCCGGGACACCCGGGTGGGTGCTTCGACATCCGAAAAGGCTTGCGCCCATGCCGCTTTGGATGCGTCGCTGTCCTGCCGCCCCAGCCAGGCCAGATAGTCGCGGTAGGAGGGAGCGGGACCGGCGGCGTCGATATGCGCGGGAGATCCGTAGTAGTCGAGCAGTTCTCGCATCAGCAACGGCATCGACCAGCCGTCCAGGATCACATGGTGATTCGTGACAAGCAGCCGGAAGGACCCGGCATCGAGACGGATCAGCGTCAGGCGCAGCAGCGGAGGAGCCGACAGGTCGAATCCCGCCGCCGCGTCCGCCGCCGCAATGGATCCCGGGTCGGCGGGCGATTCCGCATTGCCGCCATCGGCGAGATCGATTTCCCGGAACGGGATTTCGGCATGGTCCAGCACGATCTGGCACGGTCCTGCCGCCGTCTCCACAAAGGCGGCCCGCAGGATGTCGTGCCGGTCGACCACGGCCTGGGCGGCGCGGCGCAGCCGCTCACCGTCGACCGCGCCGGACAATCCGATCATCGTCTGGACGGTGTAGTTGTCCCCGGCATCCGGGTCGAACGTCGAGTCGAAGTGCATCCCGGACTGCATGGGCGACAACGGCCAAACGTCGGACAGCCCGCGGTACTGCCGTCGCAGCCGGTCGATGTCCTGTTCGGTCAGCGCGACCAGCGGATGATCCGCCGTCGAGCGTCGAGCGGATTCCTCGATGGTCACCGCAGCCGCATCACCGCCCGCTATCGCGGCGAGGGCGGCAACTGTCTTGCCTTCGAATACATCTCGTGGTGTGAGCGTGAGTCCGGCGGATCTCGCCAGCGCCACCAGCCGCATCGAGACGATGCTGTCCCCGCCGAGCGCGAAGAAGTTGCTGTCGGCGGACACCGTGTCGAGATGGAGCACATCGGCGAACAGTTGCGCCACGACCTGCTCCGTATGCGTCGACGGCGGCCTGCCCGCCGCGGCGTCGGATTCGAAGGCGCGCTGCCGCAACGCTTTCCGATCGACCTTTCCCGTAGGCGTGCAGGGCATCTCGTCGAGCAGCACGATCGCCGCGGGATTCATATAACGGGGTAGCCTGCCCGCGAGATCGTCGCCGAGTGCCGCCACATCCATGGCAGCGCCCGGCGCGGCGACGACATAGGACACCAGGACCGGTTCGCCAGCAGGCCCTTGCACCGCAACGGTGGCGACGCTCGACACGTCCGGGTGCCGGGCCAGGTGGGCATCGATTTCCCCCGGCTCGATCCGCAGGCCGTGAATCTTGATCTGCTGATCGCCGCGGCCCAGGTATTCCAGCGCCAACCCGGTGCGTCCGCGCACCCAGCGCACGGAATCACCGGTGCGATAGATCCGCTCGCCGCGGGTGGATCGCGGATCCGCGACGAAGCGCGACGCGGTCACGCCCGGTCGATCGACGTACCCGCGGGCAAGTCCGGGCCCACCGATATAGAGTTCGCCCGCGACACCGACCGGCACCGGTCGCAGCCACGTGTCGAGAACCATCGCGGACGCGCCTCGGATCGGGCCACCGATCGTCACCGGCTCGCCTGATGCGAGGGCATCCGACCCCGTCGCCCAGATCGTGCACTCGGTCGGTCCGTAATGATTCATCAGCCGTCGCCCAGGGCCCCACCGGTGCACGGTGTCCGGCCCGGTCGCTTCGCCGACGACGGCGAGCGATGTCAACGACGGCGTCCGGGACGGATCCATGGTGTTCAGCACGGACGGGGTGATGATCGCGTGCGAAACCTGCTGCGACCGAAGCAATTCCTCGAGGTCGGTCCCGGCGTACACCTCCGGTGGCGCCACCACGAGACACGCGCCACTGCCGTGCGCCAACAGCAACTCCGACAAGCAAGCGTCGAATCCCGGCGACGCGACCTGCAACACCACCGAATCCGTACCCACGCCGAAGGCGTCGACCTGCGCCGCGACCAGGTCGGCCAGACCTCGATGGCTGAGGTGGACCGCCTTCGGTTTGCCGGTCGATCCGGACGTATAGATCACGTATGCCGCATTGTCGGCCGACAGCTCGTCGGCCGCGGCCGGACGAGATCGGCCCGGATGAGCGTCCGAAGCCGGAGCGTCCAGCAGCAACCAGTCGACAGTATCCGGAAGTTGCGGTGCCACAGCGCTGGTCGTCACGCCCAGAGTGATCCGCGAGTCGGACAGCAACTCCCCGATCCGCGCGGCGGGATTGCCGGGATCCAACGGCAGGAAGGCGGCGCCTGTTTTCGCTACCGCCCAGATCGCGACGACCAGTTCGGCCGAACGGGGAACCGCCAATGCGACGATCGACTCGGCGCGCGCACCATGACCGGCCAGCAGGCGAGCGAATCCATCGGCGCGACGGTCCAGTTCACGGTAGGTCCACGTGGTGTCACCGGACCGGACCGCCACGGCATCCGGATACCTGCGCGCGGTCCCCGCAAGGATGTCGCGCAGCACGAGCTGCGCGCCTGGCTCCGCGCTTGCGGCCGAAAGCAGTTCCGCGCGTTCGGAATCCCAGCAGCAGGAGATCGCCGCGACCTGCCGGGCCGGATCGCGGACGATCTGCGTGAGCAGCAACTCGAATCGTCCCAGCAGCGTGCGGGCCTGCTCCGAATCGAATCGGTCGGTGGCGAATTTCAGCGTGACCGTGTAGGTGCCGGGCTCGTCGGCGTCCGGTTGTCCGCCGCGACTCGACCGCGGCGGGGTCACCTGCAAACTCAGCGGATATGGCGTGGCGTCGTGCGCGTCGATCTCGACGAGCCGCAATCCGGCGTCGGATAGATTGCGCGCCAACAGTTCCCGGTCGAGCGGATAGGACTCGAGCACAGTCGCGGTGTCGAACATATCGGTGATACCGGTGGCCCGTTGCAGCTCCGCC
>NZ_BDBY01000007.1 GCF_001613225.1 Nocardia pseudovaccinii NBRC 100343
AGCGTATTGCCGAACACCACGTCCGACCGTCCGGTCAGGACGGCCACCAGCAACGCCCACGCCACCTGCAGGGCCGTGTTGGCAGTGACACCGTGCGAGCGGCCCAGCTCGAGAATCGCGGCGGTGGTCCGGGCGTCCAGGTTCAGGCCGACTTCCCCGGCCTGGGTGACGGTCCGATCCGGCCCGCTCGTGACCCGCGTCGGACTGTCGATTCCGGCGAGCATCTCGCGCCACGCGGCGGTCGCGGCGTCGCGATCCTGAGACTGTAGCCACTGCAGATACTCTCGGTACGAACGAGGCGGCGCGAACTCGGCGGTATCGCAGTCGGATGTGTACAGCGCGAGCAATTCGTGGATCAGCAGGGGCATCGACCAGCCGTCCAGCACGAGATGGTGGTTGGTCACCAGCAGCTGGAACATATCGACGCCGGTGCGCACGAGATGGAAACGCACCAGCGGCGGTCGCGCCGGGTCGAACGGAGCCGCAGCCGCAGCCGCGAGTCGGCGAAGTGCTGCTGGCTGCTGGTCGACATCGGTGAGACTCGACTCGTCCCAGTCGACCTCGGTGTCGCGCAACACGATCTGACGTGGCCCGTCGGCACTCTCGACGAACGCGGTCCGCAGACTGTCGTGCCGGTCGATGAGCGCCTGCGCGGCCCGCCGCATCCGCTCCCCATCCACCTGCCCGGCAAACGTCAGCGCCGCCTGCACGATGTAGCCGTCGTCGCCGTCCCGGTCGTAGATCGTGTGGAACAGCAGCCCGGACTGCAGGGCGGTGAGTGGCCACACATCGGTCATCGACGGGTATTCCCGCAGCCAGTTGTCGACATCGTCCTGCGATACCGCGGTGAGCGGGAAGTCGGACGGAGTGAAGCCGGGTGTGGTGTCGGACCGGACGTGCTCGGCCAGCGCCCGCAGAGCTCGAGCCCACAGCCCGGCGAGTTCGTCGACCTCGTCGCCACTCAACACCCGTGAGGCGAACTCCCAGGTCGCGTC
>NZ_BDBY01000008.1 GCF_001613225.1 Nocardia pseudovaccinii NBRC 100343
GCAGCTGCTCCTTCACCAGCTTTATCGCCAGTCCCGCACCCTTGCCGCCGGCCAGCGCATCATCGAGGTCGATACTCCCGCATTCGATCCGGACCGGACAGCGTGTGGTGAACCAGCCCACGGTGGCACTGAGATCGGCGCCGGGTACGGCCCGCTCCTCACGGCCGTGTCCCTCCAGCGAGATCAACTCTCCGGCGGCCGCCGCCGTGCCGCGCCTGCGCCGCCACTCACCGAGTGCCAGTACCAGGGCCGCCAGCAGCGGATCGTTGGCGCTGCAGTGAAAGCGGTCCGGGATGGTGGTGAGAACAGCCTCGGCGACCGCTGCCGGGATGCGCTGACGTACCCGGCCCGCGGTGGCCTCGACGTCACGATCCGGGAGCAGACGGCGCGATCCGAGTAGCTGGTCGCCGCGCTCGAGTACGTCTTTCCACAGGTCGAGCTCCGCCGAGCGCCTGGCTGGCGTCCGCTCGACCAAGCCGTGCACCCATCGCCGGAACGAGGTGCTGACCGGACCGAAGTGCGGTTCGCCGCCGCCCGAAACCTGCGCCCAGGCCTGCGCGAGGTCGGCGAGGATGATGCGCCACGACACCGCGTCGACGGCGAGATGGTGGATCACCAGCCACATCAGGTCGGGTCCCGAGCCATTGCGATCCTGAATCCAGACGGCTTGAACGAGCACACCGTTGCCGGGGTCCAGGCGATCCGCGGCTTTGTGCAGGTGCCGGTCGACTTCGGCGGCGTCACGTCGATCGAGCCGAACATCGATGAGCGCGGCGTCCGGGTCGACCGCTTCCCGATCGAGTACCTCGACGTACCGATCAACCGAATCGCCGCCGCGCAGTGCCGCGCGCAGCATGTCATGGCGGTCGAGCAGGGATCCCAGTGTGCGCACGAGACCCGCTCGATCGACCCTCTCGGGCAGCTGCACGAGCGCGGCCTGCGCAAATCGGTCGTAATGACCCCGATCGAGCATTGCGCGCATGATCGGCGACAACGGCATCGGTCCTACGCCGCCGCCGGGCAACTCGGCCAGGTCCGGAGTATCGCCTACTTCCGTCGCCGTGGCCGCCAGGCCCGCGACGGTCTTGTGCACGAACACGTCCTGTGTGGAGAAACTCAGTCCCTCGGCCTTGGCCCGCGCCACCAGCCGGATCGACAGAATGCTGTCGCCGCCGAGGGCGAAGAAGCTGTCGTCTGCCCCGACCCGAGGCACGCCGAGCACCTCGGCGAACAGCCTCGCTACGGTCTTTTCCCGGTCGGTGGCCGGGGCCCGGCCGACCGGCGCGGCCCCGAATTCGGGCTTCGGCAAGGCGCGGCGATCGACCTTGCCGAAGGCGTTCACCGGGAGGCTGTCCAGCGCGAGGATCACCGCCGGGACCAGATGCGGCGGCAGCGAATCGCGGGCGAAGCGCTGGAGTTCGGGCGGATCGATCCGACGCCCACCGACCGGGACGACATAGGACGCCAGCACGGTCGTACCGGCATTGTTCTGCACCGGCACCGTGACGCAAAGATCCACGTCCTCATGTGTGGCGAGCGCGGCGTCGATTTCACCCGGTTCGATCCGGTATCCGCGGATCTTGACCTGGAAGTCGCTGCGCCCCAGCATTTCCAGCGTCATTTCGCCGTCGTCGCCGGTCCAGCGCGCGATGTCGCCGGTGCGGTACATCCGCTCGCCGACATCGCCGTACGGATCGGCGACGAACCGGGCGGCGGTTTCGCCGGACAGGTGGCTGTATCCACGGGCCAACCCCGGCCCGGCGAGATACAACTCGCCCGCGCTGCCCTTGGGCACCGGTTGCAGCGCTCGGTCCAGCACCATCGCCGAGAAGCCACGGATCGGGCCACCGACCGTGTGCGCGCGGCCGGGGCGCAGCATGGCGCCGACGGCGGTCACGGTGGTTTCGGTGGGACCGTATTCGTTGTACATGGACAACGAGGTCCACCGCTCGATGACGTGTGGTGGACACACGTCACCACCGACCACGACGACCCGCAAGTCGGTCGTCGCACGCGGGTCCACGGTCGCCAGCATCGCGGGCGTCAGCGTCAGATGGGTCACGTGCTCGTCGGCCAGCAGTTGCGTGAGCGGCTCACCGCCGGTCACCTCGGGCGGCACGATCACCAGCGTCGATCCGTTCGCGAAGCAGGTCAGAAACTGTTCCAGGGAAGCATCGAAACTGGGTGAGAGGGCATAGGACACGCGGGATGTCGTGTCGATGCCGTACGTGGCGGCGCGGTCGGCAACGAGATTCGCGAGGCCGGTGTGGGTGACCTGGACGCCTTTCGGCGTTCCGGTGGATCCCGAGGTATACGTCATATAGGCGACATGAGAAGGCCGAAGTGGCCGGATACGGTCCTCGTCGGAAATCGGGCCGCCCGCGGCGTCGGATTCCCACCTGGTCCCTGGGTCGTCGAGAACCACATGGTGTATCTCCTGCGGGAGCCGCCCGCGCAGGGCATCGACCGTGATCGCCACCGCTGTGCCGCTGTCGGCGACCATATGCGCTATCCGCTTCGGCGGGTACTCGGGGGACAACTGGACGAACGCGGCTCCGCATTTCGCGACCGCCCACGTCGCCACGACCGATTCGACCGAGCGTCGCAGCATGATCGCGACCGCCGTGTCCGGCCCACAACCCAGAGCAATGAGATGCCGGGCCAGTTGCGAAGACCTGGTGTCGAGCTCGCCATACGTCATCGTCTGCCCGGCCGAGGCGATCGCGCACGCACGTCGATTCCGGTGCGCGCTCTCGCTCAGCAGCTCCGGAAGCAGCCGTGTTCCGACCCCGCTGGGCCCACGCACCGGCAGCAGCGCAGATCGTTCCCGCGCTTCGAGCAGCGGCAGTCTGCTGACCGGACATCCCGCTCCCCCGGCGAGGAACTCGTGCAGGAACATGAGGAACCGGCGGTGGTGACCAGCGAGTTCCTCAGGGCTGTAGGAATTCGGATTCCCCTGGAAGTCGATATGTGTACTGCCCTTGCCCGCGCCCGCGTAGATATTGACGAAAAGATCGGCGGTAGGGCCCGAGGTGAGAACGTGCAGGCGGCCTGTCGTATCGCCCAGTACAACCTCGTTCTCGATCATCATGAGGTTCACGGCCGGTCCGAAGGATGCCGCCTCGTCGCGCGCAATCCCCATATCGTGGAATATGTCCTCTTGGCGGTAGCGCTGCCGCCGAAGAGCACTCGTCAGCTCACCCAGCACAGCGGCGACCAGTTCACCGACCGTGCGGCCCGCGACCTGCACTCGCAGCGGGACCACATTCGCCACCATCCCCCCGGAACGTCGCAGCACGGCAGAGTGCCGACCCGAGACCGGCAGGCTCAGCAGTACTTCATCGCTTCCGGTCATCCGCGCGAGATACGCGGCGAACGCCGCGACGATGGTCGGAGTCGCGCTCGGACCGTGTTCGATCGCGACGCTTTCCAGCAGCTGTGCGGTGGCATCCGGCAGCTCCGCGCTGACCAGCGCCGGATGAATGGTGGGCTTACCCACGCGACCGGCCAGGCTGACGACGGGCGGCGCGCCTGCCAAGTGCTCCAGCCAGTATCCGCGGTCGTTGTCGAGACGTTCCGAGCCCCGGTACGCCAGATCCTGCTCGACGACGGCCCCCAGGTCCTGCGCCGCGCAGGGAGCCGCTTCCTCGAACTTCACCCAAGCGTTGTACAACTCGGTTATCCGGTGCAGCATCGTCACCGCGGCAAATCCGTCGAGCGCGATATGGTGCGCGCGCTGATACCACAGGAAGTGGTCCGCGCCGACCTGGAACACAATGCTCGTCATGAGGTCGTCGTGCAACAAGTCCAGCGGCGCGGAATAGTCTCGAACCATAATTCGGTGCGCAGCCGCAACCGGATCGGAGTGCCGCCGCAAGTCCATGAACGACACCTGTGCTCCATGTTCCTCGTCGACGAACTGACATGGCTCTGCGTCGACCTCGAGCAGGCGCATATGTCCGGATCCGAACTCGCGACTGGCGGTTCTACATGCCTCGGCAAGCAATTCCACGTCCAACTCGCCCGCGATCTCGACGTATTGGGCCACAGATATCGGCGATGATTCCGCTAGATGCTGGGCAAACCATATTCCCCGCTGCGCCGCGGTCAGCGGAAGAACGCCGGACGGCGATGGTGGCGCGTATCCATCACCGCTGGAAATCGTGCCGGAACCGTTACCCGAATCCGGGTTTCCGGAAGAGCGGAATGAGCCGGTTCGCAACGATTCGGACCGGTTCGGACTGCCATCCATACCACTCTTCGACTGGTCCATTTCGACCTCCGCTTATATCGTTCATTTCAGGAACTCAATAAGCGCGAGCACCGGCTGCCGATACGGTGTCGCGCGCCGGACCGACGAGCACGAACAAGGTCTGGCCGTACACGATCTCCAACACGCGCGCAGTCTCGATTATGTCGAGTCCGCGTTCCTCCCTGGCCAGCGCAGCCAGCGCCAAACGATCCGAGACCTGCGACGATGATGCCCTCTTCACCACCGTCGGCGGCGACACGATCGCCCGCCGCTCGGATACTGTCCGGTACTCGATGGCATCGTCGCCGCCTCTGGCATCGTTACCCGACTCGTCGGCGACACCGTCCATGACACCGGTGATCACAGCGCCTCGCACAGCGGTCGCCGTACCGAATGCAAAACAATCCCCGGCGGCCCCGCCGCCGGAACAACCCCCCGAACCACCGATATACCGACTGTGGACATACCGGACACCTCTACTCGAAATCAACTGTCCTCAGGGATTCGCAACGGACACGTCAACCGATTGCATCCGGATCGACCTAATTCCCGGATACGGATTCCTTCAACCGAACACACACATGTGGTCGAGCAATCATCAGGCAACTCGCCCCCTGCATAATGCGGCGATTCGCCGTTACCATCCGATACCCAGACCGATTTGCCGCATTTGTGAGCAAAGCGTTCCTCCCGCCGTATCCTATGGCGAATGCATTGTCGGGTTCGCCGTGAATTCAGGGTATGAGCACCGCAACGAGTTCGCGAATGCGTTTTTCATCGAGGGGCGCTCGTCCGATCGAGGCAAGGGTGAGGTAGCCCACGATGAGATCGACGATCGTCCCCGTCGATACGCGCACAGCCAGATCACCAGCGCTCTGCGCGGCGTGCAGACGTTCGATGATCAGCTTATTCACCGGCTCGGTAAGGATGCGATCGAATGCGTCGCTTTGGTGCGGGGCGGCGGTCGATGCCGTGGCCAGCGCGCGAACGACCGAGCCGATGCCGGGCTGCCGCAGGTAGTCGGCGATACCGTCGAGCCACGCGGCGAGATCCCGGCGCAGATCACCCGTATTCGGCACCGGACTGGCGGTCATCACGAAGGCGCCCTGCAAGACCGCGTCGGCCACGACTTCGGCCTTGGAGCCCCACACCCGGTACAGCGTCTGCTTGGCCGCGCCCGCCCGCGCGGCGATGGCCTCCATCGTGACCGAGTCGTAGCCGTGTTCGACGAGTAGTTCAGCGGTAGCGGCCAGCACCGCCGATCGAAGCCGCAGATTCACCGGACGACCCGCCCGTGCCGCTCCCTCTGTCATCGAAACCACCATGCCGATTGTTCCATGAGCCGCATGTTCCGCTGATCGATTCGACCGTCGGCCTCGCGTCCGGGGTGCACGCCTACCTCTATTATGAGACTGCGGTAACATAATTGCTGAACGGTCAATACAAGCAGCGCACAACCCTTGCCCGAAGGCGCCTCCACCTGCCTTCCGTCGCGACTGCTCCGGCCGCACAGCGCACAGCGCACAGACCTGGAATCGGCATGTCCGAACCGCCACGCAGATGTTGTCGATAAGAAACGAGGAGTCACATGTCCGCCAACGACAAGCCTTTGACCGGCAAAGACACGATCGGGCGCTGGATCGGCGATCCGGTGGGAAACGCGATCGTCGCGGAACTGCTCACGACCATCGGCCAGAACGAGAGCGCCCTCGAGAAGGTCCGCAACCTTCCGCTGAACGCCCTCGTCACCATGAGCCAGGGGCGATTGAGCCAGGACTACATCGATGGCCTCGTCGCCAAGGCCAACGGCGGCGTCATGCCCGCCGAGGCCGAACAGCTCGCCCCAGCCGCCCGGTTCGCGGGTCGCACAATCATCGTCACCGGCGCGGCCTCCGGCATCGGCAAAGCGACAGCCGAGCGGATCATCACCGAAGGCGGCCGAGTAATCGCCGTCGATATCGCCGCGGACGCTCTCGAATCCCTCGTGACAGCATCACCGGCCGACACCGTCGTGCCCGTCGGCACTGACATCACCAGCGACGACGGCATCGAACGCATCATGGACTCCGCCGGTGACGCGATCGACGGACTGGCCAATATCGCCGGTGTCATGGATGGCATGCGGCCGCTGCACGAAATCGACAATGACGTGTGGGACCGCGTCTTCGCAGTCAACGTCACCGGCACGTTCAAGCTCTGCCGCGCCGTCATCCCGAAATTCCTGGCCGCCGGACGGGGCGCGGTGGTCAATGTGGCATCCGAAGCTTCGTTGCGCGGCAATGCCGCCGGAACCGCCTACACGGCCTCCAAGCACGCCGTCGTCGGCATCACCAAGAGCGCCGCATTCCTCTACGGCCCCAACGGCATCCGCGTCAACGCCGTCGCCCCCGGCCCCACCGCGACCGGGATTACCGGCGGGTTCGAGTCGGCCTTCGCGCAGCAGCGACTCAGCGCCTTCAACGCACTGATACCTCCGGTCACCACCGCGGAGACACTCGCCTCCTCGATCACCTGGCTGCTCAGCGACGACAGCGAGAACATCAACGGCCAGATCCTCGCCTCCGACGGCGGCTGGTCGGTCCAGTAGTGCTGTCCGGTGGTTGTCGGATGGGCGAGTACCCGCGGCGAGGGGGTCCGCGGGTACTCGCGCCCGGCCGGTCCGCGCGGCCGGTTCCGGTCGTCCCTTTCCCGAGTAGTCACCAGGAGTGAGCAGCGCTGGGGCAGCAGCGAGTGGCGCTCTGCCGGTGAGCTCGCCCGGGGCGGTTCGACGTATTCCATTGTTCGAGAATCAGCGTGGCCGCGGAATCCGTCGGGTGGCTGCTCGCGCCCGCCGGACGGCGGGAACTCAGCGGCGCGGCAGGCGCAGTTCGACGCGGAAGCCGCCGTCACTGGTATGCCCGGAAAGCATTCGCCCGTCGAGCAGTTCGGCGCGCTCGGCCAAGCCGATCAACCCGTGACCGGACCCGGGCAGTGGGACCGCGGTGCGGGTAGCCGGGGTATTGGTGATGGCCACACCGAATTCGTCTGCGCTCGAATACAATTCGACGGTAGCGGTGGCGCCGGGCGCGTGCTTGCGCACGTTGGTCAATGCTTCCTGCACAGTCCGGTAAACCGCGCGCTGCGTCGCACCGGTGATGTCAGGTGGCAGCGCACCGGTGACGTCGACGGGTATGCCACTGGACGCGATCAGCGTGTGCAGATCCGCCAGCGTCGGCTGCGGAGTCAGGTCGGTGCCGCGGCCACCGGATACGCGCAGCAGTGTGACCAGGTGCCGTAGTTCGTCGAGAGTATCGACGCTCAGCGCGCGGATGGTGTGGGCCGCGTCGCGGGTCTCGGCGTCCGGCGCGGCGACCATCAGTGCGCCGGCGCGCACGGCGATCAGGCTGACCTGATGGGAGACCACATCGTGCATTTCGCGGCCGATCTGGGCGCGTTCGCGGGCCAGCACGGCTTGGGCGTGCAGCCTGCGTTCGTGGTCGTGCGCCTCTTCGATCTCCACCAGCCGCCCCGCGAGCTCATTGCGTGCCCGGGTCAGTTGACCGAGCAGCACCGGGGCCGCGACCCACGCGGTCACGTATGCGAGATTCACCACCAAGTAGGGAGTGGTGGTGAAATGCGGTGGCCATGGAAAAGCGGCGGCCAGCGCGCCCGCCACCACACACGCGGCGAGCAGGACCCGATTGCCGGTCTTCACGGCCAGGGTGTACAGCGCGACGGTCGGCGCGACCACCATGTCGGTCAACAGCATCGTCGGCAGTACCGACACGAACACCGCCAGCGGCCAGCGTCGCCGGAAAAGCACGGCGGCACATGCGATTCCGGCGAACAGCGAGACGGGCCAGCGAAGGTCGGTGTCCACCAACGCATCGGCCGCCGCCAAGACCACCAGCCCGACGTCGATCACCCACCGCGGCAGCGGCCGACGCGGCGTCATTGCCTGCGCTGGGCGAGCAGACCGGCCCGCTGTGCGATCAGGGCGAGGCCGGGGATCCGCCCGAGGACCCACGCGGTGCCGTAGCCGAGCACAGCCAGACCCGCACCCGCCGCGACGAGCTGCCGCCTGACCATCGTGCTGGTCAGATCCAGCCTGCCCAGACCGATACCGGCGATGATCAACGGCATCCACGCCGCGGCCGGATAGTTGCCGGTCAGCACGATCTTGGTGATGCCTTCACCGCTGTAGCGGTCGAGCGGATCGAACCGGTCGATCGTTTCCAGCACCGACGTGCCGTACAGCAGATTCGAGGTAATGAAGGCCGCGATCGGTCCGACGATCGCGAGCACCGCGGCGATGAGGAAATTCGTGCGAGCGGTGAAACGCAGAAACGGGATCGCCAGCAGGAAGTAGACACCGTAGTAGGCGAGAATCACTTGCACCGGTGTCCCGATCGCGGTGAGCGTGGCACCGATCGCCAGAACGACCAGTCCACGAGCGATGATCCGGCGCGTTTGCGAACCCTTCGGCTCGCCCGCGGTACTGCGATTGCCGCCGCTGATCAGTGCCAGCGAAACCCCGGCCAGAGTGGCGAACAGGATGGACGAACGGCCGTGGGTCAGGTACATCAACCCGCCTACCACACCACCCGATTCCGGCGTGGGCCCGACATGAGCGGCGAACATGCCCAGCACCGCCAGACCCCTCGCCACATCGATCCCGACGATACGGTGAATGCTCGCCGATTTGCTGAAGGTCGTCGGTGGCCTCGGAACAGACATTGCTGAACGGCACATGCTTCAACGGTGCTGAACACGACGCCTGCGCGGTACCGGCCGACCGGCCGCTACCGGCCCGCCGAGTGGCTGGTTTCGCGCGCCGGTCGGGCTTCCTCTGGGAAACCTCCCGCGTGAGATCCGTTCCCTCGGCCAATTCCTGCACACGCGCCGCCGCACATCATGCCGCGGCCTGCACACCGTCGGCATGGTCGCGGCCCAGCGGCATCGCGATGAGACCATCTCGTGCGGGCGGCATTCATGTCCGAGATCCCCGGCAAGAAACAATGACCGTCGAGATCCGGCTGCTGGGTGCGACACCACCGAAACGCGCCCGGAACTGCGTCAATGCCGGATTTCGCTGGTGCCCCCAGTCGGACTCGAACCGACACTTTGCAGATTTTAAGTCTGCTGCCTCTGCCAATTGGGCTATAGGGGCGCCCGGTCAGCGTACCGACTCGTACTGCCGTACCGGAATTCTGTTCTGCAGGCTAGTGCATCTCCGGTGGTGGCCGGAGTAACCATTGTGCGGTCAGGTGCCGTCGTGGGCGGCTACCGGTGTGGTGCCGTCGGAGGAATTCGCATCCGGCGCGTTGGCCAGGACGGAGTGGCGGCGGCCGTAGGCGAAGTAGACGATCAGGCCGACGGCCATCCAGACGAGGAAGCGCAGCCACGTTTCGACCGAGAGGTTGAGCATCAGCCAGAGGCACGCGAGTACGGCGAGGATCGGAATGAGCGGTACCAAGGGCACACGGAAGCCGCGCGGGAGGTCAGGACGGGTGCGGCGCAGGATGAGGACGCCGATGGCGACCAGGACGAAGGCGAAGAGGGTGCCGATATTCACCATCTCCTCGAGGGTGCCGAAGTCCACGAAACCGGCGAGCACGGCGCAGACGACGCCGACCACGATGGTCAGCCGAACCGGAGTGCCGTTCTTGCCCGTGTGTGCGAGCTGACGCGGCATCAGTCCGTCGCGCGACATGGCGAACAGCACGCGGGTCTGTCCGAGGAACATCACCATGACCACCGTGGTGAGTCCGGCGAGGGCGCCGATGGAGATGATGTTCTTGGTCCAGGTGGCGCCGTGCTGCGCGAAAGCCGTTGCCAGCGTTGCGCGGTCACCGGACAGCGCGGTGTAGGGCACCATTCCGGTGAGGATCAGCGATACCGCGACATAGAGAATCGTGACGATCACCAGCGAGCCGAGAATGCCGCGCGGCACCGAGCGCTGCGGATTCTTCGTCTCCTCCGCCGTGGTCGCGACGACATCGAAACCGATGAACGCGAAGAACACCAGGCTGGCCGCGGCGAGCAGGCCGTACCAGCCGAAAGTGCTGTGTCCGGCGCCGGTGAAGTAGGAGAACAGCGACTGGTGCAGCCCGTCCCCCTCCGCACCGGACTGCGACGGCGGGATATAGGGCGTCAGGTTGGACTTGTCGAAGTAGGTGGCGCCGACAACGAGCACCACCGCGATAACGCTCAGCTTGATGGCGACGGCCACCGCCGAAACCCGCGACGACACCTTGGTGCCGACCGCCAGCAGCACACCCAGAACCGAGATGAGAAGTACCGCACCCCAGTCGAAGTCGATCGGCCCCAGATGCACGATCGGCGAATGCGACCCCATCACCTCACCGAGGTATTGCGACCACCCCTTGGCGACCACCGACACCGCGAGCGCGAACTCCAGGATCAGATCCCAGCCGATGATCCATGCGACGAGCTCGCCGAAGGTGGCGTAGGAGAACGTGTACGCGCTCCCGGCAACCGGCACCGTCGAGGCGAATTCGGCGTAGCAGAGCGCGGTCAACCCGCAGGCGATGGCGGCGAAGACGAAGGCGAGGGAAACCGAGGGTCCGGCGACATTGCCCGCGGTCCGCGCGGTGAGCGTGAAGATGCCCGCACCGACGACCACCGCGACACCGAAGACAGTGAGATCCCAGGCGGTCAGATCCTTGCGCAGTTTCGAATCGGGTTCGTCGGTGTCCCGGATGGACTGCTCGACCGATTTGGTGCGGAACAGACCGCCCCATCGAGTTCCTGGGGTCGCCAACACTGTCTCCTTGCTGTCGTCAACGGGTTCTCCGCTGATTTTTCTAATGCACACCGGCCATATGTCGGCTCACCCATGGTGTGAGTGCGGCGACGATCAGACCGGCACAGATCGCTACTGCTCCGGTGATGCCGAAGTACGCGAATTCGTGGTCCGCGTCATAGAACCGAGCCAAAGTACCGGACATCGAGGTTCCGATGCCAACGGAGAAGAAGTACAGCGCCATCATCTGGGCCCGGAACGCCTCGGGCGCCAACTGTGTGGTGACCGAGAGGCCGATCGGAGAAAGCAGCAGCTCGGAGACCGCGAATGCGCCCATGATGAGCAGTACCGCCAGCGCGGGCACCGATTTGCCGCTACTCCCCGCGAACAGCACGAACAACCAGAACGCCAGCCCCATGCCGATAACGCCGAGGGCGAATTTGCGCGGTGTGCTCGGCGCGCGATTGCCCAGCTTGGTCCACATCAGCGCGAACAGCGGCGACAGGCAGATGATCCACACCGGCTCGACCGAACCGATCCAGTTCGACGGCGCGGTCCAGCCGAAGATGGTCCACTTCATCCGCTCATCGGAGTACACCGCGAGGACCGTGAAGATCTGCTGGAACAGCGACCAGAAGACCGCATTCGCGATGAACAGCGGAATGAAGGCGCGGACCCGGCTGCGCTCGACAGGCGTCACCTTGGCGCTGGTCAGCATGAGTACGAAATAGGCGAGCGAGGCCGCGATGATGACGCCGGTGGTGACCTCGGAGAGGTTGTCCAGGTTGACCAGCCCGGTGATCAATGCCAGCGCGATCACGATGGCCGTACCGGCCACGATGCCGAGGATCGGCCCGGCGGCGTTGCGCGGCAACGGGTTGGGCACATGCCTGCCCGCGGTGCCGAGGTTGCGCCGGAACACCACGTACTGCGTCAGCCCCAGCGCCATGCCGACCGCGGCCGCACCGAAACCGTAGTGAAAGCCCCAATTCCGTTGCAGCAGACCGGTGAGCAGCGGACCGACGAACGCACCGAGGTTGATGCCCAGATAGAACAGCGTGAAGCCGCCGTCGAACCGTGGATCACCGGGCCGATAGAGGGTGCCCAGCAGTGAGGACGCATTGGCCTTCAGTCCGCCGCTGCCGAGCGCGACCAGCACCAGCCCGACTCCGACACCGCTCATCCCGGGCAGAAGCGCCAGCGCGGTATGCCCGGCCATCACCACGATGCCGCCGTAGAAGACGGTGCGCTCCATGCCGATCAACCGGTCGGCGATCCACCCGCCGAGCACCGTGGACAGATACACCAGCCCGCCGTACGCGCCGACGATCCCGACACCGGTGCTCTGCGATAGACCGAGTCCGCCCTCGGTTGTCGAGTAGTACAGGTAGTACCCGAGGATGGTGAGCATTCCGTAGAACGAGAAGCGCTCCCAGAGTTCGACTCCGAAGAGATTCGCCAACCCGATGGGATGGCCGAACAGCGTCCGCTCCCGAACCGGTTGCTCCGCCATTGCTGCGTCGGACATGCTCAGACCCTCCCATATGGGTAGGGAATTTCCGGCATCCTGAACAAAGGTTCCCTGCTCACGGCCGATATCGCCGGACATGCCAGAACTGCCGCCGGAGCAATCCGCCAACCGGTACGTCCATCTTGGAAGTACCGGTTCAGTGCACCTACTCAGCGAATCCGAGGCAACGTCGAATATTCGTCGACCGCACTCGGTGACCCACAGCACTCGACGAGAAAACCGGAGAATTTCCCGGTAAAGTTCGCCTCGCTGGACGGGGAAACCTCGTTTGTTGGCTGGACGGGGGAACCTGATGAAGCGCTCGAGCGCCCATGCGGCGCTGCTGCTCGCCGTGATCGGCGCGCTGCTGTCGCTGCTCGGCACCGGGTGCGCGTCGGTATCCGCGGTGGACGCCGAGCCCGTCGTCGGCGCACTGCCGGAACCCCCGCTGACGGCCAATACGCTGCACGCCGAGCTGCGTTTGCCCACGCTGCGGTGTCAACTGCCGTCGATCGAGATGAGCGCGGCGGGCCAGCGGCAATTCGTGCAGACCGAGCTGGACTGCTTGACGAAGGCCTGGGATCCGGCCCTGCGTGCCGCGGGTATGGGCCTCGCGCCGCTGCAACTCGTGGTGATCGACAACGTGACGACCGGCTGCTCGAAGCAGGTCCAGTCCACCGATCCCGCGTTCTACTGCGGCGGCACTGTGTACTGGCCGACCGACGATCCCATCCATCGGGGTTGGGGTTCACAACTCGGGCAATACCTGATGTTCGTGGTGATGCACGAATACGGCCACCACCTGCAGTCCTCCACCGGCATCCTGCGCAGTGCCGATCGGAATATCGATACCGCGGGCGAGAAGTCACCGCTCGGCCTGGAACTCAGCCGACGCATCGAACTGCAGGCCCAGTGCCTGGCGGGTGTGATGCTGGCGGCTGCTCAGGCGGGCGGCATGCTGACCCCGGCCGAGGCCGTGGATTTGATCGATATCCAATCCGATACCGAGGAGGATCCGACCCACGGGACCGGCGTGAACAGCCGACGCTGGGTCGAATCCGGTTATCGCGGCGCTTCGACGTCATCGTGCAATACCTGGGCTGCCGCGCTCGACGACGTGGAGTGACCCAGCCTCAGGCGATGGACAGGGCGATGCCGTCGAGGATGTCGTGTTCGCTGACGATGAGGGCGGAAATGTCGGCGCGGCGGGACAGTTCGTAGGCGAGCACCTCGGTGATGACGGCGCCGCCGCCGATCACATCGACGCGGCCGGGATGTATGGGGCCGAGGGCGGCGCGCTCGTCGTGGTTCATGCCGATCAGGCGATCGCAGACCTCGCGCACCTGGTCCAGGGTGAGGCTGGTGAGATGGACTCGCTCCGAATCGTATTCGGGCAGATCGAGGGCTACGGCGGCGATCGTGGTCATGGTGCCCGCGACGCCGACCCAGGTGTGCGCGCCGTCGACGGGGACCTTGGCGAAGGCCTCATCCAGTCGTTCGGTGGCGAATTCCCGTGCGGCGGCGACCTGCTCGGCGGTCGGTGGGTTGCCCGGCAGGCATCGCTCGGTAATGCGGACGCAGCCGATGTCGGCGGAGAATGCGGCACGGACACCATCGCTGTCGCCGACAACGAGTTCAGTAGAACCGCCGCCGAGATCGACGACAACGAAAGGCCCTGCCTCGCTGGCCAATTCGCCGACCGCGCCGGTGAAGGACAACCGCGCCTCCTCGTCACCGGTGATCACCTCGGCCTCCGCACCCGCCACCACGGTGCCGAGTTCGGCACGGGCCATGGCGAAGAAGTCCTCGCGGTTGGCTGCATCGCGCGTAGCGGAGGTCGCGACCATCCGCACCCGACCGACCCCTGCCTCCCGCATCAGCGCGGCATAATCGGCGAGCGCCACCCTGGTGCGCTCGATCGCCTCCGGCGCAAGCGCCCCGGTCGCATCCACCCCCTGCCCCAGCCGCACAATGCGCATCTCCCGGTGCACATCCGCCAACCGCCCATCGCCGAGCACCTCGGCGATCAATAGTCGAATCGAATTCGTCCCGCAATCAACCGCCGCTACCCGATCGCTCATTGCTCAGCTCCGCTCATAGTCAACCCCGGCCAATTTCCCACTCGCGCGCAACGGCGCGTCCAGTCATCCAAGTTCATGCGCCGCCCGCCTCGGCGCGTGCGCTCATCGCAGCGCGCACATTCTTTCCAGCGCCCGTGGTCAGTTCAAGCGCCGCGCGCACGTCATCGCCCGTCGGCCGGGGTGTGTGGCGGCTCGTATTTCGGCCAGTCGGCGGGGATTGCGGTGCCGCGGAGGCCGTGGTCGGCGGCCATGGCGACTGCTTCGTCGCCGAAGGGGTTGACGCCCGGGCCCTTGGCGAGGGCGTGGGCGATCAGGACGTGCAGGCATTTCACTCGTTCGGGCATGCCGCCGCCGGTGAAATCGGTACCGAGCGATTCGATTTCATCGCGCTCGGCCAGGTAACTCTCGTGGGCGGCGCGGTAGGCGGCGGCCAATTCCGGGTCGGTGGCGAGGCGTTCGGTCATTTCCCGCATGACGCCCGCGGATTCCTGCCTGCTCGCCTCTGCGGTGAGGCGGGGATCGGTCAGGTAGTAGAGGGTCGGGAAGGGAGTGCCGTCGGGCAGCCGCGGCGCGGTCTTGACCACCGCGGGCAGCCCGTCCGGGGTGCGATAGGCGACGGCGAGTACGCCGCGCGGTTCGCGTCCGAGCTGCTTGGCGATGATCTCGAGATCGCGGTCGTTCGGTGCGGTCACCTGGGTCCTTCCGGTGCTGGCTGCGGCGCGGCGGGCGGTCCGGCCGGTGCGGCCACGGGCGCCGGGGCCTGCTGCGGTTGCGAAATACTGCGCCACAGGTCGGTGTACCAGGGCTCGGGTGCCTTCGACTGGGTCGGTGCGGCGGGCGGCGCGGGCGCTTCGATACCCGGCACCTGGACGATATACGGCGTCTCACCCGGCATGACCAGCCGCAACCGGTCCCTGGCCTCGGAGCGCACGTAGGCCGGATCCTGTTGCTGCGCACGGCGATCCCGCAATTTTGCGAGATCGGCCTCGAGTTCGATGCGCTCCTGCGCCAGGTGCGCGGCCTCCGTGCGCTGGGTGAAATAGGTGCGCAGCGGCACGGCCAGCGTCAGTGCGAGCGCGCACACGACGATGGCCAGGATGACCGCCTTGCCGGTGGACAGGCCGAGAATGGTGCGATCGTGCTTGTCCTCGTGCCCGCCGGAGCGCAGGCCGATCTTCTGTGGCTTGGCCTTGTCGGCGGATTCGGACCGTCTGCGGGTCGTCCGCTTGGGTGCGGCCGCCGGTGATTCGGCGGCCGGGCGCGATCTGGCAGAGCGCGACGTGCGGCGGTTCCCGCGTCCGGCCGGACTGGATCCACGCGCACGTCGCTCTGTCATACCGGTCCCTTAGCTGACTAGCCTTCGAACGCGAACCGCGGGAACGCGACGTCACCCGCGTACCGGGCGGAATCGCCGAGCGCATCCTCGATGCGCAGCAGCTGGTTGTACTTGGCGACACGCTCGCTGCGCGCCGGGGCGCCGGTCTTGATCTGACCGCTGCCGACCGCGACGGCCAGGTCGGCGATGGTGGTGTCCTCGGTCTCGCCGGAGCGGTGGCTCATCATCGTCTTGTAGCCGTTGCGGTGCGCGAGCTCGACGGCATCCAAAGTCTCGGTGAGCGTGCCGATCTGGTTGACCTTCACCAGCAGCGCGTTGGCCGCGCCCTTGGTGATGCCCTCCTCCAGGCGCTCCGGGTTGGTGACGAACAGGTCGTCGCCGACCAGCTGCACCTTGTCGCCGATCTGATCGGTCAGCGCGACCCAGCCGTCCCAGTCGTCCTCCGACAGCGGGTCCTCGATGGAGACCAGCGGGTAGGCGGTGAGCAGTTCGGCGTAGAACTGTGCCATGTCGGCGGCCGAGCGGACGCTGCCCTCGAACTTGTAACCGCTGCCCGCGGTGTAGAACTCGGTGGCCGCGACATCGAGCGCGAGCGCGACATCGGTGCCCAGCTTCAGGCCGGTCTTCGCGATCGCGACGCCGATCAGGTCGAGCGCTTCCTTGGTGCCCGCGACGGACGGCGCGAAACCACCCTCGTCACCGAGACCGGTGGACAGCCCCTTGGACTTCAGCACCGACTTGAGCGCGTGATACACCTCGGCGCCCCAGCGCAGCGACTCCTTGAAGGTGGTCGCGCCGATCGGGGCGACCATGAACTCCTGGACGTCGACGCCGCTGTCGGCGTGCGCGCCACCGTTGAGGATGTTCATCATCGGCACCGGGAGCACGTGCGCGTTCGGGCCACCCAGGTAGCGGAACAGCTCGAGGCCCGAGGATTCGGCGGCGGCGCGGGCCACCGCGAGCGAGACGCCGAGCAGGGCGTTCGCGCCGAGGCGGGACTTGTCCGGGGTGCCGTCCAGATCCAGCAGGACCTGGTCGACCGTGCGCTGCTCGACCGCGTCCAGGCCGATGACGGCGGGCGCGATCTCGTCGAGCACACCCTCGACGGCTTTCTGCACACCCTTGCCGCCGTAGCGCTCGCCGCCGTCGCGCAGTTCGACGGCCTCGTGCTCACCAGTGGAGGCACCGGAGGGCACGGCAGCCCGGGTCAGGGTGCCGTCGTCGAGAGCGATCTCGACCTCGACAGTGGGGTTTCCGCGGGAATCCAGGATCTCGCGAGCTCCGACCTGTTCGATGATGGCCACGAAAACGACACTCCTTCGGCTGTTGGCACGGTAGGTCTGACGGGAAGGGCCGTGCGCTTGCGAGCCTAGCGTCCTCGCGCATTGCGCAGTAACCGGCACTCCGACGAATCGCTTCGCACTGTCGCGATCAGCACCCGTTGTTCCCCCAAGTGGTGCTCATGCGCGGCGCCCGACGCTGTACGCGGCGGCGCGATCGCGGACGGTCAATAGATAGGCATTCGACTGGTTGTAGGTCAGCAGAGCCTGCTGCCAGCCGCGCTCGGAGGTCAGATCGCCGCCGCTCGCGCACAGATAGCGGGCCGCCGTGAGGGCGGCGTCATCGATATTCTGCGGATCGGCGACGCCGTCGCCATTCGCGTCGACACCCCAGCGCTTCCAGGTCTCCGGAATGAATTGCAGTGGGCCCAGCGCCCTGTCGAACTCCGGGTCGCCGTCGAGCTTGCCGCCGTCGCTGTCCTTGACCAGCGCCACACCCGGCGCACCGTCCAGTGGGATGCCGATGATCGGCGGGCGCACCGTGCCGTCCGCATCGACCTCCGAACCGCGATGGGTGCCGTGCTTGCTCTCCACACTGGCGATCCCCGCGATGGTGGTCCAGGCGATCCCGCAGTCCGGCCGGGACCGGCCCATGATCGCCGCGGCATAGCCGTACGCCTCCAGCGAAACACTTGGAATGCCGAGTTTGCCGGATTGCTCGTCGGCCCAGTCGCGTAACTGCGCGGCGGTGCGGCCGGGCGCATCCAGATCGATCAGCGGCAGCGGCGTACCGGGACCGGGTGGGATGCCCTCGGGAATGGGCGGAAGATTGCGTTCGGCGCCGCAACCGGCAAGTACGAGGATCGCCATTGCGGCGACCAACACGCCGATCAGCTTCGCGAGCATTCCTCCATCATCCGGATACGAACGACCATCCCCGCGATGCACGCGTCGCGGCAAGACCAGCGCCATGTACCCCTCCCCTGCAGACCCCGCATGCCCGGTGGTCACGCGCTCCGTCATCCGAGATTACCGAGCAGATCGCCGATAACGCAGCAGCCGATTCGTCCTCGCAGAACTACCGTGCATGGCGCACAAGCTGTGCGCGGGCAACACCTAGCCGAGGAGTTCGCGGGTCGCGGTGTGCGCCGGGGCGGTGAGGACCGCTGTCGCCGAGCCGGATTCGACAATGCGGCCGTGGTCGAGCACGACGAGGTGGGAGCAGTGTCCGGTGACCAGCGTCATGTCGTGGGTGATGACGAGCAGGCCGGTGTCGTGTTCGGCGCGGATGCGGTCCAGCAGGGTCATGATCGAGACGGCGGTGTCGTGGTCGAGGGCCGAGGTGATCTCGTCGCAGACCAGCACGGCTGGTTCGGCCGCTAACGCTCTGGCGAGCGCCACCCGCTGGCGTTGGCCGCCGGAGAGTTCGTGCGGGTAGCGGATGGCGAGCTCCGGTGCGAGTTCGACCGAGTCGAGTAAGTCGGTAATGCGCTGCGCCAGTAGTCGTTTCGGTACACCGCCGATTCGGCGCAGCGGGCGGCCGAGCGTCTGGGCGACGGTGCGACGGGGATTGAGCGCGGACAGCGGGTTCTGCGTGACCAGCTGAATACCATTGCGGCCATTGCGATCTCGTCGACGGGGGCCGATCGGGATCGACTCACTTCGCAGTTCCAGCGATCCGGTCGCTGCCCGGTGCAGACCGGCGACAACCCGCGCGAGCGTGGTCTTTCCAGCTCCTGACGCCCCGACGACGGCCAGTGCCGCGCCGCCCGGCAGCACGAAATCGATATCCGCCAATACCTCGTGCCCGTCGATCGAGGCCGCGATGTCCTGACCGCGCAGAACGGGTTCCGCAACCAACTCGACGGTCCGCGAGCGCACAGCTACCGCACCCTGTCCTTCACTGGGCCGCAGAGCCGAGTCCCCGCTATCGGTCTCTCGGCCGAATGGCATCTCCGGAGCCATCGCCACTCGCACGATCGACGCGGGACCCCCATTCGATTGCGGTGAGCTCGACATACCCGAACGAGTCCGCAGAGGTGTGCGGCCGATTACACCGGTATGCACCGCACCCAACTCGACCACGTCATCGGCGATCGCATGAATAGTCGCGGTGTCGTGCCCGGACAGCAAGATT
>NZ_BDBY01000009.1 GCF_001613225.1 Nocardia pseudovaccinii NBRC 100343
AGCCAGCGCACGCGCAAGGGCCACTCGGCGCTGCTGACCGCCGGAGAGCTCGCCGGGTCGGCGGCGCAGGTGTTCGTCGGACAGACCGACCAACTCCAGCGTTTCGGCCACGGCGGCAGCGGGGTGGCGAACCTCGTCGAGCAGGGAACGCACACGCATCAACGGATTGAGGGCCGAACCGGGATCCTGTCCGACAAAGGCGATGTGATCACGCCGGAACCGTTGCAGTGCAGCAGGATTCAATGCGAATACGTCCTGCCCCGCGACCACGGCCGAACCCGAGGATCGCCGGGCGCCCGTTGGCAGATGCCCGAGCAGTGCCCGCATCAACGTGGTCTTGCCCGACCCCGACGGACCGGTCAGGGCGGTGACCTTACCCGCCGCGACGCTGAAACTGGTGGGCTCGAACAACTCCTGACCATTCGATCCGCATACGGTCAGCGCATCGATGACGACAGACGCATTCATCCCCGCTCCTCCAACGCATTGCCTGCGACCGGCGACTCCGCACCGGCCGGTCCCAGCGACTCGGAACCGCGTGCCCATCGCCGCGGGCGGTGCTGATCGAACGAGGTCACCGCGAGATTCACACTGACCGCGACCACCGCGATCGCCAGGCTCGGAGCCAGCACGGACCAGGGGTTCAGCAGCATGCCGGAGGAGTTCTCGCGCACCATGACCGCCCAGTTGCTCGCACCGAGCGTGGTCGGCAGTTGGAGGAACGATGCGGTGCTGACCACATACACGCCCTCGACGAAGCGAAGACCGAGTTGGGCGGCCAAGACCTCGCGCAGATTCGGTATCACCTCACGGAATACCAAGTGCGGCAGAGTTTCACCGCTCGCTTGGGCGGCCTCGACATAGCCGCTGGCGGCGACGCCCGCCGCAGCCGCCGCGAAAACTCTTGCACAGTACGGAGTTCCGAATAGCAGAGCCACCACGACCAACCCGTAGACGCCCGCATCCGGCCAGGCCGTCAGCACCAGCAGGATCCCGAGTACGGCCGGGAGCAGGATCGCGAAATCGGCGACGCCCTCGATCAACGCACCGACCCGAGGACGTAGTGCCGCGACCGCACCGAGCACGCACGACAACCCGGTCACCGCGACCGCGATCACACCCGCCAGCAACAGCAGGCCCCAACCGCCATAGAGCAGTTGCGCCAGCACATCCCGTCCGAGTCGGTCCGTGCCCAATAAGGTGTCCGCACCCGGCCGCCCGAACGGTATCCCGACCGCCGCCTCGGCAGACCGAGTCGCAAGGCTCGGCCCGAGCGCGGCAGCGATAACCACCACCAGCGCGGGCAATACCGTGAGGAATCTCTTCACCCGCGACCTACCCACCGGATTCCGTTGCGCGCCGGTCATATCCGCCCCCGCGATGCCCAGGCCCGAATCCCGTCCGCCATGGCCAGCATCGCCATGACGACGATCCCGGTCAGCGCGACCACCGCGGCGATCAGCGAGGTGTCCCGATCGGCCACCGACCCCGCGAGCACCGCACCGAGTCCCGGATAGTTGAAGATGGTCTCCACCACCAGCGCACCACCGAGCAGCATGCCGACCGTGGTCGCGAAACTCGCCACAATCGTCGGCAGCGCGAACGGCAGGACATGCCTGGTCAGCACGGCGGTGGTCGAAAGTCCGTCCAGCACCGCGCTTTCCACATGCGGCGAGCGCGCGGAATCGAGCAGGGCCGCGCGCACCACCCGGGTGTTCCAGCCGGTCTGCGGTATCGCCAGTGCGAGCACCGGCAGCACAAGCATGTCCGGACTGGCCGGAAATCCGGAACGCCCGGTAATGGTGACAGCGGGTAACCAACCGGCTCCCAAGGAGAACACCAGGATCAACAAGGTCGCGATGACGAACTCCGGAATCGCCGCCGCCGCTGTGGTAGCCGGTTGCAGGAACCGGGTGGCCGCGCCCCGCCGCGTCGCCCACCAGCCGCCGAGCAGCAGCGACGCGACCACGGTCACCAGGAAGGCGAGCCCGCCGAGCAGCAGCGTCGGCGGAAATTTGTCGGCCAGCAGCTCATTGATCGATCGCCCACGCGCGGTGCGGCCGAAATCACCGGTCGCCACACCGGATATCCACTCGACGAACCGCACCGGCAGCGGCCGGTCCAGGCCCAGTTCGTGTTCCTTCGCCGCGATCTGCTCCGCACTGGCGTCGCGGCCGAGCACCGCGCGGGCGGAATTGCCCGGCAGCAGATCGACGGCCGCGAACACCGTCGCCAGCAGCGCGACCAGCAGGAGGCCGCGCCGGATGAGGAGTCGGGCGAAGGACATCACTCCGCGAGCCAGGCCCGTTCCAACTGCACCCTGGCGAAGCCGCCCAGGGTAGGCACATCGCGCACCCGGGATGTCGCGATATCGATGCCGTCGGCCATGCCCCACACCAGATAACCGCCGCGGGCGTACTGAATCCGCTGCACTTCACGGCAGGCGGTCGCGTATGTCGAGTCATCGGGCGCGGCAAGTGCTTTCGCGGTGGCCGCATCGAATTCGGTATCCTTGAAGGCGGTTTCGTTGCGATTGGATGTCGAGGACATCAGCTTGGTCGCGAAGAACAGCGTGGAGTCATTGGTGCCCCAGGAGACCGTGTAAAACGGCGCCTTCAACCAGGTCTGGTCGTAGAAAGTATTCGACTCCTGCGTCACGACATCGAGGCGCAGCCCGATATCGGCCAGCTGGGTGGCGATCACCTTCGCCGATTCGACCTCGCCGGGGGCCTCGGCCTTGGTGAGGAACTGGTAGCTGCGCCCGGTATCGAATCCGGCATCGCGCAGCAGCGTCGCGGCCCGGTCCACATCGCGGCCGCGCTGCGCAATGGTGTTGTCGTACAACGGATCACCGGTACCGAGGATGTCATTCGCGACGGTGCCGTACCCCGAATGCACCTGATTCACCAGGGCCTTGCGATCGACGCCCAACCGGATGGCCTCGCGCACCCGCGCATCGGCGAACGGTCCGTCGGAGGTCCGCATCGCGACTCCGACCATGGTGTCGTTCGACCGCCGCACCACCCGCAGATCACCGCGTCCCTCGGCGGTACGTCCCGCGATCGCACCGACATTCGAGGCCAGATCGATCTGCCCGCCGAGCACCGCATTGCCCAATGCCGTCACGCTGTCGAACATGGTGACCTCGATGGCATCCAGCAGTGGCGCCGGACCGTACCACCGGTCGTTGCGCACAAGCCGGGCATTGCCACCCTGATAGGACTCCAACCGGAACGGCCCGGTACCGATGGCCTTGGTGAAATCGGTGGTGTCCTTCTTGACCGTGAAGGTCATCAACCGAACCAGTAGCGGCAGTTGCGAATTCGGTTCGGGCAGCGCGATCACCACCCGGTTCGGACCGTCCGCGGTGATGTCCTCAACAGCGGCAGGCATTTTCGACGCACCGCCGACGGTCCGCAGGCGACGCAGCGACCACACCACATCATCGGAGGTGACCGGGGTCCCGTCGTGGAAGGCCGCGCCGTCGGCGATGGTGAAACTCCAGCGACGCCGCTGCGCGTCGGCTTCCCACCGACTGGAAAGGCGCGCAGCAACATTCGGGTTCGCGCCCGGTACCGTGAGCGCGTCGTACACCAGCGAGGTGATGAGGAAGTCGCTGTCATTGCTCAGATTCGCATGCGGATCGCGTTCGATTCGCGCCGCGCTGCCGAGCGCACCGACCCGCAGGGTGCCACCGCGCCGCGCGGGGCCGTCCGAATTGCCGCCGTCCGAACATGCGGCGACCAACAGCACCGCGCCGACACCGAGTCCCGATCGCAGGAGTTGTCGTCGATTCCATTCCATGCTGCTGCCTTCCTCGAACTTCAACGAGTTACCCGCGCGCGACCCGCAAACCCTAGCGAATCTAGCTAGGACAGGCTAGCCTAATAGGGTTCCGGCCGTTGAGTTTTGCCGCACCACAGCTATCAGTCATCACCCCGAAGGCAATGCCGCAAATTTGCTACAGCTAGCCGCGGCAGGCTTCGACCCCAGTCATGGGCGCTCGCTATTTTTACGACTCGCTTAGGTAAGGCTTGCTTAACTCGGCCGGAGCCACTAGCTTCGCAGATCGAATCGTCATACCCCCGCTTTTCGACCCGATGCGAAGAAGGGATCACTGGTGAAAGGCGTTCTCTCCGAACGTAAGACGCTTCACCCACTAGATATCGAACGGCGCGAGCTGCCGACCACCGCCGGACATGCGGTGCGCGCTCTCGCTCGCGAGATATGCATCACAGTCGACTCCTGGCCCGATGGCACCGCCGACCTCGCGCGCACGCTGACCGATCCGGCATTGCTCGAGCAAATCGATGCGCGCGTCGGCGAGTTGCCCGATGCGGTACGTGTCGCCCTGCGACCGCCCGCCACCGCGGCCGGTGCCACCATCGTCGGCAAACTGCCGTTGACCGATGCCGAATGCGGCCCGACCCCGCCGAGCTGGGCCGAGGCAGCCCGCTGGAGTGGTGAAACCGACTGCCGCGCAAGCTCATTCGAACTCGATATCGCGATGCTGCTGCTCGCCCGCAGCGCGGGTGAACCGTTCGGCTGGCAGGGCCAGCAGGGTGGGCGGCTGGTCAACAACATCGTGCCGTCGCCCGGTCACGAACACGAACAGTCCGGCGCGAGTAGCAAAACCCTGCTCAGCCCGCACACCGAGGACGCCTTCCACCCGGACCGGGCAAACCTGTTGATGCTGGCGTGTCTGCGCAATCCGGACGGCGTCGGCACCACCGTCTCCTCGGTGCGCCGGACCGAGCTCTCCGCTGACGAGCGCCGACTACTGGGCACGCCGACCCTGCCGATCCTGCCCGACGTCTCCTACGGCACGGGTCACGAGCGCTATTCAGCACTCCCGTTGCCGACTCTGTGGAGCGCCGAATCACCCCACAGCACAGCGGATTTGACGCTTCGCTACGATCCGGCATACACCCCGCTCGACGATGCCGATACCGAATTCCGGCTGGCGTACGCGCGCCTCACCGCGGAGCTCGAACGCGTCTGCATCACCGCCGTACTGAGCCCCGGCGAGCTATTGCTGGTGGACAATGACGTGGCCGTGCACGGTCGGGTACCGTTCACCGCGCGCTACGACGGCACCGACCGCTGGCTCAAGCGCGTCAATGTCCGCCTGCCCGAACGCCGACGGCGGGCCGCCGAGGCCGACGAAAATGGTTATGGGCAACGGATCGTCGCCCCGTTCCGAGCGGCAAGCAACCCGCTCGCGATCGACGGTGTACCGGCCCGGGCTACCACCCGGACCGCAGTAAGGCTGGATACGACACAACATGATCGAGGAACCGTTGAGCACTCGTGACCGGAGCACACCGCTGCGTGTGCTGAGCCGCAGCGATCTCGCCGACGTGCCCATCACGCCCGCCGATGTGGTGCGCGCCGTCGAGGAAGCGTATCTCGCCTTCGCCGCGGGCGATTCGGACAATCCGCGCAAACTCAGCGTCGCGAATCCGGACGGCTGGTCGGTGGCCTACGCCATGCTCGGGCGCGACGGCCGCCGCCGGGTGGTCGCGATGAAGACGTCCTACAAATTCGATCCCGGCCACGACCGCAGCACCAAGCGCTACTACACGACCATCACGCTCTACGACGACAGCACCGGCGCGCCGATCGCCATGATGGACTGCGCCAGGGTCGGCGCACTGCGCACCCCGGCGGTTTCGGCGCTGCTGGTGCGCGAGACCGCACGCCGCGGCGCGGAGAGCGTGCTGCTGATCGGCACCGGCACCCAGGGCCGAAATGCCCTGCCGCACTTGCTCGCCGCCAATCCGCAGCTGCGCAAGCTGATGCTCTACGGCACCCATCCGGAGGGTCTGGCGGCGGTGCGCGATTACCTCGCCGAATACAACCCGCACGCGTTGCTGGAGACCGTCGAGGATCCGCGCGCGGCCGCCGGTACCGCCGACGTGGTGTTGGCGACAGCCGGACCCGGTACCGAGGTCGGGATCGAATCCGAGGATCTCGCACCGGGATCCACCGTTGTGCTCGTCGGCTACGGCTTGGCGCCGTCGACGCTGGTCGACGCCGACCGCGTAATCGCAACCAGCGCCCAGCAAATGGCGCTGACCGGCACCGATATGGCCGGTCCCGACGGCAGACTGCGGACCGTCGACGCCGAACTGCCACAGATCCTGAGCCGTCGCGCAATCGCCCGACGCTCCGACGACGAGCGGATCTTCGTCTACAACAGCGGGCTGGTGCTGACCGATATCGCCGTCGCGCACGCACTCGCCGAACGAGCCATTGCCGAGGGCCGCGGCACGGAGGTGCCCCTATGGGACTAGACATCGGCGCCGTCGAGTTCGACAAGAAGGTGCGCGCCCCCGGCAGCGCCGAACCCGACGGCACGCTGCTGTTCGACGACGGCTCGATCCGCGACAAGGTCCAACTCGGCGATGATCCATCGCATACCGAGACTGCCCCCGATCCCGCCGTACTGGCGGCAGTGCGCGGCCTGCTGAGCATTTGCGCTCCCGCCCTGCCCGCACACACTGACGACTGGGAGCGCAGACTCCTCGCCGATCCGAATCTGCTCGGCGATATCGCCTTTGCGATCGGCGGCCCCTTCCATGTGATGTATCCGTCACGGGTCGCGGTGAATATCAATGGGTTTCAGCAGGTATTCGAGCAGGCCGGTGTGGATGGAGTCGTCTACTTCGGCAAGAAGGCCAACAAGGCGGCCTGTGTTGCTCGTGCCTGCGCCGAATACGGTGCGGGTGTCGACGTTTCCAGTGCGGGCGAGCTGAATGCCGCACTGGCACAGGGTGTTCGCGGTGACGAGCTGATGGTCACAGGTCCGGCCAAATCCGACGATCTGCTGTGGCTTGCCGTGCGGCACCGCGCATTGATCGCCGTGGACAGTCTCGACGAGCTCGACCGGTTGGCCGCATTCACCACTCCGGCCGCCGCGGCGCGTGTACTACTCCGCGTGCTGCCCAATGGATCCACGAGCCGATTCGGCATGACCGCCGAGGAATTGGACCGTGCGATTTCGGTGATCGGCGCGTCCGGCACGGTCGGTCACGAATCGATTCGCCTGCAGGGCTTCAGCTTCCACCTGTCCGGCTACGATGCCATCGCACGCGCCGAACAGGCCGACGAATTGATCACCCGCTGCCTGGATGCGCGCACACTGGGCCATCCGGCAGGCACCATCTCCATCGGCGGTGGATTCGGCGTCGATTATGTGCCCGCGAGCGCCTGGTCGGAGTTCACCGATCACGCGAACGGTCAGTGGTTCCACGCGGGGAAGTCCTTCGATTCGTACTACCCCTACCACTTCCCGGCGCCCGGCCCGGCCATGCTCACCGCGGCCCTCGAGCACAACGCACTCGCGCAACGGTTGCGCGACAACGATATCCGGCTCGCCGTCGAACCCGGCCGGGCACTGCTCGACCGCGCCGGATCCAGCGTCTTCCGGGTGCAGGGCAGCAAGACCCGCCACGTCGAGGGTCACCCCTACCAACTGCTCACCGTCGACGGCACCAGCCTGAGCCTGTCCGAGCAGTGGTTCGACAGTGAATACCTCCCCGATCCGATGCTGTGGCCGCCGCGCCCCGGCGAGCTCACCCCGACCTGCGTCGGGGCGGCCAGCTGCCTGGAGTCCGACATGCTCAGCTGGCGGCGCATCCCGCTACCGAGACGAGCCGAGGTCGGCGATCTGCTGATCTATCCGAATACCGCCGGTTACCAAATGGATTCGAACGAATCGGCTTTTCACGAACTGCCGATTCCACCGAAGGTGGTGCTGCACGACACCGGTGATCGGCTCCGCTGGACGCTCGACGCCGGATGATCCGGCAACCCCATTCGACCAACACCCTTATGGCCCCGAACGAGGAGACCTCCATGCCGCTCGTCACGCGCGTGACGGATCTGATCGGTCGCACCCCGCTATTCGAACTGGCGACCACCGCGACCGGCACCCGGCTGCTGCTCAAACTCGAGCAGTTCAATCCGACGGGTGCGGCCAAGATCAGGATGGCGCGCGCGATGATCGACGATGCGGAGCGTCGAGGTTTGCTGGGCGATGGCGGGCATATTATCGAGTCGACATCCGGGAATACCGGGCTCGGCCTCGCGGTAGTCGCTGCCGAACGTGGGTATCGCTTCACCGCGGTGGTCGATCACCACGCATGTAAGGACAAACTGCGTGCGATGCGAGCAATGGGTGCGGAATTGGTATACGTCGCCGATGACGGTGACGACAACCTGGCCACCTCGGCGCGGGAAGACCTGGCCGAGGCGATGGCGGCCGGACAGTCCGACGCGTACTTCACCGAACAGCACAACAACGATGCGAACGCGGTCGGCTACTACGCCGTGGCCGAAGAATTGCTGGAAGACGTGGAGCGCGTCGATATCCTGCTCTCCGCGGTGGGCACCGGTGGTTCGCTGTTCGGCACCGCGACCCGGCTGCGCCAACTCGGCTGCACACCACGGGTGATCGGCGTGGAACCGGTCGGATCGATCGCCTTCGGCGGGCCTGGCGGGCCGTACTGGCAGTCCGGTACCGGCACCCCGCCCGGCGCCACCATCGGCACCGCCGTGGACTATTCGCTGCTGGATGAGGGCGTCAAGGTTTCCGATGTCGCGGCCTTCGCCACTGCTCGCGCGGTCGCGGCCGAGCTGGGCCTGATGATCGGCGGCTCCGCGGGCGGCTCGGTACACGCCGCGCTCACCCGCCTCGAGGAGTTCCCGCCCGGCTCGACCGTGGTCACCCTCGTCTGTGACGGCGGCGAGAAGTATCTCGACACGGTCTTCGACGACGAGTGGATGCGCGAACGCGATCTTCTCGACACCGCCACCGAACGCGATGTGCACACGATGCTGGACCGCTACGCTCCCACCCGACGCGACCAACTCGTCGAGGCGCGATGAAGCACATGCGCGCTTTCGATCACCGTTGCGCGACACCCTGTACGTCTGAAATGATCACCTTGTTAGGGTTGCCTAACCCAAATGAAACTCAGCGACGAGTCGGGACGAGGCGCATGGCGATCGATTTCGGGATTCGACGGGTGGAGGTGCGATGCTGAATCTGTCCACCTTCCGTGCCGATGGGCGACAGCTCACCGCGCTGGCGGCACCGATCGCACTCACCCAACTCGCACAGATCGCGGTATCGACCACCAATATCGCACTGATGGGCACGCTCGGCGTGCGCGAGGTCGCCGCGGGCGGGCTGGCGATGGTGCTGTTCAACCAGATCCGCACCATGTGCGTCGGTCTGATCACCGGGACCGGGAATCAGATCGCGTCCTCGGTCAGTGCGGCGGATAAGCGTGGTGAATCCGCGGACGGGGAGGTCCGCGATATCGTCCGCTCGAGTTTCCTGATCGCCACCTTCGCCGGAATCATCGGCGGCGCAGTGCTGATCGGACTCGGCTGGTCGCTGCAATGGCTCGGCCAGGACGCGGGCGTACTCGCCGACGCGCGACCGCTCATGCTCGCACTCGCGCCCGGACTGCTGCCCTGCCTGTGGTTCCAAGTACTGCGGCAGTACACCGTCGGCATGCAGCGTCCACAGGCCCTGCTGCTGGTCACCCTCGGCTCGGTGGCGCTGAATCTCGTACTGGCCCTTACCTTCATGCACGGCTGGTTCGGACTGCCCGCGCTGGGACTGACCGGCATCGGCGTCGCGACCTCACTGGTCTTCCTGATCACCTTCGGCGTCTTCTTCGCGATGGTGCGCGCCGATGCGGCACTCGGCGCCACCCTGCCGCTGCGTCCGTGGCCGGTGCATGTGCCGACCGTCTGGGCCGAGCTCAGACTTGGTGCGCCGATCGCGCTCACCTACGGTTCGGAAGCGGGCATGTTCTCCGTGCTCGCCCTGGCGATGGGCAGTATCGGACCGGCCGCGCTGGCCGCACACAATGTGGTCTACCAGATCATCTACATCGTCTTCCAGGTCGCGATCGGCCTGTCGCACGGCGCGTCCATCCTGGTCAGCCATGCCGTCGCGCGTGACGAATACGGCCACGCCCGTGCGCTGGCCTGGTTGGCGCTGCAGCATGCGGGCATCGTCGCCGCGGTCACCGGCGTGGTCTATATCGCCGCGCCGAAACTCGTGCTGAGCCCCTTCCTCGAACCCGGCGACACCGCGACGATCGACCTGGCCCGCTCGCTGCTGCTCATCGGCATCGTGCTCCAGTTCTTCGATGCCGCACAGAACATCGGCACCGGCCTGCTACGCGGTCTGAAGGAAACCAAGGCGGGCTTCCGCCTGTCCCTGGTCGGCTACTGGCTCGTCGGCTTGCCCACGGCCCTGCTGCTGGCCTTCCCGGTCGGCCTCGGCGCCGCGGGCGTCTGGTGGGGTCTGACCGCGGGTCTGGCCAGCACAGCGGTCCTGATGCTCCGCCGCTACTTCGCCCTGCTCCAAAGCGCCGCCTCGACCCATCCCCGCCCCCTCCCACAATCCCTACCGACCCCTTCGTGACCTCGCGAAATCCGGACTTAACGGGCGGCGGAAAGTGTTGTGCAGCAACCTGATAGCGTGCGGGGAATGCGGCAGAGCCTGGCATTGAGTTGTGAGCGGATCTCCGCTGAACTGCTCGACCACTTCGACGGGGTCGGGATGGTGCGCGGCGAGTACGTGTTCCGCGCGGCCGGGAAATATCCGACACCCGAATCGGTTTCGGGTTATCTCGTGCCATATCTGCGCCATATCGCGAAGCGGGCCGACGGCACGATCTGGTATCGCACCATGGAAGCCGATACCGCTGAATGCAATATCCTCGACGGCGTCGAAGAGATCATCGACGAGCCGCATAAACTGCTCGGCCTGCGCGGTATTCGCCGTGCGCGCCGTTTTCCCGACGCATTCGTCGCCGAACTCGAGGGCATTGCGCAGGTGCGCGACGAGGGCGCGGATATCGGCGTGATTTTCCCGTTCGTCACCTATGTCGACGAATTGCAGTGGGCCATCGAGCAAACCAGGGCCGTGATCGGCGACTGCCCGGTCGCCACCATGATCGAGATCCCGTCGCTGCTGCTCGAGGTCGACCGGGTCGTGACCACCGGGGTGTCCCGGGTGGTGATCGGCTGCAACGATCTGTCCTCGCTGCTGCTCGGCCAGGCACGCGCCAGCCTACGGCCGGTTCGACCGGTTCCGCCGCTGCTGCGCGCGATCGAGCGCGTCACCATGGTGGCCGCCGCGGCGGGCGTGCGGACCGCGGTCGCGGGTTATCTGCATCCGGACCTGCTCGCGGCCTGCGCGAACCTCGGCGTCGACGAATGCGTGCTGCACTACTCCGATCTGCCCGACGTGCTGGGTGAGCAGTTCGCGGACCTGCCGGATCTCGATGTGCTGCAAGCGATCAAGCGCAAGACGCGCGCCGCGATCGCGTTGTACGAGGCGGAGCGGGCGGCCGGGTCCGATCCCGACCACCCGCACGCCCATCAGACGTTGACGCCGTAATCGCGGGCGATACCCGCGAGCCCGGAGGCATAGCCCTGACCGATGGCACGGAACTTCCATTCGTTGCCGTACCGGTACAACTCCCCGAACACCATGGCGGTCTCGGTGGACGCATCCTCGGTGAGGTCATACCGGGCCAGCTCGGCGCCCGTGTTCGCGTCGACCACGCGGATGTAGGCGTTGCGGATCTGGCCGAACGATTGTCCGCGCGCATCGGCATCGTGAATGGAGACCGGGAAGAAGATATTGGTGATCGTCGGCGGCGTCGCCGCCAGATCGACATTGATCACCTCGTCATCGCCTTCGCCCTCACCGGTGAGATTGTCACCGGTATGTTCGATCGTGCCCTCGGGCGAGCGGAGATTGTTGTAGAACACGAAGTGCTGATCGGACAGCACGCGCTGATTCGGCCCGGTGGCGAGCGCACTCGCATCGAGGTCGTAATCGGCCCCGGTGGTCGTTCGCACATCCCAACCGAGCCCCACCGCAACCTTGGTGAGGTTGGCGGCCTGCTTCGACAGCGAGACATTTCCGCCTTTGGCCAATGTGACGCTCATGATCCCCTTCCATCCGACGCGTTCGCGCCGCCTTTCATCACGATTATTACTCTGTACCGGACAGCTTGTGCCGGTTCAGTTCTCGATATCGGCCCAGGCGCGCAGTGTCTGCACGCGCCCTTCGAGCGCATGCAATTCGCTCGCGTCCAGGACGGTGCGCTCGATTCCGTGCGCCACCGCGAAGGCCGACTGCCGGTGGTCATCGATGACTTCCACATCGATCTGGACCGCGACATAGTCTGTCGCACCGGGCATTTCCTCGGCGATAACTCGCGCCTGCCCGCGCGCGCACAGCGCGACATTGCCACCGCCGAGAATCAGCAGTGCGACATCGGGCCGTTCACGCAGGCGCGCCAGCGAACCGCGATCGAATTTCAGGCTGAGCAGAATCCGCCGATCATCCGCACGCACCGGCCAGGACACCGGAATCGCATGCGGCGCCGGGTCGGTGGTGACCAGCACCGCGATCGTCTCCTGGGGCCATTCCGGGAGTACGTCCAGTTCGGGATGATCGGCCATAGAGTGGTCTTGACGTTGCACGGGGCTCGCTCCGGCTGCCATGTTCGTCACCTCTTGATCGCTGCAACGCGGCGGGCTGTGCCACGTTGCCTGCAAGTCTAAGGTGCTGTGGCCCTTGTTCGCTGGCGCTGCGACCTTTGTCCGAAGTGCTCACAGGCACCTCTCAGGACACCGATACGGCGTCACTGGGTGATGGGCGGCGCCCCGGCCCAGTAGCGGGCCGTCGCCCCGTGCGGGATTATGCGGTAAGGCTACCCTAATTTCAATGGGACAAGCAGTCCGAGCCGCCTGTCCGGGACACCACTCGGATGTCCGGATTGACGGGTCGGCACGGTCGATGCATCATTGCTGATAGCCCCTGTTCAGCAGGGCTTCTCCATTCGCCGGCCGATGTCTGTCCGGCCCGCGTGCTGCTCTCGGTACCGCACGGCCGCCGCGCCTTGCCCGCACCGACAGCATTGCTCCAAGAAGACGCACTGGCGTCCGGCCGTGAGTGAGGTGAGAACGACATGGTGTACCGATCGTCTGAGACCCGGCTGATCACTTCGTTCCTGCACTACGGCATCGTCCCGAATTTCTGAATTCGGCCGCGCCGGGCACGGCAGCCACAGACGACGTCCGTCGACGTCGTCCGCGGCGGTGCCCGGGTTGTAGCGCGGCGCCACGGGACATTTCGGCACACATACGGACGTGGGGAGCAGACACATGGTTGATATGGGGGCAAGGAATTCCGGCGCGGTCGATATGGTGGCGTGGCCGACGGCGGGCAATCTCGTCGTCTCGCCCGCGATGCTGGACGACCTGGGCTATCTGCGCGGCGAGCTGGCGGCCGCGGAGGTGCCGTTCCTGCTGATTCGCGATGGCGGACATCGGCTGGCACTGGCCGCGGATGCCGCGCACCGGACGATGGTGCGTCGGGTGACGGCCACCGCGATTGCCGCGGGTTTCGCGTGTGCCGAGGTGCAGCACAATGTTTTTCGGCTGAGTCGCGATGCCGATTCGGAGCACTACGTGGATCTGGAGCTGTGGGAGTACCACGGCGACACCGTCGAGTGCCCGCGGCCGAATGTGTTCACCCGCAATGTCTTCGACCTCACCGATATCGAGCGCACGGAAGTTCGCCTGTTCGACCGCAATTGGCCGACATTGACGGATATGTTCGCGCCGCAGCCGACCGATGTCGGCTTCGATATCGATCTGGTGTTCTCCTGGGTCGATGGCACCGATCCCGAATTCCGTGCCCGCCGTGCGGGAATGCTGGCCCAGGTCGTGGTGGGCGAGGGCGATGACGCGGATGCTCGGATCCGGCAGATCGACGAACTGAAGTACGCACTGCGCTCGGTGTACAAGAACGCGCCGTGGATTCGGCGGATCTTCATCGCGACCGATTCCGCGGTGCCGGAATGGCTCGACGAACATCCGCGGGTGACGGTGGTACGCGCGGTCGATCACTTCAGCGATACCAGCGGGTTGCCCACCTTCAATTCCCATGCGGTGGAATGCCAACTGCAGCATATCGATGGGCTCAGCGAGCATTTTCTGTACTCGAACGACGATATGTTCTTCGCCCGGCCGGTGCGGCCGTCGATGTTCTTCAGCCCGGCCGGAGTCAGCCGGTTCATCGAGGCAGGCACCCGTATCGGACCGGGCCGAAACAACGAGCGGCGCAGTGGTTTCGAGAATGCGGCACGGAAAAACCGGGAATTGCTGGCCGCGCGGTTCGGACATGTCATCACCCGGCATCTGGAACACACCCCTGTTCCGTTGCGGCGCAGCGTATTACTCGAGATGGAGCAGGAGTTCGCGACCGACTTCGCGCGGACCAGGGCGAGCAGATTCCGTGCGGCCACCGATATTTCGGTGACGAATTCGCTGTACCACTACTACGCCATGCTCACCGGGCGCGCGGTGCCGCAGGAGATGGCGCGGATGCGCTATGTCGACACCACGAGTCGACGCGGGCTCGCACTGCTCGACGGACTGGCCGTCCATCGAGATGTCGACTTCTTCTGCCTCAACGACGGCAGTTTTCCGGAGGTCCCGGAGGCCGATCGGGTGCGTGCGGTGTCGGAATTCCTGTCCACCTACTTCCCGACCCCAGCGCCGTGGGAGCGGGTCAGTGCACGGCCTCGTCGTCTTCCGGAGTCTGCGCCCGGCGCCGCATGACCCGCGGGATGCGCGCGGCGGGCGGGATCACGATGCCTTCCTCGGCCAGCTTGCGCGCCGCCTCTTCCGGGGTGGACGGGGAGCCGACGGTCGGGCCGCGATCGATCGGAACCACCGAATGGACGATGGTGTCCGGATAGATGTGCACGTAGTTGAAGGCCTGCGCGCCGTCGCGGCCGCGCAGGCCGCCCTCGGCGACGGCCAGATCCTGGCTATAGCAGGTCGCCGAGGCGACCGAGACCGGGATTCCCGCGAAGGTGGCGCTGGTCGAAAAGTGCAGGTGCCCCGCGAGAATCGCGCGCACGTCGGTGCCGTCGAGCACATCGGCCAGCCTGCGCTGATCACGCAGTTCGACGGTGACCGCGAGATCGAGCACGCACGGCACCGGCGGGTGGTGCATCGCCAGAATCGTGCCGAACGGGGCGGGTTCGGCGAGTACCGATCGCAGCCAGGCCAGCTGTTCGTCGCGGATTTCGCCGTAGTGGTGGCCGGGGACGCTGGTGTCCAGGGCGACGATGCGCAGGCCGTCGATCATGTGCACCCGATCCAGCGGCTTCGTCGACGGGCGCTCGCCGAGCAGAGTCCGGCGCAGTTCACCGCGATCGTCGTGATTGCCGGTGACCCATACGATCGGCGCGCGCAATCGGCGCGCGAACGGTTCCACGATGGCGCGGAGCTTCTCGTATGCGTCCGGCTCGCCCCTATCGGTGAGGTCACCGGTGAAGACGATCGCCGTCGGCCGGATGCGGCTGGCCGCGGCCTGGTCGAGCAACTGCCGAAGACGCAGATCCGCGTCCACGTCGCCGTACAGCTCGCCGTCGCCGGCGATCAAATGGGTATCGCTGAAATGGAACAGCACATGATTCGGTCGCGGGTGCTCCGCGACTCTGCTGGTGGGCACCGGACCGAACGTCCTCCCCGGCGGATTCGCCCGCCATTGGCTTCGGGTTCCATCGCCAGGATAGCGAAGACCTATTGACAGACTGCCCGCCCCACGGTGACAAACTGCTTGCGGGAAGGTGAGAGTTCGGTGTCATCACACCCGGTCCGAGAGTTTCCGGGCGCGACTGTGCTCAGCGGGTGCCGAGGCTGTCGGCGGTACGAAGGGCGTCCAGGACCATGGGGGTGTCGACGGTGAAGGGTTCGTTGTGAATCGTTTCGCCGGGAGCGGTGGCGCGTTCGGCGATGGCGGTCAGGGTTCGGTTGTCGGGGTCGGTCAGGCCGAGGGCGGCGAAGGTGGCCGGTAGGCCGACCGACGTGCAGAACTCGAGGACCGTCGAAATCTCTTCGGCGGGAGCGCCTTCCAGTACGAGCTGAGTGAGGACGCCGAAGGCTACCTTTTCGCCGTGCAGGTACGGGTGGGTTTGCGGGGCGGCGGTCAGGCCGTTGTGGATGGCGTGGGCGGCGGCGAGACCGGAGGATTCGAAGCCTAAACCGGAGAGCAGGGTGTTGGCCTCGACGATACGTTCGAGGGCCGGGGTGACGGTGTGATTGCGAACCGCGGCGAGGGCGTGGGTTCCGTCGGCGAGCAGGGTGTTGTAGCAAAGCTCGGCCAAGGCGGTGGCACTGCGGGTGGAGGCGCCGCCGCGCATATTCCGGACCCGCGCGGCACTGCAGGTCCGCGCCTCGAACCAGGTCGCGAGCGCATCGCCCATCCCCGCGGTGAGCAGCCGCGCCGGAGCCTGCGCGATAGCGGACGTATCGACGAGCACCAATGCCGGATTCCGCCGAACCAGCTGATAGGCCTCGAATTCCCCGGCGCCGGTGTAGATCACCGACAACGCACTGCAAGGCGCGTCACTCGACGCCGCCGTAGGACAACTGATCATCGGCAGTTCCAGATCATCGGCCACCGCCCGAGCCGTATCGAGCACCTTGCCCCCACCGGCCCCCAACACCACCGTGCTCGCGCTCTCCCGCACAGCCGCGGTGACCCGCGCGATCTCGGCCCGACTGCACTCGCCCCCGGACCGATGCACCGAATACTCGATCTTCGCCTCGGTAAGCGATTCCTGCCACGTCTGCGCCAACAACCGATGCGCACTGGCCCCCGCCACGATCATCACCGGTCCTGCGATCCCCAGCCGCGTCATCTCCGCCCCGAGCGCCCCCGTCGCATCCCGCCCCTGCACGTAATGCCCCGGCGAAGAAAACACACTCAGCATCTGCCACCTCCCGATCGCCGACTCCGTATCGCAAACGCTACGCGCCCGCGATTGAGCCATCAGGTGTATTCGAAGCTTGCCGAACGCCCGGCTACTGCGACCAGTACTTGCGCCAATCGGCGGCCGCTAACGGGACACGTTCGCCGCGGGCGGCTTCGGCGGCGTCTTCGGTAGCGCGGATTTCCGATGCGAAGGACAAGGTGGCCTTGCGGAGGCGTTCTTCCGCGCTGTCTTCGCCACCCAGGTGGACGGTGCGGAGGGTGTCGGGGATCAGGTCTTCGGGCAGGCCTGCTTTGAGGCTGCGGGAGCGGATCTTCTCGGCCAGAGCCAGGGCGGGTTGGGCCATGGCTATGCCGTCGAGGCAGGAACGGCGGGATTTCTCGGCGGATTTGCGTTCCTCCCAGGCTTTTTCCTGGGCGGCGATTTTTTCCGCGACGGTGGCCGACGGGTCGATGGGTTCGTCGGCGAGGTGCGGGCTGCGGTTGACGAGTTTGGCGACCAGTGCTGCGGCCACATCGTCGACGGTGAATTCGCCTGCGGCCTGGGCGATTCGGGAGTGGAACAGGACCTGCAGCAGCAGGTCGCCGAGTTCTTCCTTGATGGTTTCGGCGTCGTTGTGCTGGATGGCGTCGAGGAGTTCGTAAGTTTCCTCGAGCAGGTAGGGACGCAGCGAGTCGTGGGTTTGCGTCACCTCCCAGCCGCCGAAGTTCCACAGCCGGTCCATCACCTCGACCGCCCCGGCCAGCCCCGCCGCCACCACCGCGGTATCGGTCCGGCCGGATTCGGCCGCCGCCCGCACGGGTTCGGGCAATGGGTGCTCGTCGGCACCATTGGCTCGCCCCGCCTCCGCCGCCGCATGCCTGGCAGCCCGCAGAACGGCTTCGTCGCGGTCCGAACTCATCGAGCCGTCGTGGCTTCGGTGGCGACCCGCAACTCTACGAAGCCCTTCGGCTTGCCATCCAACTGCAGCAACAGGTCGGCAACGAATTGCAACAGGACGACATCGCGCACCCGGTCGGCGCCGACACTGTCCTGCACCCGGGGCAGCGGCAGTTGCACAACGCCACTCGCCGCGCGATAGCCCGCGCTCGGGTACAGGCGCTTCAACCGCATCTGCTTGGAATCGGGCAGGCTCATCGGCGAAACCTTCAATGTGGTTCCGGTGACCGCGATTTCGGTGACATCGTATTCGCGGGCCAGCAGGCGCAGCTTCGCCACCGACACCAACCTGCCGACCTCGACGGGCAGCGGCCCGTACCGGTCGACGAGCTCCTCGACAACCGACTCCAGCCCCGGATCATCTTGCGCCGCAGCGAGTTTGCGGTAGGCCTCCAACCGGAGCCGATCGCTGGTGATGTAGTCGGGCGGAATGTGCGCGTCCACCGGGAGGTCGATGCGGACCTCCTTGACCTCCTCGGTCGTGATCGGCTTACCATCGGCGGCGGCCCGATAAGCCTCCACCGCCTCACCGACCAGCCGCACATACAGGTCGAAGCCGACACCGGCCACATGCCCGGATTGCTCGGCGCCCAGCACATTTCCGGCACCGCGGATTTCGAGGTCCTTCATGGCCACCGCCATACCCGCGCCGAGATCCGAGTTCTGCGAGATGGTGGCGAGCCGGTCGTAGGCCGTCTCGGTGAGCGGCTTCTCCGGCGGGTAGAGGAAGTAGGCGTATCCGCGTTCACGACTGCGGCCGACGCGCCCACGCAACTGGTGCAGCTGCGAAAGACCGAGAGCGTCCGCGCGTTCCACGATCAACGTATTCGCATTGGAAATATCGAGCCCGGTCTCGATGATGGTGGTACAGACCAGCACATCGAATTCACGCTCCCAGAATCCCTGCACGGTCTGTTCGAGCATGTCCTCGTTCATCTGACCGTGCGCGACCACCACCCGCGCCTCGGGCACCAGATCCCGAATCCGCTTGGCGGCCTTGTCGATCGACGAAACCCGGTTGTGCACATAGAAGACCTGGCCGTCGCGCAGCAGCTCGCGCCGGATGGCCGCGGTGACCTGTTTGTCGTTGTACCCGCCGACATAGGTGAGCACCGGATGCCGCTCCTCCGGCGGCGTGAGGATGGTCGACATCTCGCGAATGCCCGCCAGGCTCATCTCCAAGGTGCGCGGAATCGGCGTCGCGGACATGGTCAACACGTCGACGTGCGTGCGCAGCGCCTTGATGTGCTCCTTGTGTTCGACACCGAAACGCTGTTCCTCGTCCACGACGACCAGGCCGAGATCCTTCCACCGCACGCCGGTCTGCAGGAGCCGGTGCGTACCGACAACGATATCGACGGCGCCGTCCGCCATCCCCTCCAGCACGGCGCGCGACTCGGCCGGATCGGTGAAGCGGGACAGCCCCTTCACGGTCACCGGGAATCCACCCACGCGCTCGGTGAAGGTCTGCAGATGCTGTTGCGCCAGCAGGGTTGTCGGCACCAGCACGACGACCTGCTTGCCGTCCTGCACCGCCTTGAACGCGGCGCGCACGGCGATCTCGGTCTTGCCGTAGCCGACATCACCACAGACCACGCGGTCCATCGGGACCGCCTTCTCCATATCGGCCTTGACCTCGGCGATGGCGGTCATCTGGTCGACGGTCTCGGTGAACGCGAACGCGTCCTCCATCTCCTTCTGCCAGGGACTGTCGGGACCGAACGCATGTCCGGGCGCGGCCTGGCGCGCCGCGTACAGCTGCACCAGCTCGCCGGCGATCTCGCGAACGGCCTTGCGCGCCTTGCGTTTCGTATTCGCCCAGTCGGATCCGCCGAGCTTGGACAGACTCGGCATCTCACCGCCGACGTAGCGCGAGAGCTGATCCAGCGATTCCATCGGCACGAACAGCCGGTCACCGGGCTGACCGCGCTTACCCGGCGCATATTCGATGACCAGGTATTCCCGCCGCGCCCCGCCGACGGTGCGTTCGATCATCTCGACGAACCGGCCGATGCCGTGCTGATCGTGCACCACCATATCGCCAGCGTTCAGCGCCAGCGGGTCGACTTGATTGCGGCGCTTGGCCGGTAGCCGCTTCCCCTCCGCCGGTGCGGTGACCCGGTTACCGGTGAGGTCGGATTCGGCGACGACAACCAGACCGGCGTCATCGAAGACCAGCCCGTCGTGCAGCGAACCGCACAGCACACCGACCAGTCCGGGTGTGGGCTCGGCACCGGCTGTCAACGCAGCCGCGGGCACATCGGCATCCGAGAGGCGTTCCAGAATGCGTTGCGCCGTACCGTGACCCGCCACGACCACGACCGCACGCCCACCGGTCAGCACATGCGCGCGCAGCGACGCGAAGATCGTCGCCACCAACTCATCGGATCCGCGTGCCGCCGGACCGGCCAGCACCGGCAGCACGACCTCGGCGGGATCGCCGGAGGTCAGCGGGCTCAGACTCCACCACGGCAGACCGTGTGCGTTTGCGCTGTCATGGATTTCGGGCAGCGCACGATAACCGGAGGCGGCCAGATCGAGTCCGTGCCCGCCCAGCGGCGCGGCGCCGCCGAACGAGGCGGCGGTCCACGATGCCTCCAGGAACTCCTCGCCGGTGCGCACCAGATCGGCAGCGCGCGTGCGGATCTTCTCCGGATCGCACAGCAGCAGCTGGGTGCCCTCCGGCAAAACCTCGGTGAGCAGCCGCAATTCGCCGGGCTGCAGTACCGGCAGCAGCGCCTCCATGCCCTCGACCGGAATACCTTCGGAAAGCTTCTCCAACATCTCGACCAGCGCCGCATCGGCGGCATTCGCCACCGCGACCTCGGCGGCGCGTTCGCGTACGGCCTGGGTGAGCAACAGTTCCCGACACGGCGGCGCGACGATCACATCCACCGTCAGATCGGTCAGCGAACGCTGGTCGGCGACCGCGAAGGGCCGCAGCTCGGTCACCTCGTCACCCCAGAACTCCACGCGCACCGGATGATCGGCGGTGGGCGGGAACAGATCGAGGATGCCGCCGCGCACCGCGAACTCACCGCGCTTGCCGACCATATCGACGCGGGTGTAAGCGAATTCGATCAGGCGCAAGAGCAATTCGTCGAAATCGAACTCCGCGCCGACACGCAGCACGATCGGTTCGATATCACCGAGGCTCGCGGCCATCGGCTGCATCAGAGAGCGAACGGTCGTCACCACGACCCGCAGCGGTTCCGGAAATACCGGATCCGCCCGCCCGTCGCCCGACCACCGCCCCTCATCGAATCGCTTCGCGATGCCGTAATCCTGCGCCAGCCGCCGCAGCACCTCGAGCCTGCGGCCCACGGTGTCGGCACCCGGCGAGAGCCGCTCGTGCGGCAGCGTCTCCCAGGACGGGAACTGCGCGATCGCCGCGCCGAGGATTTCCTCCAGCTCGACCGTCAGATCGTCGGCTTCGCGCCCGGTCGCCGTCACCACCACCAGCGGCCGCTGGGCCGCGATCGTCGCCGCGACGAACGGTCGCACCGCCGACGGCCCGACCAACTCGACCGGCGACTTCCCGACCAGGTCGGCGACGGTCCGCAAGGCCGAATCAGCCCCGGCCACCGCGGCCAGTCCGGCAAGAGGTGGACGGTGGGTGGACATCGAACACTCCTGAGCTCAGGCGAGGTTTTTAGGACGGCCAACCGAGTCTAGGCTCCCCCGCCTCCCCCAGTCTTTGCCGGGATGAGTTACCCATGTGCTCACGAAATCGGTCGACACGTCACAACCTACCAACGCGCTGTGACACGTTTACGGCGCTGTGACGCGTTACGGCACGTAGCGGCGTAGGCGGCGGGCGGCGAATTCCCGGAAGTACGAGAGCTTCTCCGGGGGCACGATCGCCGGGAGCAGGAAGTACCAGGCCCGTTCCATCCGGGTCGCCATCTGATCGATCGAATCGGTGCCGACCGCCGTGATGTGCACGCCCGCGGTCATTTCCTGCAGTAGCAGGCCGATCACCTCGGCGTCCAGATCGGCCTCGAGGTCGCCTTGGGCGATGGCCCGCTCGGATAGTACGCGGTAGGTATCGCCCCAAGTCTTGGCGATATTGTCGCCCTGAGCGCCGCGGTAGTCGCCGATCTGATGGGTCAGCTTGAGCATCGCGCCGACCATCGGATCGTTCATGGATAGGTCCGCGACGACATAGGTGATCCCGATGCATGCCTCGAGTGCGGGCACTCTCGGATCGAAGAAACCCTGACACGAACTGACCAGACGCTCATTGCCCTGGTCGACCACGGCGCGCGCCAGCTCTTCCTTCGAACCGAAGTGAAAGTACAAGGCGCCCTTGGTCACGTTCGACTGCGCGATGATCTCGCTCAGGCTCGCATTCGCATATCCCAAGCGCAGAAAGACATCGGCAGCGCCCGCCAGGACGGAATCGCGGGTGATCTCCGCGCGCGCTTGCCTAGCCATCAGATCCGCCTGTCATCCTTAAAACCAGCCATCCTGAAGTAGACCGACATCCCGAAGTAGACCGACTTACCGCTCGAACAGCACCCTGAGGATGGGTGAACCGTACCACCAGGTGAGCGCGCGCCAGCGAATTCGAGCATTCGGACGGGCATACTGCGCAATTTTCTGGCTACCAATACCGTCAATCCCCTGTACCGGCACGCCATTCCGAGCTCAGCAGCGGGTGGGCTTCCAAATGACTGAGCCCGTTCCAGCACAGGTTCACCAGATGTGCCGCCACAACCTCTTTCGACGGTTTGCGCTCGTCCAGCCACCAGGTCGCGGCGGTCGAGACCATGCCCACCAATGCCTGCGCATACAAACCGGTCAGACTGGTATCGAAACCGCGGCGCTCGAAATCGCCGCCGAGAATATGCGCGACCTGATTGGTGGCCTCGTTGAGCAGGCTCGAGTAGCGGCCCTCCGCGGTAGCAGCGGGCTGGTCGCGCACCAGGATTCGGAATCCGTCGGTGCGTTCCTCGATATAGGTCAGCAGTGCGAGCGCGACCTGTTCGAGCCGGATCCTGGACCGATTCTGGGTGAGCGAGGAGGTGATCATGTCCAGCAGCATCGACATCTCGCGGTCCACGACCACGGCGTAGAGCCCCTCCTTGCCGCCGAAGTGTTCGTACACCACGGGTTTGGAGACCTGCGCCCGCTGTGCGATCTCCTCGATCGAGGTCGCGTCGTAGCCGCGCTCGGCGAATATTGCGCGACCGATCTCGATCAACTGCTGCCGCCGCTGAGTACCCGTCATCCGCGGCCGGGACACTCGTTGCGGTTCACCCGAAGACAACGCCCCGCCTCCCTGCGCATGACCCGAACTTTTGCCGACAACTGTTCCAGACAGCTCTGCCCGCGCGCGCGTCGCCCCGCCGAAGACGGCGATCGAGGGGCCGATTTCGGCGTTCGCCCAGATAACGCGACCGGTGTGAGTAGACGGCAGCGGCGGGTACCCACGAATTCAGCGAAGCAGTTCGACTAACCGGAGGTCTTCATGCGAGGATTCATGCCGTGCCGCTGGCGCAGTGGCGGGTTTCGCAGATCCGCCGGTGTGACAATCCGCCGTAGTGTAATGGCAGCACCTCTGATTTTGGTTCAGATAGTTCAGGTTCGAGTCCTGGCGGCGGAGCACACCGGCACGATGGCTTATCGTTGGCCGCGCACATCGCTGAACAAGCACGACGACAGCGCTGACCAAGCACGACGACAGCCCCAAGCACGATGACAGGCAGCCGAGGGAGATCCATGCCACAGCAGACCGCCGTCGTCGTTCTCGCAGCCGGTGCCGGGACGCGAATGCGGTCGAAGACTCCTAAAGTGCTGCATTCGCTGGCCGGTCGAAGCATGCTCGCGCACGCGCTGCATGCGGCCAACGAGATCGACCCCGCGTTCCTCATCACCGTGGTAGGACACGATCGGGAACAAGTCGGCGCCGCGGTCGCCGCCGTCGCCGCCGACCTCGGCCGCGACATCACCACCGCCATTCAGGAAGAACAGCTCGGAACCGGCCACGCGGTGCAATGCGCGCTCGCGGCGGTTCCCGAGGATTTCACCGGTGACCTACTGGTCACCTCCGCCGATGTGCCGCTGTTGGACGGGCACACCCTGTCCGCGCTGCTCGACGAGCACCGCAGCTACACCGAACGTTCGGCGGTCACGGTGCTGACCTTCGAACCGGAGGACCCGAACGGCTACGGCCGCATCGTCCGCAATGCCGACGGCCAGGTCACCGAAATCGTCGAACATGCCGACGCCACCCCCGCACAATCGGCGATCACCGAGGTCAACTCGGGTGTGTACGCCTTCGACGCGGCCGTGCTACGCACCATGATCGGACGCCTGTCCACCGCCAACGCCCAGCACGAGCTGTACCTGACCGATGTGCTGCGGCTGGCTCGCGAGGCCGGACATCCGGTGCACGGCGCACGGCTGCTCGACTCGGCCAAGGTCACCGGCGTCAACGACCGGGTACAGATGTCGCAGGCCGCGCGCACCCTCAACCGCTACATCCTCGAACGGCATATGCGCGCCGGGGTCACGATCATCGATCCCGCGACCACCTGGGTGGACGCGGACGTAAGAATCGCCAGGGACGCCGAAATCCGGCCGGGTGTGCAGTTACTCGGCGGCACCGTCATCGGTGAGGACGCCGTGATCGGACCGGATTCCACGCTCACCGATGTCATCGTCGGCAATGGCGCGCACGTCGTTCGCACCCACGGTGATCAGGCCGTGATCGGTCCCGGTGCGAATATCGGCCCGTTCAGCTATCTGCGCCCGGGCACCGTTGTCGGGGATTCCGGAAAGCTCGGCGCATTCGTCGAAACCAAGAACGCATCGATCGGCGCGCACTCCAAAGTGCCGCACCTCACTTATGTCGGCGACGCCACCATCGGTGAGCACAGCAACATCGGCGCCTCCAGCGTTTTCGTCAATTACGACGGTGTGAAAAAGCACCACACCGTGGTCGGCTCGCATGTGCGGACCGGCAGCGACACCATGTTCGTCGCACCGGTGACGGTGGGTGACGGCGCTTATACGGCGGCGGGTACTGTGCTGCGTAGAAGCGTTCCGCCGGGGGCACTCGCGGTTTCAGGTGGGCCACAGAAAAACATTGAGGGCTGGGTGCAGCGCAACCGTCCGGGGACGGACGCGGCACGGGCGGCGGCGGAAGCCATCGCGACCAAAGAGATGTCTGGTCAGGCAATCGAGCAAAAGGATGGCAAACAGCAGTGACCGCGTCATGGATCGACAACCAGAAGAACCTGATGCTCTTCTCGGGACGCGCTCATCCTGAGCTGGCCGAGCAGGTGGCCAAGGAACTCGACGTCCACGTCACCCCGCAGACCGCGCGCGACTTCGCCAACGGTGAGATCTTCGTCCGGTTCGAGGAGTCCGTGCGCGGCTCGGATGCCTTTGTGCTGCAGAGCTTTCCGGCTCCGCTGAACCAGTGGCTGATGGAACAGCTCATCATGATCGACGCGCTCAAGCGCGGTTCGGCCAAGCGGATCACCGCAGTGCTGCCGTTCTACCCGTACGCCCGTCAGGACAAGAAGCACCGCGGCCGCGAGCCCATCTCCGCCCGCCTGGTCGCCGACCTGCTCAAGACCGCGGGCGCGGACCGCATCATCACCGTCGACCTGCACACCGATCAGATCCAGGGCTTCTTCGACGGCCCGGTCGATCACATGCACGCCCAGCTGCAGCTGGCCGAGTACGTGCGCAACAACTACAGCCTCGAGCACATCACCGTGGTCTCCCCCGATTCCGGTCGCGTGCGCGTCGCGGAGAAGTGGGCCGACTCGCTGGGCGGCTCACCGCTGGCGTTCATCCACAAGACCCGCGACCCGCTGGTGCCGAACCAGATCAAGGCCAACCGCGTGGTCGGTGAGGTCGAGGGCCGCACCTGCATCCTGATCGACGACATGATCGACACCGGTGGCACCATCGCCGGTGCGGTCAAGGTGCTCAAGGCGGCAGGCGCCGGTGATGTGGTCATCGCCGCGACGCACGGCGTGCTGAGCGATCCGGCCGCCGAGCGCCTGGCCACCTGTGGCGCCAAGGAGGTCGTGGTCACCAATACGCTGCCGATCGACGAGGAGAAGAAGTTCCCGCAGCTGACCGTGCTGTCGATCGCGCCGCTGCTGGCGCGCACGATTCGCGAGGTCTTCGAGAACGGTTCGGTCACCGGACTTTTCAACGGCAACGCATAGGTTTCACACTTCGTCGCGGCTCGGACCCAGGTCCGGGCCGCGACGTTTCTGTTTGTAAGGCTCGCTTCGGCGTGGTACCCATGGCGGGTAGGGATGACAAACAGGGGGCGCCATGTCGGATTCGGAACCGCATATCAATCTCGGGAAGTCGCAGGACCCGCCGCCTGCCGAGCCGCCGCGGGACAACGTGGACGCGACCAAGGTCTGGTCACCGGAGCCAGGTGTCGATCCGACGATGGCTTACCAACCGGGACAACAGTTTTCGCCGGAGGCCGCCCCGCCGTACACCCCGCCCGCGGGTTATCAGCAGCCCACCGCCTATCCGCCGCCACCGTATCCACCGAGCTACCCGCAAGCCGGTCCGTACGTCGGACCACCCGGCTATCCGCAAGCGCCCGGCGCGTATCCCGGTTACCCGTACCAGCCCTATACGCCACCTCGGCAATCCGATGTCCCGATATTCTCGATCATCAGCTTCTCCTGCCTGGCGGCAACCGCACTGTCGGTGGTGATGTTCTGCGGCCTGCCGATCGTGGTCACCGGACCGGCGGGCATCGTCCTGGGCATCATCGGCCACAACAAGGGCGAATCGCTCGGCAAATGGGCGGCCATCACCAACGGCGCGGTGCTGGCGATCGCGGTCGTCCTGGTCATCGCCTTCGTCGGGTTCCTCGGGGCTCTCAGCTGACGGATTCGCACGCGTCGGATCCCGTTTGCCCCCGATGCCGAGGGGGATACTGGGGGTATGGACCGTGACCCGCTCGATATGGACATGGGGGACGACGACCAGGAAGACGAGATCCGCGCATACCGGCGAAATGTCGAGGATCCGCCCGATGACCTGCGCATTCGCTATCACGAAAGTGAGGATGACGGTCGGCTCGGCATCGGCGATGAACTCGAACAGGAGTGGACCCGTCATCGTAAGGCCGCCGAACTCGCCGAGGAGGACGAGCGCCCCGCCGAGGTCGCCGCAATGGAGATCGTCGACGATACCGACCTATAGCCTGCTCCCCGCCGACAGGAGAGTTCGATGAGCACGCCGCAGCAGGAACCCGAGCGAGGCGATAGGTCGCCCGAGAAACCGGTCGGCGAATCCGAGCCGCTCGAACCCTCGCAACCCGTCGAACCCGCCCCGCAGACACCGGACCAGCGGGCGGCTGCCGAAAAGGCACCGGATCTCGTCGTGCGACCGCAGCCGTCGAGCGACCCCGTGCAACCGGAACCGTGGAATGACAATGCCGCGGCACGGTACGACCAGGACCAGCCCGGCACCGTCTATCCGCCGATCGACGACGCCACACCGGGCACCCCGGACGGTGGCAATCCCCCCTACACCCCGCGGTACACCACGCCGGGACCGCGCTCGGGTTCGCAGACCCTGTCGATCATCAGCTTCGTCTGTGCGGGCATCTCATTGCTGTTCTGCCCCTACCTATTCGGCCCGGTCGGCATCATTCTCGGCGTCATCGGCCACAAGAAGGGCGAATCCCTCGGCAAATGGGCCGCCTTCGTATCCGCCATTTCCCTGGTCATCGGGCTCATCCTGATCTATGCCGTCTTCAGCGGCAGCATGATCCCGGACACCGAATAACCGTGTGCCGGACACTGCCGTAGGGGTGGCAGTCGGCGAACCCGGCGGGGTGGGTAGGACTAGCGTGGTCGGCATGAGTCGATTCGGTGGGTTCCCACTCGCGGGGCTGGACTTTTACGAGGATTTGGAAGCCGATAACTCGAAGGCCTTCTGGACCGCGCACAAGGATATCTACGAGCAGTCGGTCAAGGCGCCGATGGTCGCGCTGACCGCGGAGTTGGAGGCGGACTTCGGGACCGCCAAGATTTTCCGGCCGTACCGGGACGTGCGCTTCTCCAAGGACAAGGTGCCCTACAAGACGGCGCAGGGCGCGGTGGTCAGCGTTGCGCCGGGTACGGGCTGGTATGTGCAGATCAGCGCGGCCGGACTCTTCGTCGGCGGCGGATTCTATGCGGGCTCCCCCGCGCAGATCGCCCAGTTGCGCACAACCATCGACGACGAGGTCCGCGGCCCGGAACTGGAGGCCATCCTGGCAAAGCTCACCAAGGCCGGATTCACCGTCGGCGGCGAGCAGCTCAAAACCAAGCCGAAGGGTTACGACGCCGACCATCCGCGCATCGATCTGCTGCGGCACAAATCGCTGACCTGCAGTAAGGAATACGGCGCACCGGCCTGGTTGGACAAACCCCGCGCCGCGAAGGAGGTCCGCACCGCCTGGGAGACGATGCGGCCCTTCATCGATTGGGTGGGCGCGGTGGTCAGTGGTGCGCCCGCTCGGACCTAACGGCGAGCGGCGAGGACGAGGGCGAAGCGGTCGTCCGGATCGGTCCAGACCTGTTCGGTCTCGAATCCCGCTGCGGCCAATTCGGCGTCCAATCCGTCGATACGGAATTTGGCCGAGATTTCGGTGCGCATCTGCTCGCCACGCGCGAACTGGACAGTGAGGTCCAGTTCGCGGACCTGCACGGTCATATCTTCGGTGGCCTCCAAGCGCATTTCGATCCACTCGTGTTCGGTATCCCAGACGGCGACGTGGGCGAACTTGTCCGGCTCGAAGTCGGCGTCGAGGCGACCGTTCAAGACATGCAAGACATTTCGGTTGAATTCGGCGGTGACACCGGCCGCGTCGTCATAGGCGGGGACCAGTACGGCGGGGTCGGTCACCAGGCCCGCGCCGAGCAGCAACTGTTCGCCCGGCTCCAGCACCTCGTAGATGCTGGACAGGAATTCGGCCCGTTCGGCGGGGACCAGATTGCCGATGGTGCCGCCGAGGAAGGCGATCATCCGGCGGCCGCCGCCCGGCAGATTGTGCAGGGTGTCGGTGAAATCGCTGACCACGCCGTGAACGGCGAGTCCCGGGAACTCGGCAGCGATCTCCGCGGCCGCCGCCCGCAGCGCCGAGGACGAGACATCCTGCGGAACATAGGTTTTCAGCGGTCCCTCGGCAGTCAAAGCGGAAAGCAGCAGCCGCGTCTTGGCGGCCGAACCCGAGCCGAGCTCGACCAGGACCTCGGCCTGCGCGGTACGGGCGATCTCGCCGACTACCCGCTCCAGCAGTGCGCGTTCGGTGCGGGTCGGGTAGTACTCGGGCAGTTCGGTGATCTTTTCGAACAGTTCACTGCCTCGGGCGTCGTAGAACCACTTGGGTGGCAACCACTTCGGGTCCGCGGTGAGGCCGAGCATGGCATCCGCGCGCAACGCCGAGGTGAGGTCGTCATCGGATAGGTAGATCTCCAGCGTGGGTGCGGTCATAGGAGCGAGCCTTTCGTGCTTGGAACGTCAAGTAGCGGTGTGATGGACAGCGCGCCTGGGCGGGCGCTGACCAGCTGGCGATCCGGAATCGGCTGCCAGCGCGGGTCGTCGTCGAAGGGCTCCGAGGACAGGATGGCGAAATCATCGGTCACCAGTGCGGATAGTGAGTGGTAGACGGTGGTCGCCCACAGCTGCCTGCCATCACCGAGCAGGAAATTCAGTCGGGCACCCGGGGATTGCGCCAGTACGGCCGAGACCAGCAGACTCAATGCCGCAGGCGCCGCCGCCCACGAACCGTCGGGAGTGTCGGTCGAGAGCAGACTGCGCAGGATCACCCAGAGCGTCGCCGCGTCGGTCGCGGATTCGGCCTCCAGCAACTGCACCGGCTCGAACAGCGGGCCCGCGCCGAGTTCGGTTGCGGTGGAGCCGAATTCCGTGGCGACCGCGCTCAGGGCCCGCCGCCAATCGGGCACCACGCCGTTATGGCTGAATGCCCACCGACCGTGCGTGAACGGTGCACAGGCATTCCGCTCGACCGGCATCCCAACGGTCGCCGAGCGAACCGCCGCCAAGACCGACCACGACTCCAGTTGCGGCAGGACCTCTTCCACCGCCGGATCGGTCCAGATGGGCGCCGAGTTGCGATACCGGCTGACGGTCACGCCGTCGTCGTCACGCCACCAGGCCACCCCGAACCCGTCCGCATTGATCGTCCCGCCCCCGCGCATATCCTTGGGCGCCCACGCCTGGGTCCGCAGGGAATGCGAACCGAGCGTCAACATGTCGCCCACGCGCACCGGCGGACCGACGTAACCGAGTTGACGACACATCAGCGCCGCCCTTCCGCCGTCGAGACCCTCACTCGCCCTCGCCTTTTCGCAGGTCGCGGGCCAGGCGGAAGCCGGAGAAGATCTGGCGGCGGATGGGGTGGTCCCAGTTGCGGAAGGTGCCGCGGCACGCGACCGGATCGGTGCCGAAGGAGCCGCCGCGCAGGACTCGGTAGTCGCCGCCGAAGAACACATCGGAGTATTCGGCGTACGGGAAGGCGCGGAAGCCCGGATAAGCCTCGAAACCCGATGCGGTCCACTCCCATACGTCGCCGATGAGCTGATGCACACCGGCCGGGGAGGCACCGGCCGGGTATGCGCCGACCTCGGCGGGTTCCAGGTGCCGCTGGCCGAGATTCGCGGTGGTGGAATCGGGTTCGGCAGCACCCCACGGGTAGCGGCGGGACGCACCGGTCTCCGGGTCGAAACGCGCCGCCTTCTCCCATTCGCCCTCGGTGGGCAGGCGCTTACCAGCCCACGCGGCATACGCCTCGGCCTCGAACCAGCAGACGTGCACCACCGGCTGCTGCGGACGCACCGGCGTCATCACGCCGAATCCCCGACGCCACCAGTGCCCGGCCGGATCGCACTCCCAGAACTGCGGCGCCACCAGGCCCGCCTCCTGCCGGTGCGCCCAACCGTGTTCGGACCACAGCTCGGGCCGCTCGTAGCCGCCGTCGGCGATGAAGGCCTGGTACTGCGCGTTGGTGATCGGTGCGACGTCGATGGCGAAGGCGGGCACGTGCACCGGATGCGCCGGACGCTCATTGTCCAGTGCCCATGGGTCGGTCGAGGTGCCCATGACGAATTCGCCTGCGGGAATGACGACTTCGCCACCCACCGGAGCAGCCGCCGTCGGTGCGGCCGACGCGGACAGCACCGCGGGGCCGGTGCGCAATTGATGGGTGGCGAGCATGGTTTCGTCGTGCTGCTGCTCGTGCTGGGCGATCATGCCGAACGCGAAGCCGCCGTCGACCAATGGATCACCGTGTAAAGCGCTGGTTTCCAGCACATCCCACACCTTGTCGCGCACGGTGCCGACATAGCCACGGGCCTGGCTTGGGTCGAGCAGCGGCAGTCCGGGGCGATTGACGCGAGCGTGTTTGAAGGCGTCGTACAGCTCGTCGATATCGGCGCGCACCGCTTCACGGCGGCCGACATCGCGCACCAGCCAGAGCTCTTCCTGATTGCCGATATGGGCGAGATCCCAGACGAGCGGGCTCATCAGTCGCGAATGCTGGGCGACCAGCTCTGCTTCATCGAGGGTGGTGAGGCCGATGGTGCGATCCCTTGCGCGGGTGAGCACTTCGGCGATCCGGTCACGCAATTGTTCGGTGCCGGAATTATCCGTTGCGGGGTACTGAATGGTCACGATGGGTACCTCCCGAACTCGTTCTGGTCGGCTACTCGAGCTGCGCCGTCGCGAGTCACGGATGGTCCTCGGGCCGATCCGCACTGCGCGAAACGAGTTCATCGGTCGGGGTGCGACCGCTGCGACATCGTTCGGCGGCGGATTCGATCTCGCGGGCCGCCGCCGGACTCGCCGCATGTGCCGCGGCCAGGGTCAGCAACTCGACCGCGATGCCACGGATCTCCGGATCGGCCAACCCACAGCGCGCCGCGTCGAGCCAACGGCCCGCGAGTGGCGCGGCGAGGACCGTCGCCTCGACGACAACCGACGGAGACGACAGCAGGGCGTCGAAGATATGGATCGGTACGGTCCAGTCGTTATCGGGTTGGGCGTCCAGATATCGGACCTCGAGATGTCCGGAGGCGCGTACCGGCGGGAACAGCGTGGTCAGGTGATAGTCGAGGTCGCCGACATCGGGGCGCCGGCCGATCTCGTCGTCCAGCGCCCCGGACAACCAGTCCGCAAAGGTCGCCTCCGGTGGCGCTGACCAGCCGATATCGCCGCCGTTGCCGGATATGCCATCGGGGCGGCGAACACACAGCAGCGGGACATCCAGGGCCCAGCGCGCATAGCCGGCGATCGGATCCGGCCAGGACTCCACCGCCGGACGGGTGCGCGCGTGGTCGAGACGCAACCAGGTCCGCATGCGCTGGGATGCCCACGCACCCACTGGTGCACCGTGTAATTCGGGCGAGCAGGCGAAGGCGGCGAGTAGCGCGGGACCGATCGTGTACAACGCATTCCACCGTGCGGTGACCTCGGCACGGTCCGCACCGGCATCGACGCTGACCTGCGTCGCGGCGGTATTGCACATCATCAATTTGCCGAAGGGGCCGATGCCGCTGAAGGACTCCTCCATGGCGCGATAGCGCGGTAGCCGCAGGACCCGTTTCGGGCGGCGGTCCGCATCGGCGGCGGCGGAGACGGTGCGGATGGATCGGGATTCGAGTAGATCCCGCAGCATCCGAGCGTCGGCGTGCAAACCCTCGCACAACTGCGCGGCAGCGGCGAACGGGGCACTGGAGAGTTCGATCTGACCGCCGGGTTCGATGGTGACCCGGCTGCCCCCTGGCAGCGGAAGTGCCGGTGAATCGGGGGCGATGGACCGCGGTGTATAGGGTCCGAGTGCATCTGCGAGTGCAGCCAGTTGCGGGCGGGGGGCGGCCGACGGGCCGGACGACGAACACTCACCCTGCACGGTGAGCCATTCCAGTTCGGCGCCGATGAGCGTCGGTGGCCCCAGCTTGAAACAGATTTTCTCGATGTATGCCTCCGCCGCGGCCCGCGAGGACAGTTCGCCGTGCGCAAGCGCTATCACCCGCTCCGGATGTTCGAGCGTGACCGCCATACCAACCTCCACCATGTGAAACCGGGTAACCGTAGCTGTGCTGCGTATGCGCTGCCGGTCGTTGTTCAGGTAGTTCTGTATCGCCGTGGATGCCGGTCGTATTCCGATGCACCGACCCAAACCAGCGTAGCGAGGGGCACCGACAAGAAATGTGACAAGAATCTGAATTCGTGGCCATGCACAGCGAAGCGCTCGCGCACGGTGGCCCGGACCTGCGCCGACTCGTGCGACGGCCCAATGCCCCGATTTGGGCGATACTGTCGAGGCCATGCTCGACGAGAATCGCGTACGCGCCGACATACCGGCCTACGACGCCGGATCCGATCTGGTCTTCCTCGACAGCGCGGGCTCCTCGTTACCACCCCGAGTCGTCGTCGATACCGTTGTGGCACATCTGCGACGCGAAGCCGAAATCGGCGGCTACCGCGCGGCGAACGAGCGACTCGACGATCTCGCCGCTGTGAAAACCGATATCGGCCGACTCGTCAACGCCGATCCGACCGGCATCGCACTCAGCGATAGCGCGACCCGCGCATGGGCCGACTTCTTCTACTCGGTCCCACTCGCACCCGGCGACCGGATCCTCATCTCCGGCGCCGACTATGCGAGCAATGCCATCGCGGCGTTGCAGCGGGCCAAGGCGACAGGCGCGATGGTCGAACAGATTCCCAGCGACGGCAGCGGCCAGATCGACCTCGACGCCCTCGCCGACATGGTCGACGAACGGGTCAGGCTGGTGTCGGTGTTACACGCTCCGACCAATGGCGGTCTGGTCAACCCGGCCGCCGACGCCACCCGTATCGCACATTCGGTCGGCGCGCTGGTACTGCTCGATGCCTGCCAGTCGGCCGGACAGCTGCCGATCGATGTGGCCGAACTCGATGTCGACGCGCTCTCGGTCACCGGCCGCAAATGGCTGCGCGGGCCGCGTGGCACCGGATTCCTCTATGTGCGACCGGAATTGGCCGCGTCGATGGAGCCGCAGCGGCTGGATCTGCACAGCGCGCAGTGGACCGGCCCGCAGGAGTACGCCCTGGCGCCAGATGCGAGTCGCTTCGAATTCTGGGAATGCGATGTGGCGGCGCGACTCGGTCTCGGTGCGGCCGTTCGATATCTGCTCGAGCTGGGGCCCGAGGACGTCTACGACGCGATCGCGGTCCGCGCGGAGCATCTGCGCAAATCGCTGCCGGAAATCGACGGAGTCACGGTGCGCGACATCGGGATTCGGCACAGCGGCATCGTTTCGTTCACCGTCGAAGGGAAATCCGCTGTCGAGGTGCGCGATCGCCTTGCGGCGCAGAATATTACGGTGACGGCGAGCCATGCCAGCTCTACGCTGCTGGATATGACCGCCCGTGGCCTGGATTCGGTGGTGCGTGCCTCGCCGCACTGCTTCGTGAGTTTCGAGGAGCTGGACCGGTTCGCCGGCGCGGTCGCGACGCTCTGATGTCACCTCGCGAACTGGTCGTACTCGGCACCGCGAGTCAGGTTCCGACCAAGCAGCGCAACCACAATGGGTATCTGCTGCGCTGGGGCGAGGAGGGCATCCTCTTCGATCCTGGCGAGGGCACCCAGCGGCAGATGACATACGCGGGCGTATCGGTCACCGATGTCACCCGGATCGCGGTGACGCATTTCCACGGCGACCACTGCCTCGGACTACCGGGCATCATCCAGCGGATCAATCTAGACAAAGTCGCCCATCCGGTCGATGTGTACTACCCCGCCTCGGGTGCGGCGTTCTTCGATCGCCTGAGCTATGCCAGCTCGTTCTATCGCACCGTCGAGCTCCGGGCGCATCCGATCGCCGATCCGGGTGCGCTGGACGCGCCTGGTGCGCCGTTCACCCTCGAGGCGATCGCGCTATCCCATCCGGTCGACACCTTCGGCTACCGGCTCACCGAACCGAGCGGTGTGCGCATCCTGCCGGAGCGGCTCGCCGTATTCGGCCTGCACGGCCCGGCGGTCGGACAACTGCAGCGCACGGGCAGTATCGAATTCGACGGGCGCACAATCACGCTGGCCGAGGTCAGCGAGCCGAGACCGGGCCAGAGCTGCGCATTCGTGATGGACACGCGCCTGTGCCCGGGCGTGCTGTCCCTCGCCTCGGGCGTGGACATGCTGGTGATCGAGGCGACCTTCCTGGACGCCGATGCCCACCTCGCCGAGGAATACGGCCATCTCACGGCCGGACAAGCGGCCCGGGTCGCTGCCGAGGCGGGCGTGCGCACCCTGGTGCTGACCCACTTCTCCCAGCGCTACCGTGATCTCGACGGCCACCGCGCCGAGGCGTCGGCGTACTTCACCGGCGAGATCGTGGTCGCCACCGACCTCGCGAGAATCCCACTCCCGCCGCGACATTGAGCCCCGGTACGTTGGGCTGCGGTAGGTCCAGTTGTCCTGCACGGAATCCTCAGGTCTGCTGATCCAGAGATCGGTTGGCGTACCAGGGTTTTGCCGTTGCAGTGCTGGGCGCGTCGTGTGCCGTACCCAGCTTACCTTCCGCAGCTGGGCGGGCAGGCCCACAGCTTCCAGCCCAGTCAACCGGCTGTGGTTGCATTCTCGAGCGCAGTCGAATGGTCGTTCGGGGTGGGGTTTTCAGCAGCCATTCGACTGCGCTCGATGAGAGTGGGCGCGTCAGGTCAGGTGCAGCTGGATTGTGTGGGCTACCAGGGTGCGGAGGTCGGCGGAGGGGGCCACCAGGCGGAGGCTGCGGTTGGCCTGGAGGGCGGCGATGCCGTGGAGGTTGGTCCACAGGTTGATCGCGGGGTTGTCGGAATTCGGCGCGGCGGCCTCGACCAGCGCGGCAAAGCGTTCGAACAGCGGCAGGGTGATCGCGCGCAGATTCTCGCCGGAACCCTCGAGCAGGTCGTGGCGGAACATCAGGGTGAACATCTCGGGACGCTCCCCCGCGAATTCGACGTATTCGGCCGCCATGACCTGCAGCTGCTCGCGCGGCGTGGTCGCCCCCGCCGCCGCCTGTGCGAACCGCTCGATGAGATCGGCGAAACCACGCGCGGCGATGGCGGCCAGGAGCGCGCGGTGTGTCGGAAAGTGCCTGCGCGGCGCACCGTGGGAGACCCCGGCCGCACGGGTGATCGCACGCAGACCCAGCTGGGCCGCGCCGACCTCCTCGAGCATGTCGACCCCGGCGCCGACCAGTCGTTCCCGCAACGGCTCGCTCATGGAGACATTGTCTACCGCGGTCATCGAATTCCTCCTGGTCGACTGCGTCACAGAGGACGAAATACCCTTTCGACAATCATAGACACTGTCTACACTCGTGCGGTAGACAGTGTCTACGACAACTCTCTCGGAGGCTCATGTGTGGTACCGGTTGTTCAAGTACGTTCTGGTCGGCCCCCTGCTGCGGCTGCTCGGCCGCCCGGAGGTGGAAGGGCTGCGGCACGTACCCCGCACCGGACCGGTAATCATCGCGGCCAACCATGTCGCGATGCTCGACTCGATGTATCTCGCGCTGGCCCTGCCGCGCCGGGTCACCTTCCTGGCCAAACAGGAGTACTTCACCGGGACCGGATTGAAGGGCCGGTTCCAACGCTGGTTCTTCACCGTCGCGGGCCAGGTCCCGGTGAACCGCACCGGCGGCACCGCCGCCGCGGACGCACTGACCGCCGCGACGAAAATCCTCGAATCCGGCGACGTCTGGGCCATCCATCCGGAGGGCACCCGCTCCCCGGACGGCTGCATCTACCGCGGCCGCACCGGCGCACTGCGCGTCGCCATGGCCACCGGCGCTCCGGTCATCCCGGCCGTGCTGTCGGGCACCGACAAGGTGAATCCGCGCGGCCACCGGCTGCCGCGCTTCGGCAAGGTGCGCATCAGCTTCGGCGCGCCGCGCTATTACCCGCAGCCCACCCCGAACCACCCGGCACCGGACACCAGCCAGGTCCGCGCCGCGACCGACGAACTGATGCGGGAATTGGCCACTCGATCCGGCCGGGACTACGTCGATCGCTACGCGGCAACTTTCTCGAATCGCCCATAGACACGGGCGTGTCCTCGGAATGGTTAACGCGGGGACGAATTGGCGGGATAGTTGGGGAGCAGGCCGGTTCACCCATGTCCGGCCACCGCACCGGGGTGACAAGGGAGTTGGACTTTGAGCAGGTTCACCGACGAGATGTACGCAACGGCACAAACCTCGAGTCGCGGATTGGTGACCGGGGAGCCCAACGCGCCGTTTCGGCAGACCTGGGGTGAGATCCATCGAATCGCACGACGGATGGCGGGTGGACTCGCCGAAGCCGGTATCGGACACGGTGACGCGGTAGGCGTGCTGGCCGGGATGCCGGTCGATATCGCACCGGCCTGTCAGGGCATCTGGATGCGCGGCGCGTCGATCACCATGTTGCATCAGCCGACGCCGCGCACGGATCTGGTGGTCTGGGCCCGCGATACCGAGACGGTGCTGTCGATGATCGAGGCGCGCGCGGTGGTACTCGGCGCGCCCTTCGAGGCCGCCGAACCACTGCTGCGCGAGCGCGGCATCGCCGTGGTGCGAATCGATCAGCTGCGCGAGTGCCCGGAGACCGATCCGGTGCCGACTGTCGAGACCGATATCGCGTTGCAGCAGTTGACATCCGGTTCGACCGGATCGCCGAAGGCGGTGCGGATCACGCACGAGAACTTCTATACCAACGCCTACGCCATGTTCGATCGGGTGAAGTTCCAGCTCGACGAGGATGTGATGATCAGCTGGCTGCCCCTGTTCCACGATATGGGGATGGTCGGATTCCTCAGTGTCCCCATGCAATTCGGCGCCGAAGTGGTCTGCGTGACGCCGATCGACTTCCTGATGCGTCCGCTGCTGTGGGCCGAGCTGATCGACAAGTACCGCGGCACCGTAACGGCAGCACCGAATTTCGCGTACTCACTGCTGGCTCGCCGACTCAAGCAAGCCGAGGACGGCGCCTACGATCTCAGCAGCGTCCGATACATGTGGAACGGCGCCGAACCTGTCGATCCGGACACCATGGAGAACCTCGCCGCGGCAGGCAAACGCTTCCGGCTCAATCCGATGGCGCTCACCCCGGTCTACGGCATGGCCGAAACCACACTGGCCGTATCGGTTCCGGATCCCGGACACGGACAGGTCCTCGACATCATCGATGCCGATCTGCTCGAGGCGCTGGGCAAGGCCGTGCCGACCCACGATCACCACGGCAATGTCCGCCGCATGCCCACGCTTGGCTATCTGGTCGACAATCTCGAGGGGCGGGTCGTCGATGCGGAGCGCCAGCCGCTGCCGACCCGTTCGGTCGGCGTGATCGAACTTCGCGGTCCCGCCGTCACTTCCGGCTATGTCACGGTCAACGGGTTCCAGCCGACGCAGGATGCCGACGGCTGGCTCGACACCGGCGACATCGGCTACTTCACCGATGAGGGCCTGATCGTGGTGTGCGGCCGGATCAAGGACGTCATCATCATGGGCGGTCGCAATATCTACCCGACCGATATCGAGCGTGCCGCCATGCGCGTGGCGGGGGTGCGTCCCGGCAATGCCGTCGCGGTCCGCCTGGACGCGGGCGAGAAACGCGAAAGCTTCGCCGTCGTGGTGGAAAGCAACGACCACCAGAATGCCGATGAGGTCAAGCGCATCGAACGCGAAATTGTGCACGCGGTGTTCTCCGAAGTCGGCGCCCGACCGCGCACCGTCGCAGTGCTCGGCCCCGGCGCCCTCCCGAAAACCTCCTCGGGCAAGCTGCGCCGCTCCGCCACCGCGATCCACCTGCGCTGAGCCGCAGTCGAACTCGGCCTAGTGCAGTTGGTTCTGGGCCGATTCGAGCCCGACGCGCAGCAGCAGTTCGACCGCGTCCGCGGCCTGCTCCACGATCACCGGCACTTCCTTGCGCTCCACCGACGAAAACGGTTTGAGCACGTAGTCCGCCGGGTCCTGGCGACCCGGCGGTCGGCCGATGCCGATGCGGGTGCGCAGATAGTCCTTGGTGGTCAGGGCACTGGAGACCGAACGCAGTCCGTTGTGCCCGCCCTCACCGCCGCCGCGCTTGAGCCGGATCTGACCGAACGGCAGATCCAATTCGTCGTGCACGACGATCACCTCGGTCGGCGGCACCGAGAAGAATTTCGCCAGCGCCGCGACCGAGCGCCCGGACAGATTCATGAACGAGCGCGGCTTGGCGATCAATACCTGACGCCCGTCCAGCCTGGCCTGCAAGAGATCCGCACTGGACTTCTTGTGCACAGCAAAACGGCCGCCGACGCGCTGCGCGAGCACGTCGGCGACCAGAAAGCCGATATTGTGCCGGGTGCGCTCGTACTCCGAACCTGGGTTGCCAAGTCCGACCACGAGCGCGGGCCCGGTCGAGGATTCGGTCATTCGGACAACCGACCCGGGGAGTTCTTACTCGGCGCTCTCGGCCTCGGCTTCGCCCTCTTCCCCGGCGGGAGCCTCGGCGGCCGGAGCGGCGATGATGTTGACGATCAGCGCCTCCGGGTCACCGGCCAGGGTGACGCCCTTCGGCAGGTCGATCGCACCGGCGGTGATCTGGGTGCCCGCCTCGGCGCCCTCGATCGAGACCTCGATGGCCTCCGGGATGTTGAGCGCGTCGGCCTCGATGGACAGCGTGGTGGCGTCCTGGGTGACCAGGGTGCCCGCGCCGGCCTCACCGGTCAGCGTGACGTTCACATCGGCGGTGACCTTCTCGCCGCGCTTGACGATCAGCAGGTCGGCGTGCTCGATGTAACGGCGAATCGGGTGCACCACAACGGATTTGGTCAGCGCGAGCTGCTTCTTGCCGTCGATGACGAGGTTCAGCACCGCATTGGTGCCGTGCTCGCGCAGAATGGCGGCGAAGGCCTGGGCGTTGAGCGAGAGGTGCTGCGGGTCGGCGGCGTGGCCGTACAGTACGGCGGGAACGTTGCCCGCGCGACGGGTGCGGCGGGCGGCGCCCTTGCCGAACTCCGTGCGGACGGCGGCTTCGAGAAGGTTGGCGTCGGACATGACTGGATCTACTCCCTACGGCTCTTCCGGGCTGTCAACAGTGCGCCAGGGACTGTTTCCCCCCTGGCAAATGGTTGGTCTACTCGTCGGGCGAAGACCGAACGAGGACGGCCGAGAGCCGAGCCGCGTCGATCACGGTGAACGCATTACGTCTGCGGTCACCCTCGCCGAGACAACCCGAACACCATAGCGCAAGTGTTTATGTCCAGCTGAATCGGGTGGTCGGACTGGCCGGATTGTCGTCACCCCGGTCGCGTACGCTGGAGCGGTTGCCGATCGGCCGTCTGAAAGGTTGTTGCAGTTGACCGCCTCCACTGAGGGTGTCGTCACGCCCGCCCCGCGTGGGTTGCCCGCCGAGGTCGCCCGGCGACGCACATTCGCGGTGATCTCCCACCCCGACGCGGGCAAGTCGACGCTCACCGAGGCGCTGGCGTTGCACGCCAGGATGATCTCCGAGGCGGGCGCGATCCACGGCAAGGCCGGACGCAAGTCCACCGTGTCGGACTGGATGGAGATGGAGAAGGCGCGCGGCATCTCGGTGAGTTCGACCGCGCTGCAGTTCAACTACCGCGCCGCGGGCTCCGACATCGATAACGTCATCAACCTCGTCGACACCCCCGGCCACTCGGATTTCTCCGAGGACACCTACCGCGTGCTCACCGCCGTCGACGCCGCGGTCATGCTCATCGACGCCGCAAAGGGTCTGGAGCCGCAGACACTGAAGTTGTTCCAGGTGTGCCGCCATCGCGGCATCCCGGTCGTCACCGTGATCAACAAGTGGGACCGTCCGGGCCGCGCGCCGCTGGAACTGCTCGACGAGATCAGCGAGCGGATCGGCCTCACCCCGACGCCGCTGTTCCTGCCGGTCGGCATCGCCGGTGACTTCCGCGGTCTGCTACGCCGTGGTCCCGAGGGCGCGGCCGTCGAATACATCCACTTCACTCGGACCGCGGGTGGCGCGACCATCGCGCCGGAGGAATCTATAGATCCGGAATCGGCCGCGACCCGCGAGGGGGAGGCGTGGACGACCGCCGCCGAGGAGAGCGAACTGCTCTCTGCCACCGGGCAGGACCACGACCAGGAAATGTTCCTGGCCGGGCAGACCTCCCCCGTCATCTACGCCTCCGCGATGCTGAATTTCGGTGTGCGACAACTGCTGGAGACCCTGGTCGCGCTGGCGCCCGCGCCCGGCTCGCGCGCCGATATCGGCGGCACGCCGCGCAATACCACCGATCCGTTCAGCGCGGTCGTATTCAAGGTGCAGGCCGGAATGGATGCCGCACACCGGGATCGGCTCGCATTCATGCGGATCGTGTCCGGCGAATTCGAGCGCGGGATGGTCGTCACGCACGCGCAGACCGGTCGGCCGTTCGCGACCAAATACGCGCTCACCGTTTTCGGACGGGAGCGCTCGACCGTCGACACCGCCTACCCGGGTGACGTGGTCGGCCTCGTGAATGCCACCGCGCTGGCGCCGGGGCACACGCTGTTCGTGGACAAGAAGGTGGAGTTCCCGCCGATCCCGTCCTTCGCGCCGGAGCACTTCGCGGTGCTGCGGGCGCAGAGTGCGGGTAAGTACAAGCAGTTCCGCAAGGCCATCGACCAACTCGATTCCGAAGGCGTGGTGCAGGTCCTGCGCAATGACGCGCGCGGCGATGCCTCACCCGTGCTCGCGGCGGTCGGTCCGATGCAGTTCGAGGTGGTCACCGCGCGGATGCTCGCGGAGTTCAATGTCGAGACGCATATGGAGCATCTGCCCTACACGCTGGCCAGGCGCACCGATGCGGAGTCGATGGCCGAACTCGATCGGCAGCGCGGGGTCGAGGTGTTCACCCGCTCCGACGGGGCGCTGTTGGCGCTGTTCAGCGATAAGTGGCGGTTGCAGTACATCGAGAAGGAGCATCCGAAGCTGACGCTCGAGCCGCTGGTCGCCGCGGCGGATTAGGGATCGCCGTTCACCCGGCCTCGGGCTCGGCGGCCTCCGGTCCGGTCTCTCGCCCCAGCAGGGTGGCGCCGGGCTCGCGCTCGACCGACGCGATGCCGTCCTCGCGCGTGATCAGCCCCCATCGACTCGATGTCAGGCGCAGGCTCGGCAGATCGCTGAGCGAGAGCACCACCTCATAGGTGCGCTCGTATCCGGTATGCGCGATGCGCCAGCGACCGTCATTGCAGCGGACGTAGCGATCGGTATAGAAGGCCGCGCCGCGCAACAGCATGTTGTGCGCGGGTATCAGCACGGTATCGGCGAGATACCAAGTGCCGGTAGCGTTATCACCGTCGACATCGATCTCCGGATGGTCGCATCGATGCTCGGTGATGACGTGCGGACCGAGGGTGTTGCGCATGAAGGCGAGGAACGCATCCCGCGATTCGAACTGCAGGTATTCGCTGTAGGTGGCGGTCGCCTCCGGGATCATGGTGTCCGCGAATTCGTCCCACGACTTGGTGTCGAGGGTGCGCAGATACCTGAACTTCAGGCGACTGATCGCTGACACAGCATCCTGGTCCATAACTCAACAATCCCATTCGAAGTCGCCGCGCTACGGAGATTGGGAGATTTGTATCAGATTGCTATCACTTCGAGCCGAAATCGGCGGTCTACCGGGCGAGTCAGTTTCCGATGGTGAAGCAGGTGTTGCAGAAATCGCTGCCGAATTCGGTCAGCCGCAGACTCTTGCGCACGATCTTGGGCGCGCGCCCGGCCTTTTTCAGCGCCGCCTCGACCACCGGCTGCACCTCGAGCACCATGTAGCGGCTGAGCACCACCGGGTCATCGGAAACCTGGGTCAGGCCGAGGCGGTTGAGGTTGATCAGATAGGTGCGGGCACGGTCCGGATAACGGACACCGGCCTGTTCCGGAACCGAGGTGAGATCACCGGTTACCAACTCCGAGCCGATGCCGAGCGGACGGTTGGTGCGCACATCGACCGACGGCTGCGGACCGTTCAATGCCATGAACCGCAGAATGCGTGCCTCATCCGGAGCCAGCTCGTCGAGGATCCGGTCATAGGCGGGGTGCACGTCCTCGGTGAAGTAGACATCGGCCGAGCGGGCGAGCAGCGCATCGCCGCGGCGACGCAACTCTTCGCTACTGGCCGAGTGCAGCGGCGCGCCTATGCCGATCGCCGCGGGCTGCGGCGCGCTACCGTTGGAAGTCGGTACGTAGCTGACGATTTCGCGCACCGACCCCTCGGTGACACCGAGCGCGCTGCGCGCGATGGAGCGCAACGCATTACCGGTGCGCTCGGCGATATCCGCAGACGACTCACCGTCGAGCGCGGCCTGGGTGATCTCCTTGGTCACCTCGTAGGTCGTCTCGACGGCCCACTGACTGCCGCGCACCACGGTGCCCGCCGCGAGCCCCGCCGCTCGGAACACACCGCGAATCAGCCGCGCCTCATTGCTGATCTGCCGCTGTTCGACATCCGAGCTGCGCTCCACCGAGCGGGAACCGGCCCGGGCTATGTCCTGTCCGGTCCTGTCGTCTGTCACGTTCTCTCCGATGTATTGCCAAGTGAACGAATACGCCCACAGATTATTGCCCGCCAGCCTTCCAGGTATGCCTTACCGCGAGCCGAGTGGGCCAGCAAACACGCCGACCCCTGCTGTCGGACGCGTGATTGTCGCCATTGTCTCCGCCGCCGGTTGACACTACGACATTCTGGACACACAGTGTGACTGATGTCTCAGACAATCCGCTGTGGCCCGGGACACTCGCGATGGACCGGCGTCTAGACCTCACAGTAGGGTCCGTCTGCCGACTGGGTGCTAGTTTGGGTTGCCGGTGAGGCGGCGGTCACCGGTATATCGGCAGGAGGGTGTCGTGTTGGAGAGTGTTTTCGGGGTGCACCCGACGGTCCTCCTGGAGTTAGTGACTATCCCCCTTTTCACTGGCATCATCGGATACATCACCAACTGGACCGGCATCCTGATGTTGTTCAAGCCGGTTGCTTTCCACGGTATTCGTTTACCTGGATTGCGCGCACTGTTTCCCTTCCTGCCCAAGCGAATTCAGGTGCTGCCGCTGCTGAGCTACGACGGCCGAATGGGCTGGCAGGGCATTGTGCCCTCGCGCGCGGACAAAATGGCGAGCATCGCGGTAGACAAGGGGCTGGCGAAACTCGGTAGCGTCGCCGACTTCTATCGCGAACTGGAGCCGGACAAGCTCGCCGAACATCTCGCCACTATCGCCGACGCGCAGATCAAGGACATAGTCGAAGAAATCCTGCGCCGCGAACATCCGCAACTCTGGTACAACCTGCCGACCGGGGTGCGCGAGATGATTCACGCGCGGGTCCGCCAGCAGCTGCCCGACATTCTGCGCGAGCTGACCGAGGAATTGGGCGCCAATATCGATCAGCTACTCGACGTGAAGCAGATGGTCATCCGTTATTTCCAGGCGCGTCCACATCTGCTCAACACCCTTTTCCAGGTGCTCGGCGCCAAAGAACTGCGCTTCATGCAGAACTTCGGTTTCTACTTCGGCGCGCCGATGGGTGTCGTGCTGGTCGCCGTGTTGCATGTGACCGGCTGGTCGTCGCTGGTGGTGCTGCCGATCGGCGGTGTCATCATCGGCTGGGTGGTCAACTGGATCGGCCTGAATATGATCTTCGCGCCCGCGTACCCGAAGTGGTGGTGCCCGTGGCGGCAGGGTCTGCTGATCAAGCGCCAGCTCGAAATCACCGACGGCTACGCGGAATTGGTCTCCAGTCAGGTGATGACCGTCGCCAACATCGGTGACGAGTTGCTGAACGGCCCGCGCTCGGACCGGACCATGCAGATGCTCGAGGACACGCTGCGCCCGGCCGCGGACCGGGCGCTCGGACCGGCCCGACCGGCGGTGAAGTTCATGCTCGGCAGCCGGGAGTACGACTCGCTGCAGTCGACGCTGACCACCGAGGCGATGTCCATCGCGCCGATCGCCTTCGCCGATCCGGACTTCAACGTTCAGCAGGGCAGGCAAATCAACGACTACATCGCCAAACAGATGTCGGCGCTTTCGCCTCCCGACTTCGTGGATATGCTGCGATCGGCCATCAAACAGGACGAATGGCTCCTTTTTCTGCATGGCGGCGTGTTGGGGCTCTTCGCCGGATACGCTCACATCCTGATCTTCGGAACGGGAGTGGCGACAACATGGCTATGACGGAAGCTGGCGGCGACGATCTGCGGGCCGCCGGGCAGGGCTCCGAGCGAACCGAGCAGTCCGAAGTGGCCGAAACCCCAAGAACTTCCGAGTCCTCGACATCCGGGCAATCGACGGAGATCGCGCGCCTGCCCGTTGGTGCGGTCGAGCCGAAGCGGCAGGTCAGCTCGGTGCGCAAGACCGTTCGCGCGACCACCGGGGTCGCCAGGGTCGCGGTGAGCGCGGCCGCCGAGGTGACCGCGTGGAGCATCGACACCGCACTCGGCGTCGGGGCCACCGTGGTGCGCGGCAGTATCGCGGGAACTCCCCCGCGCGAGGTGCTCGCCGAGGCGGAGGCGGAGGTTCGTGACGCGGTGCGGCGCGCGTTGCGCCTGCCCGCTACGCCCGAACAGCCCACGTCCGATGCCGTTCCCACCTTGCGTGAGCAGGGGGCCGCGCTGCTGCGGCTGTCGGCGAGCACGCAGGGCGAACACCACGAAACCCACCCTGCCTTCGCGCGCATGCTCGAGGAGCTGACCCCCGATGAGGCGCGCATCCTGCGCTTCCTGCACCTCGACGGCCCGCAGCCCTCGATCGATATCCGCGCCGGACGACCGCGCGGCATCGGCGTCGAGCGAATCATTTCCGGGCTCAACCTGATCGGTGAGCACGCGGGCCTGCGCTTCCCCAACCGGATCCAGCAGTACCTGCCGAACCTGCGCCGCCTCGGACTGATCGAATTCGTCAAGGAACCGGTGGGCAATCCGAACCGCTACCAACTCCTCGAAGCCCAATCCCCCGTCCGAGAAGTGTTGAAGCGCTCCGGTTTCGGCACCAAGGTCTACTATCGCAGCATTGCCCTCACAGGCTTCGGCGCGGACTTCGTGCAAACCTGCCTGCCCGTTGTGGTCCAGGACGGGCGCGTCTCCGGCACCAGCTAGACCAGCCGTGTAGCGCTCGTCGTTGTCCTGTTCGGGTTGGTTGGGCCGCGGTGGGTCCTGTTTGTTCTGCACCGACTTCTCGGGATCTGCCGGACCAGGATGGTTTGGCATTCCACGGGTTTGCCGGTGCAGTGCTGGGCGCGTCGTGTGCCGTCCCCGGCTTACCTCCCGCGGTCAGGTGGGCAGGCCCACAGCTTCCAGCCCGGTCCACTGGCTGTGGTTGCGTTCTCGAGAGCTTGTCGAGGGTAGTCGGATGGTGGTTGTAATTGAGGTTGTGAGCAACCATTCGACTGCGCTCGATTGGCCCGTGCCGCGGCGGCCGGTCAGGTGCCGTCGGCTAGTTCCAGCCAGCGCTCTTCGGCGGATTCCTTTTCGGCCAGTACCTGTTTCAGCTCTGTGCCCAGGGTGATGAGTTTGTCCGGATCGGTGGCCGCGTCGGCCAAGGCGGTGTGGAGGCGCTGCTCGCGTTCGGTGAGCTTGTCGATGGCGCGCTCCAGTTTGGCCAGCTCCTTACGGGCGGCGCGGTAGGCGGCGGAGTCGGTCGCAGGGGTTTCGGCGGGCTTGGCTTCGGTGGATCGCGTTGCGGCCGAGCTCGATGCGGCGCGCTTCTTCAGGTATTCGTCGATGCCGCCGGGCAGATTGGTGAGTTTTCCATCGCCGAACAGGGCCCAGGTGGAGTCGCAGATGCGCTCGATCAGATAGCGGTCGTGGCTGATCACGACCAGTGTGCCCGCCCAGTTGTCGAGCAGGTCTTCCAGTTGTTGCAGGGTGTCGATGTCCAGGTCGTTGGTCGGCTCGTCGAGCAGCAGGACATTCGGTTCGGACATCAGGATCCGGGTCAGTTGCAGCCTGCGGCGCTCGCCACCGGATAGGTCACCGACCGGGGTGCGCTGACGGGCCGGGGTGAAGCCAAGGCGCTCGGCCAGCTGACCCGCGGAGATTTCCTTATCGCCCAGCATGATTCGCTGCGCGATCTGCTGTACCGCCTCCAGCACCCGCAGATCGGTCGGCAGGTCGTCGAGTTCCTGACGTAGCCAACCGATCTGGACCGTCTGGCCCTGAATGCGTTTGCCCACAGCGGGTTCGACGGCACCGGCCAGCGCGCGTAGCAGGGTCGTCTTGCCGGAGCCGTTCACACCGACCAGGCCGACCCGCTCCCCCGGCGCCAGGCGCCAGGTCAAGTCACGCACCAATTCGCGGCCGTCCGGGGTGGTGAGGGTGGTGTCCTCGAGTTCGATGACGACGCGGCCCAGGCGCTTTCGCGCGAATGCGGCCAGCGAGACGCTATCGCGCGGCGGCGGCACATCGGCGATCAGCGCCTCGGCCGCCTCCACCCGATAGCGTGGCTTGGAGGTGCGGGCCTTCGCACCGCGCCGCAACCAGGCCAGCTCCTTGCGCGCCAGATTCGCGCGCCTGGCCTCGGAGGCATCGGCCTGCCGCGCCCGCTCGGCGCGCGCGAAAATCCAGTCGCCGTAACCGCCTTCGTAGCTTTCGACCTTGCCGCCGACGACCTCCCACGTGTCGGTGGCGACGGTGTCGAGGAACCAGCGATCGTGGGTCACGACCACCAGCGCGCTGCGACGCTCCAGCAGATGTTGCGCCAGCCACTGCACGCCCTCGACATCGAGGTGGTTGGTCGGCTCGTCCAGGACGAGCAGATCGAGGTCGCGAACCAGCGCGGCGGCCAGTGCGACGCGGCGGCGCTCGCCACCGGAGAGATTGTCGACCGAAGTATCCAGACCGAGGCCCTCGATCCCGATGCCCTCCAGCACCGAACGGATGCGCGGATTCGAGGCCCACTCGTGCTCGGCCATATTGTCGGTCATCGCGTCATCGGCCAGTCCGGCCAGCACCACGGATCCGACGGTCGCGCCCACGGGAAGTACACCGCGCTGGGTCACCACCGCCATGCGCAGCCCGCCGACCCGGCTCACCCGGCCGCTGTCGGGCGGCTCGAGACCGGTCAGCACCTCCAACAGGGTGGTCTTGCCGCCGCCGTTCAGGCCGACGACACCGATCCGCTCGCCCGCGTGGATGCCGAGCGAAACATTGTCCAGGAGCGGTTTGATACCGAAGCTCTTGGAGACCTGTTCGAGGTTGATCAGGTTGGACATGGATCCTTCCGAGTCATGGGCCGGGCGAGCACTCGCCCCGCGCAAGCGTACCGAGCATCCCGAACCACCCGCCGCCCACCGAACGCCCGAGCGTCCATCCAGGTGTCGCGGCCCAGGACCACTTGCACGCCGCGCACTTGTTCTCCGCTCCGACGGCCTGGCCCGATCCCGATCAGGCGCAGTCCGCCGCGAAGGTGTAACCCTGTCGGGTTTCGGAGACTTGCAATTACGAACGGCGTTCGTCTAAAGTTTGTAGCGAACAACGTTCGTCACGAACGGTGTTATGGCGCTCCTGAGACACAGCCGCAGAATGGGAGCCCCGCCTCGAGATCGAGGTGAGTGGGGCGGCACAGTTTCACCTACCCCTGGAGGTTCTCATGCATGTCGGACTCGGTCTGCCCATTTCCGATCCCGCTGCCCTGCTCGACTGGGCCCGCCGCGCCGATGCGGGTCCGTTCTCCACACTCGGTCTGCTCGACCGGCTCGTCTACGACAATCCCGAACCACTGGTCGCGCTCGGCATGATCGCCGGTGCCACCAACCGCATCAAGGTGCAGACCGAGGTGCTCATCGCGCCGCTGCGCGAGCCGTCGCTGCTCGCCAAGCAGGCCGCCACCCTCGATCGCATGTCCGGCGGCCGCCTGGTGCTCGGCCTCGGCGTCGGCGGTCGCGAGGATGATCACATCGCCTCCGGCACCGAGCTGCGCTCCCGCGGCCGTCGCATGGACGAACAACTCGAGATCATGCGCCGCCTGTGGTCCGGCCAGCCGTACGGCACCGAATGCGGACCGATCGGTCCCGCGCCGCTGCGTCCAGAAGGACCCGAACTGCTCTTCGGTGGTTTCCAGCCCGCCGCCATCGATCGCGTCGGCCGTTGGGGTGGCGGCTTTCTCGCCGCCGCAGCACCGTCGTGGGCCGGTGGCCTGTTCGACACCGCCCGCCGCTCCTGGAAGGAACACGGCCGCGAGGGCGAGCCCCGCATTGTCGCCCAGGTCAATGTCGCGCTCGGCGCACCCGACCTGATCGAAGACGCCCGCACCTCGATGGGCGCCTACTACGAATTCAGCGGTCGCGCCGAGTTCATGCTCGCCGGAATGCTCACCACACCCGACGAGATCCGCACGGCCATCAGCCAATTCGAGGATCTCGGCGCGGATGAGGTCATGCTCTACTGCTACGGCCGCGACGGCGACCAAGTGGACCGCCTCGCCGACGTCATCGCGTAACGGGCGAAACGTCAGCGCTTGCCCGGCGTGTCGCTGCTGATGACGCGAGCGCCGGGTACCGGTCCGCTGGCCGTGCGCACGCTACGGCACACACCGGCCCCCGCGAGTTCGGCCGCGACCGCCACCGCGCCGTCCTCGCTGTCACACAGGAATGCGCAGGTCGGGCCGGAGCCCGAGACCAGCCCGGCAAGCGCCCCGGCACCGACGCCAGCGCGCAATGTCCGTCGCAACTCGGGCTTCAGCGACAGCGCGGCCGCCTGCAGATCGTTACCCAGCAGCGGCGCAAGCTGTTTCGGGTCACCGGAGGCCAGTGCCTGCATCAGCGCCTGCGGCTCGCCGAGCCGGGGCGGGGTGCCGTTCTCGCGTAGTCGGTCTAGTTCGGTGAAGACCGCGGGCGTGGACAATCCGCCCTTGGCCAACGCTAGTACCCAGTGAAAGGTATTGCGGGACAACACCGGAAGCAGCCGCTCGCCGCGGCCGGTGCCTAGCGCCGTTCCGCCGTGCAGCGCGAACGGCACATCGCTGCCGAGTTCGGCTGCGACCGCGAACAATTCGTCGCGGGTCAGCCCGACATCCCAGAGTTCGTTCAGGCCCACCAGCGCCGCGGCGGCATCCGCACTGCCGCCTGCCATGCCACCGGCCACCGGAATGCCCTTGTTGATGGCGATTTCCACCAGCGGTGCGCGGCCGGCCAGATGGGCGACGCGCACGGCGGCCTTCCACACCAGATTGGTGCGATCGGTCGGCACATCGTCGGCGCCCTCGCCGCTGACCCGCACGGTGAGCGAGGCAGCCGGTGCTAGTTCCAGATCGTCGCTGAGCGAGAGGGCTTGGAACACGGTGGTCAGATCGTGATAGCCGTCCGCGCGCACGTCACCGACGCCTAGGTGGAGGTTCACCTTGGACGGCGCGCGCACGATGACGGGACTTGGCACAACTGACAACACGGTGCTCAAGCCTATCCCGTGGGTACGACAGGTGCTCAGCTCGAGATGAGACATTCACCGCCCATGTGTCGGACGGTTACAACAGCGCCCCGCCGGTGGCATCGATCCACTGTCCGGTGATCCACCGCGAATCGTCCGAGGCGAGGAATGCGGTGATATCCGCGATATCACCAGGTTGGCCGACTCGATTCAGCGGCGACATTCCGGCCACCAACGCCTCGGCCTCGGCATTGCGCAACCAGTTCGCGTTCATATCGGTATCGATCACGCCCGGCGCGACGGCATTCACGGTGATGCCGCGGGCGCCGAGTTCCTTTGCCAGCGTTTGGGTGAACGTATCGATCGCGCCCTTGGTCATCGCGTAGGCGATCAGCTGCGGCATTCTCGCCCCGTGCGTGAGGCCGGTGGAGACATTGACGATGCGGCCACCGTCACGCAGCCGATCCAGTCCCAGCTTGGTGACGAAGAACGGCGCCTTCGCATTCACGGCGAAGACCCGGTCGAAGGCGGCCTCATCGGTGCCGTCGATCGGTTCGCGGATGCCATCGATGCCCGCGTTGTTGACGATGACGTCCACGCCGTCGGCCTGTGCGTCGAATGCGGCCCACAGCGCCGCGGCATCTCCGGGCACGCCGAGTTCGGCCTTGATCGCGAAGGCCGCACCGCCCGCCGCCTCGATGGCGGCAACGGTTTCCTTCGCCGCCTGCTCATTGCCGTTGTAGTGCACGGCGACCCGCGCCCCGTCCCGGCCGAGCCGCTCCGCGATGGCCCGGCCGATGCCGCGGCTCGCGCCGGTGACCAGCGCGGTCTTGCCGTCGAACCGGCCGGTTTGCAGCAGTGCACCCATGACGGGTTCCTTTCTCTAGCGGTCACTACAGAAAGAACGTTAGCACATTCTCTAGCGAGCGCTATAAAATGCGGATATGAGTGCACCGACCAGAGGACGCCCCCGCTCGTTCGATCGGGACGCCGCGCTGGACAAGGCGCTGCGACTGTTCTGGGCGCGCGGTTACGAGGCGACCTCGATCGGCGATCTGACCGCGGCGATGGGCATCGGCGCGCCGAGCCTGTACGCCGCATTCGGCGATAAGGCGACGCTGTTCAACGAGGTGGTGCAGGTCTTCGGCACGCGCTACGGCAGCTTCATCCCGCGCGCGCTCGCCGAGGAGCCGACCGCCGAGGCGACGATTCATCGCATCCTGCGCGAGGCGGCGACGGAGTACACCCGGCCCGATTGCCCGCACGGCTGCCTGGTCATCAGCGCGGGACTCAACACCACCAGCACCGAGATCGCCGACATGCTGCGCGCGCTTCGCAACCGGAATGTGGCGGCCTTCGCCGCGCGCATCCAGGCTGATATCGATGCGGGTTCGTTGCCGCCGGAGGCCGATGCGGCCACGCTCGCGCGGTATGTCGGCACCGTCATGCAGGGCATGTCGCAGGCGGCCCGGGATGGCGCGAGCGCCGCGGAACTGGAGCGGGTTGCCGAAATGGCCATGCACGGTTGGTCTTCCGCCGTTTGATTCGGGAACTATCCGGACCTCTGCGGCGACTGATCGACGGAACCTCGGCGCAACTCACCCTTGCGCTCAATACCCTCCGGGGGTATGTTGATTTGCGTCGGGGATACCCCCGCACCGTATTATCGAATGTGAGCGAAGGAGTCGGAGATGGCCACGAGCACCTACACCGTCACGGGGATGACCTGCGGACACTGCGTCAGCTCGGTCAAGACGGAGATCGGCAAGATCGATGGCGTGACCAGCGTGGACGTCGACCTCGCCAGCGGTGCGGTCCGGGTGGACAGCACCGCACCGCTCGCCGACGCAGATATCGTCGCCGCCGTTGACGAGGCGGGATACGAGGTCGCCGTCTGATGCAGGCCCGGCTGAGATTCGCCGCGGTCGGCGGCGGTCTCGTCGCGCTGTTCGGTGTCGCACTCGGTATCGGCGCCCTGGTGGGCGATCCGACCGGGTCGACACCGGACCACGACGCGATGGCGCACACCGAACAGGACACCGGGCTGTCGGATTCGCGATCCGGCTACACCCTGACCGACCTGAGCGCGCCCAGCGACCCGAATCGAGCCGAGGCCCTGCATTTTCGGATCACCGGACCGGACGGAGCTCCGGTCACCCGATTCACCACCCGGCACGACAAGAAGCTGCACCTGATCGTGGTCCGCTCGGATACCACCGGATATCGGCACATGCACCCGACCATGGACGACACGGGCACCTGGTCGATCGATTGGAATTGGACAGTGCCCGGCACCTATCGCGTCTTCGCCGATTTCGTCCCAGAACAGGGACCCGGCGATCTGGTGCTGAGCCGGACCGTGACGGTCGCGGGACCCGCTGAGCTCCAACCACTTCCATCCGAGTCCCGGTCGGCGGCGGTGGACGGCTACCAAGTGCGCATGGCGGGCGATCTGAGCACCGCGGGCAGCGAGCTTCGTTTCACCGTGACGCGCGACGGCGCGCCGGTGACAGACCTCGAGCCGTATCTCGGCGCGTACGCACATCTTGTGATCTTGCGGGCCAACGACCTTGCCTACCTGCACGTCCATCCGCAGGGCGAAATCGGCCACACCCCAGCCGGTCCGGAGGTCGGCTTCCATGCCCAGACCCCGAGTGCGGGCGCATTTCGGTTGTATCTAGACTTCTCCCACGGCGGTGTCGTACATACCGCCGAGTTCACCGCGCGCGTCGAATCATCCACAGCGCCATCCACATCCGATGGTGGACACCATCCAGGTGACGGTCACCCCTGACCGCATGCGCTGACCAGCCCAGGCTCGAGCTGGCATTCGGCGCGATGACCTGCGCTTTCCATGCGGCACGCGGAGTGTGGCGACACGCGTGAATTGATTGCCGCAGCACATGAATCCGGTTCCGTGACCAACAAGGCAAAAGTCGGTTATCCACAATCTGTTTCGCTCGCGGCGACGCCCCAGCAAGCGAACCGAGTGATAACGCGGTGCATGATCCCGCCTCACCCGCCACAGAAACCGACCAGTCCGGCAATCCTTCGCCATTGCGCCGATATCGCTCCGGCCGGAGCGGCTGAGCGCATAGCCAGCCCCGTCCTGCGCACCCAACCGATCACCTGTACCAGCAACGAGATACCCGCTGGTTGAACCATCACGCGCGCTTCGGGCCAGGTCTGCGCGGCAGAGCGGTTGATAGCCGCAGTGTCGGCGATGTCCACCGCAGCGGGTCCAGTCCGATAGCAGTCAGGCGACACCAGGATGCGGGCTCACGCCTGGGCGGCGAGGCGGACGAAGGCTGCGGTGTCCAGGGTTTCGCCGCGGGCGGTCGGAGCGATTCCGGCGGCGACGAGGCGGCGTTCGGCCTCGACGGGGGAACCGGCCCAGCTGCCCAGGGCGGCGCGGAGGGTTTTGCGGCGCTGGGCGAAGGCGGCGTCGACCACCTCGAAGACGCGGCGGCGGTGCGCTTCGTCCATCGGCCACGGCGGTTCGGCGTAGCGCTCGATGCGGACCAGGCCGGAGTCGACCCGGGGCACCGGCCAGAACACCTGGGTGCCCACCGCGCCCGCGCGGCGCACGGTGCCGAAGAAGCCCGCCTTGACGCTCGGGACGCCGTAGACGCGACTGCCGGGCTCGGCGGCGAGACGGTCCGCGACCTCGGCCTGCACCATCACCAATGAGGTTGTGATGCTGGGCAATTCGGCGAGCAGGTGCAGCAGCACCGGCACAGCGACGTTGTAGGGCAGATTCGCCACCAGCGCCGACGGCGCCACAGGCAGTCTGTCCGCACGAACCCGCAGCGCATCGGCCTCCACGACGGTCAACTGCCCGGCCAGTTCCGGCGCGCGATCGGCGACGGTCACCGGAAGATGTTTCGCCAGAATAGGATCGATCTCGACGGCGATGACCGAATCCACCACATCGAGCAGCGCCAATGTCAGCGAACCGAGCCCCGGCCCGACCTCGAGCACCGCATCCCCGCGCCCGACCCCGGCCGCCGCGACAATCCGCCGCACCGTATTGGCGTCGTGCACGAAGTTCTGCCCGAGCTGCTTGGTCGGCCGCACGCCGAGTCGCTCGGCCAGTGCCCGCACCTCGGCGGGCCCGAGCAGCGCAGCACTCCCACGGGCGGAAATATCGGGTTCGGACACGTCGGACAACGTATCAACCCGCCCGCTGGGATCAGCCGATGCCCAGGCGACTCGTGCAGGCGGGCCAGGCGCCCCAACCCTGGCGGGCGCGGGTGACTTCGGCGATGGCGATCTGTTCTTCGCGGGTCGCCAGGTCGGCGCGCGGGGCGTACTTGAGACCACCCTGACGTTCCCAGGTGCTCTGGTCGAACTGGATGCCGCCGAAATAGCCGTTGCCGGTGTTGATGCCCCAGTTACCGGTGGACTCGCAGCGGGCCAGCGCATCCCAGATATCACCGTCACGCACCGGCGGCACCTCGGTACCGGGCTTGGCCCCCTTGCGGACCGTCTTCGGCTGAGCCGTCACCTTCACATTGGAAGCGATCGGCCGCCGACTGACCTCCTGGCCATTGACCATGGTGACCGCGAACGTCACGTCCTGCACGCCGGGCGCGCCCTGACTCTCCACCACGGTCCGGCTCATATTCAGGGTCGGATCCTCGATCACATTCTCCGGCGGATCCAGCGGCACCGTCTCGACCTTGTTCTCGACGCGCTGGCGGGTCACCACGATCCGCAGCCCATCGGTGAGCGACGTGGTCGCCGCGGGCTCGACGGTGTCCTGCTCGATCAGCGGAATACCCGCCGCGGTGAGGAATTCACCGACGGTCGGCGCGGCCAGCCGAACATCGACCGGACTGCCGATGCCGTCGAGCAGCGATACCGAACGCGGGCTGGCGATCTGCAGCGCGGCGCCCTCGAGCGGCAGCTTCTCGTTACGGGCCGGGGAAACGAATACCTCGCGGGGCAGGTGCAGTTGGTCGACCACGTCGCCCGCGGTCAGACCGGTCGACCACACCTTCTCGGGCTTGCCGTCCAGCGATATCGCGACCTCGCGCGCCCGGTTGTAGGTGATGGTCGCGCCATCGGTGATCGCCGCGGCCAGCGCGGGCCGGACCAGGTCGCGGTCGTTCACATCGAACCCCGCGGCCTTCAACACCCCGCTGACGTTGCGCGACATGGTGGTCTGCGTCATCTGCTCACCGTCCACGACAACCGTGACCGTCTTGCGGTTCACGATCGCCATCGCGGCACCGACGATCAGCGTCACCAGCAACGCCGCAACCGCCGCGTACAGCAGCGGCGAGCGGGACTGGTTGATCCTCGTGAATGGAGACATGGTCACAGTACGATAACGAAGGGGTCAGCGGTCTACAACCGTCGTGTTACGACCGGCGGGTATCAATATCACAAACGAATATCGACGCCGCAGGTAAATCACAAAACGTGCCGACCAAAGTGACCTAGGACACACTTACCCGCCCAAATGTGAAACAAGATCAGGTGAAATTGGGCGCCACTCGCGATTCCACCTGAACTCGAATTCAGATGCCGTAGATACGGCGGGCGTTGGCGGTGGTGATTTCGGCGAGGGCCACCGGATCCTGGTCGCGCAATTCCGCTAGGGCGCGCACGGTGTAGGGAAGGCAATACGATTCGTTGGGTGCGCCACGGAATGGATGCGGCGTGAGATATGGCGCATCGGTTTCGACCAAGATCTGCTCATCTGGCACGACCTTGGCGGCCTCGCGCAATTCGTGCGCGTTCTTGAAACTCACCGTGCCGGAGAAGCTGAGGATGTACCCCTCGGCGACACACGACATCGCCATATTGGTGTCCGAGGAAAAGCAATGGAAGATCACGGTTTCCGGAGCGCCCTCGTCCAGCAGTACCGTCAGCAGATCGTGGTCGGCCTCGCGGTTGTGGATCATCAGCGGTTTGCGCAGACGTTTGGCCAGGTCGATATGCCAGCGGAAGCCCTCGACCTGATCCTCGATATCGGCGCAGCCCTCCAGCTTGCCCGGCCAGTAGTAATCCAGGCCGGTTTCGCCGATCGCGACCACGCGCGGGTCGGCGGCCAACCGCTCCAGTTCGGCCTTGGCCGCATCGTCGAGCGCATTCGCCCGCGTCGGATGCAGCGACACGGCGGCGAACACCCTCCGATCCCAGTTCGCGGCCTGTACGGCCCACTGCGCCGCGGCCAGATCATCGGCGACGGTGACCACCTGGCCGACCCCTACCGAGGCCGCACGATCCACGATCACCGCCGTCGACTCCGCATCGGTCGCCCCGCAGGCATCCAGATGCGTATGCGCGTCGACCAGCGGCGCGAGCGGTTCCGGCAGCTCGGGCGCGGCCCGTTTGGCGCTCATCGGCGAACTCCGGCCGAACCGAACCCGGGCGCGTGACGGCGGTAATCGCGTCCAGGGATATTCACGTGAGCGTCGGAATCCACGCGCATTACAGTAGACACACCATGAGCCCAGCCGACCGCCCCGCCTTCTACATCACAACGGCCATCGCATACCCGAACGGTGCGCCGCACATCGGGCATGCGTACGAGTACATCTCGTCCGACGCCCTCGCCCGCTTCAAGCGGCTCGACGGTTATGACGTCTTCTTCATGACCGGCACCGATGAGCACGGGCAGAAGATGCAGCAGACCGCGGTGGCCGAGGGGGTGCCGGTGGAGGAGCTCGCGGCGCGCAACTCGGATGTGTTCGAGGCGATGGACAAAACGCTCGACATCTCCTACGACCGCTTCATCCGCACCACCGATGACGACCACCAGGTGGCCAGCGCGGCGATCTGGGAGCGGATGCTCGCCAACGGCGATATCTACCTGGACAACTACTCGGGTTGGTACTCGGTGCGCGACGAGGCGTTCTACACCGAGGAAGAAACGACACTGCTCGAGGACGGCACCCGGATCTCGACCGAATCGAAGACGCCGGTCACCTGGACCGAGGAGTCGAACTACTTCTTCCGGCTGTCGAACTACCAGGACAAGCTGCTCGCGCTTTACGACGAACATCCCGAATTCATCGCGCCCGCAACGGCTCGCAACGAGATGGTGAGTTATGTGAAGGCGGGTCTGAAGGACCTGTCCATTTCACGCACCACCTTCGACTGGGGCGTCCCGGTGCCCGGCCATCCCGATCATGTGATGTACGTATGGGTGGACGCGCTCACCAACTACATCACCGGCGTCGGCTTCCCCGATACGGAATCCGTTGCGTTCCAGCGGTTCTGGCCCGCCGACGTGCACATCATCGGTAAGGACATCACCCGGTTCCACACCGTGTACTGGCCCGCGTTCCTGATGTCGGCCGGGATCGAATTGCCGAAACGCGTTTTCGTGCACGGGTTCCTGTACAACAAGGGCGAGAAGATGTCCAAGTCGGTCGGCAATGTGGTCGACCCGCTGGCGCTGGTCGACGAGTACGGCGTGGACGCGGTGCGGTTCTTCCTGCTGCGCGAGATCTCCTACGGTCAGGACGGCAGCTACAGTCATGAGGCGATCGTCGGGCGGATCAATACCGATCTGGCCAATGAATTCGGCAATCTGGTGCAGCGCAGCCTGAAGCTGGTCGCGCGCGACTGTGGCGGTGTGGTGCCGACACCGGGCGAATTCACCGAGGCCGATCGCGCCCTGCTCGACCGCGCCAATGGCCTGCTGGAGCGCTGCCGCACCGAATTCGATGCCCAGCAAATGCATTTGGCGCTGGAGGCGATCTGGCTGACGCTCGGTGAGGCCAACCGCTACTTCTCCGCTGAGGCGCCGTGGGCGCTGGCCAAGACCGGTACCGAGGAGTCGCTGGCCCGCGAGGCGACGGTGCTGTACGTGACCATCGAACTGCTGCGCATAGTGGCGATTCTGGTGCAGCCGGTGGTGCCGGAATCGGCGGGCAAGATCCTGGATCTGCTTGCCAGCCAGAACCGTACCTTCGCCGATATCGCGACCCCACTGGTCCCGGGCACCCCGCTGCCCGAGCCCGAAGCGGTCTACCCGCGCTACGTGGAGCCGAAGAAGTAATCAGCAGAAGGCGATACGTAGCGCGAGGCGTTCCAGGTGGCTACCGCATCTGGGATAACAAGACGCGCCGCTACTGGGGTGACCACTACCAGCTGTGCCCGGACGATCTGCTGACCGAACTCAATGGCGCCGCCGATTACGCGAAGATCACCGCATTACTGAGGCGCTACCGCTCGATGAAGCGGTAGCGCTTCAGGTTCAGCCGGATCTCCGGGGAAGGCTACTTCCAGCGGTCGAGCAGCCGATTGATCTCGGCGGTCAGCGCCCACTGCAGCAGGGGGCCGAAGGTGATCCGGCCGACGCCCTGTTCGGCGAAGACGGCCTTATCCGACTTGTCGGGCAGCCCGACAGCACTGATCGGCCGCGGCAATTCGCTGGTCAGTCGGCGCATATCGGTATCGGAGTGCCGACCCGCCGGGAACAGCGAATCCGCACCCGCCGCGGCGGCCAGCCGCAGGCGCGCGATGGCGCGATCGACGCGATCGCTCGCGTCACCGTCCTCGCGCATGAACAGGTCGGTGCGCGCATTGATGACCACATGCACGCCCGCCGCGTCGGCGAATTGCCGCAAACCACGCACGAAATCGGCATGCTCCTCGGGCGTGCGCAACCGGCCGCCCTCGCTGTGCACCGTGTCCTCGATATTGAGGCCTATCGCGCCCGCCTCCAGCAGTCCCTCGATCAACTGCGCGGGTTCGAGGCCGTAACCGGATTCGATATCGACCGACACCGGAACCTCGACCGCACCGGTGATCTGCCGGACTCGGGTCAACAGTTCCGCGAACTTCATCCCTTCCTTATCGCTGCGTCCGATCGAGTCGGCGACCGGATGACTGCCCATGGTCAGCGCCGAAAATCCTGCCGCGACAGCGACATTCGCCGACCACGCATCCCACACCGTCGGAAAGACACCGGGATCGCCCGGGACATGCAATTCGAGAAACGCTTTCGCCTTGCTTTCCAAAGAGGTCATGACACCGATCATCGTCGCGCCCGTGATCGATAGCACTATGACACTCCCCATCCGGCCGCCCGGGAGTGTCGGCGATGGCGAGTCGCGCTAGGAACTGTCACCGCCGTTGCGGCGCGCGGTCAGCACCGCGTCGTACAGTTCGCGGCGGGAAACTCCGGCCTCGGCGGCCACCTGGGCGCAGGCGTCCTTGAGGCGAATACCTTCGGCGGTCAGCGATTCGACCTCGTCGACCAGATCGGCGGGATCGGCGGCGACGGGTTGGGCGCCCGCGAGGACGACGGTGATCTCACCGCGCGCCCCATCGACCGCCCAGGCGGCTAGTTCGCCGAGGGTGCCGCGGACGACCTCCTCGTATGTCTTGGTCAGTTCCCGGCAGACCGCGGCCCGCCGGTCCGGACCGAGCACCTCGACCGCGTCGGCCAGACAGTCGGCGAGCCGGTGCGGTGCCTCGAAGAATACGCAGGCGCGCGGCTCGGTGAGCAAGGTGCGCAACCACTCTCGACGCTGGCCGGATTTGCGCGGCGCGAATCCGTCGAAACAGAAGCGTTCCACCGGGAGCGCGGACAGTGCCAGTGCGGTGGTCACCGCCGACGGTCCCGGCAGGCAGGTGACCGGCAGCTGACGCTCGACACAGGCCACCACCATGCGATAACCCGGATCGCTCACCGAGGGCATGCCCGCATCGGTCACCAGCAGCACCGTGCTGCCGCCTTCGATCTCATCGAGCAGCGCCGGAATCTTGGCGGACTCCACGTGGTCGTCGAACCGCAGGACCCGCCCGGTGATCTCCACCTGCAGTGCCTTGGCGAGGGAGCGGGTGCGCCGGGTGTCCTCGGCCGCGATGATCTCGGCGGATCCGAGCGCCTCGCGTAGCCGCTGTGAGGCGTCGCCGATCTCGCCCATCGGCGTCGCCGCGAGCACCAATCGCCCCACTTGGTCCGCCACCACGCTCCTCCGCCTCCCCGGGCCTTTTGCCGGTCGTCAACGCACTTGGCCGGACCGGCGGTTGGGTGCGCGACGAGTTCTGGGCGCACCCGATGAGTTACCCATGCCCTCACGAAATCAGTCGCGACCTTCGCTGGAGAAAGATTCTCTCACCATAGGAAAACGAATCCGGTGCTGGGTGATCACGCCGACGTGGATACTCATCTCGCAACATCTGGCCCGCTGCTCAGGGTGTGATTCGCGCGGCGGCGCGCTCACCGGTGCGGGTCACGGTGGCTCGAACAGCATACGATCGGGGCGTGACCCAGGTGACCGACCAGCGCGCGACCGTAGCCGGGGCCGTGCCCTCTTGGTCGAGCCCCGCGCCCCTGCGTCCATCGCCCGACTTCGGGCCGCTCGACAAGCTCCAGGGGTGGGTGGTCACCGCGGTACTCACCGCGATCGCGGCGTTGACGCGGTTCATCCTGCTGGACTATCCGACCGACGCCTACACCCCGGTCTTCGACGAGAAGCATTACGCGCCACAGGCCTGGCAGATCCTCACCGGCGGTGGCGTCGAGGACAATCCCGCATACGGGTTGGTGGTGCATCCCCCGATCGGCAAACAGCTGATCGCGGTGGGCGAGTGGATGTTCGGCTACAACGGCTGGGGTTGGCGATTCAGTGCGGCGCTGGCGGGCACCATCCTGGTGCTGCTGGTCATCCGGATCGTGCGCCGGTTGGCGCGGTCCACCATGGTGGGCGCGATCGCGGGCATTCTGCTGATCGCCGACGGACTCACCTTCGTCTCCTCTCGCATCGGCATGCTCGACATCTTCATGGCGGTGCTGGTCACCGCCGCATTCGGCGGTCTGATCGTGGACCGCGACGAGGTGCGCGCCCGAATCGCCAAGGCGGACTACGAGGGTCGGATCGATGCGAGCGAATGGGGTCCGCGACTCGGCGTGCGCTGGTGGCGCTTCGGCGCCGGTGTACTGCTCGGACTGTCCTGCGGCACAAAGTGGTCCGGGATGTACTTCATCATCGCGTTCGGACTCATGAGCGTCTATTTCGACATGTCCGCGCGGCGCGCCTACGGTGTGCGGCGGCCCTGGGTCGGCACGGCCGTGCGCGATGTCGGGCCCGCGCTGTACTCGTTGGTGCTGATTCCGCTCGGGGTGTATCTGGCCAGTTACTGGGCCTGGTTCGCCAGTGAGGACGGTGTCTTCCGGTATGCGGTCGGCAATCAGGTCGGTCGCGACGGTCCGTGGTCGTGGCTGCCGAGCGCGCTGCGCTCGCTGTGGTATTACAGCGGCGAAACGCTGCGGTTCCACGAGGGCCTGACCAATTCGGCAGGTAACCATCACCCCTGGGAATCCAAGCCGTGGACCTGGCCGATGGGGCTGCGGCCGATGCTCTACTACTACGCCGACAGCGGTGTCACCGGGTGCGGTCAAACCCAGTGCGTCAAGGCCGTGATGCTGATCGGCACCCCGGCGATCTGGTGGATCGCATTCCCGGTGCTGGGCTGGATGCTGTGGCGCACTGTGGTCCGTCGGGACTGGCGCTATGCGGCGGTGCTCACCGGATACGGCGCCGGACTCATTCCCTGGTTCTTCACCCTCGATCGGCAGATGTACTACTTCTACGCCGTGCCGCTGGCCCCGTTCCTGGTGATGGGGATCGCACTGGTGTGCGGCGATATTCTCGGCCCCGCCCGCTCGGTGCACATACCGCGAAGTCCGGCGGGCACCTATCTGCCCGCGGTCCCCAGTGAACGGCGCAGCCTCGGACTGCTCGCGGTCTGCATCTACCTCGGCCTGGTGATCGCCAATTTCATCTGGCTCTGGCCGATTCTGACCGCGCTGCCGATTACGCCCGGCAACTGGCACGACCATCTCTGGCTGCCCAGTTGGCGCTGAGGACTAACTCTCCAGAGCCGCTCTGACGTACTTCAGGGCCGCCTCGTCATCGAGACCGAGCCGTCTGATGGTGGCGACGTATTCGATCGCGGCGCGCCCTGCCAGATCCTTGGTCGGGTCACCCGAGGACGCGATGAAAGATCCTTGCCTGCCCCGGGTTTCGACGACCCCATCGGCCTCGAGTTCCCGATAGGCACGAGCGACGGTATTCGGCGCCAGCCCGAGTTGCGCGGCCAGCGCTCGCACCGTCGGGATCTTCGTTCCCGCCGTCAACTCCCCTGAGCGCACCTGCGCGATGACACCCAGCCGCAGCTGCTCGTAGGGCGGAATCGACGAATCATGGGTCACGGTAATGGTGAACATCGCACGCTCACACGTCATCTCGGGACAGCGGGCAGGACATGCACCGCGGTCCGCCGCGGCCGGAACCCAATTCGGAGCCAGGAATGCGCAGCACCTCGATGCCCGCGTCCTCGAGCCGCGCATTGGTCATATCGTTGCGCTCGTATGCCACGACCACGCCCGGCGCGAGCGCCAGCGTGTTGTTGCCGTCGTCCCACTGCTCGCGTTCAGCGGTGACCACATCGAGCCCGGTATCGATGACCCGCAGCTTGCCGATGCCCATCGCATCCGCGGCGGCGGGCAGGAACGGATCGGGGCCGCGCATGCTCACCCTCGCCTGGTCGTTACGTCCGCCGTAATCGTCCTCGCGATGAATCGTGAACGCGCACAGTGAATCCCGGACCGCCGGATACATCACGACGGCATCGGTATCGACCATGGTGCAGACCGTGTCCAGGTGCATGGTCGCGCGACTCTGGGCGATCGGGACGACCAGCACGGTGTGGGCCAGATCGTCGTCGAACAGACTGCGCGCCAACGCTTCCGCGCCAGCGGGTGAGGTACGCTCGCCGACCCCGACCGCGACCACGCCGGGCGCGAGCAACAACACATCACCGCCCTCGATCGGCGCGGTATGCGATTCGTAGGCCCGCCGCACGCCGAGGAAGCGCGGATGGAATGCGTAGATGAGATCGGTCAGCGAGGTCTCGCGCATCCGAGCGGGCAGGGCGAGTGAGGTGATCGCCACCCTCGGACCGACCCAGAATGACGAATCCCTGGTGAACAGCAGATTCGGCAGCGGATCGATGACGAAATCCGCACCGTGGTGCATGCGCCGCACCAGCGAGGTGTTGTCCCCCTCGAAGGGCAGTTCGTCGAAGGTCATCCCGGCCATCAGGATGTTGGCCAGATCCCTGGCCCGGACGCCGCGCAGGAAGGCCGCGAGCTCGTCGGCCAGCATGTGTCCGAGTTTGCGTGCGTCGACGGCGCCGGAGATGCCCTGGATGCGGGCCGCCCCGCTGACCGAGAGAGTTTCGGCGAGCAGATCGGCGAGTAGCAGCACCTCGACGCCGCGTTCGCGCAGCACCCCGGAGAAGATGTCGTGCTCCTGCTGGGCCCGCTCGACCCAGGGAATGCCGTCGAAGAGCAATTGATCGTTATTGCGCGGGGTCAGCCGCCGCAATTCGTCGCCTGGCCGGTGCAGCAGCACCGTGCGCAGGGTCCCGACCTCCGAGCTGACCGCCAGCCGACCGTCCGGATCGCCGACACCGTCCAACTCATCGTCCGCACCGCCATCGTGCCCCGCCCGCACCGCGTCTGCTCCCATGATCCGACCGTAGTTCGCCGAAGGCGTAAGAGCACGCAATTGGGTGTCTCCGATTCCGACCCCAGCACACCCTAACCTGAAGTATTGTTTAGGTGAATGGAGGAGCGTGATGTCGACAACCGATTGGCGAGCGAAGGAGCTGACCCCCGGGCAGCTGTCCGAGCGTAGCGGAGTAGCGGTCTCCGCGTTGCACTTCTACGAACGCGAGGGTCTCATTTCGAGTCGTCGCACGAGTGGAAATCAACGCAGATACGCCCGCGAAACGCTGCGCCGCGTCGCCTTCATCCGCATCTCCCAGCGGGTCGGCATTCCGTTGAGCGAAATCCGCGCCGCGCTGGACAAGCTCCCGGAAGGCCGCACTCCGACCCGGCGCGACTGGGAGACCCTGTCCACCGCGTGGCAGGCCGACCTCGACGACCGCATCACCCAGCTGACTCGCCTGCGCGACAACCTGACCGGCTGCATCGGCTGCGGTTGCCTGTCGCTCGGCAGCTGCCGACTGGTCAACGAACACGACCGCCTCGGCGAACAGGGGCCGGGCGCCCGCGTGCTCGATGTGACGCTCAACTGCCCATCGAAGCCAGCAGCCTGTTGAACCGATCGCTGGCGCGGCGAATCACGAATTGGTAGGGGTAGGCGAATTTGCGCGCCCACCAATAGCCGAAGCGGATATCGAAGGAGGTGTAGACGAGGAACCGATTGCGCTCGATACCCCGCAGGATCGACGCCGCAACATGTTCCGGCGATGCGGCATGCTTGGTGAACGCGGTGGTGAGTCGCTTTATCCTCGGGTTTTCCTTGTCCACGCCGACCAGCTCGACGCTCTGCACCAACGGTGTGTTCACCGCGCCGGGCACAACCAGATGTACCGAGATGTCGTGGTGCCGTAAGTCGAATCGCAGCACCTCGGAGACACCGCGGATGCCGAATTTGCCCGCGCTGTAGGCGGCGTGCCACGGCAGCGCGAGGATTCCGGCCGCCGAGGAGACATTCACCAGTGCCCCACCGCGTTTCGCGCGGACCATCGGCGGCACGAAGTTCTCGATCACATGGATAGGGCCCATCAGGTTGACGTCCACCATCTTGCGCCAATGCCGGTGCTCGAGATTCTCGACGGTGCCCCAGGTGGAGGTGCCCGCGATATTCATGACGATATCGAGGCTGCCGAATTCGGCGTGCACGTCGGTGGCAAAGGCGGTGACCGCGTCGTAGTCGGTGATATCCAGGGCACGCGCGGCGAGCACGGTGCCGCCCGCCTCCTTGATGGTGCGAACCGTATCCTCGAGGCCCTCGGCGTTGATATCGGTCAGCACCAATTCGGCGCCCCCGGCCGCGGACGCCACGGCGGTCGCCCGGCCTATCCCGCTCGCCGCCCCGGTGACCAGCACCTTCGCATCCCGCACTGTCTTCCTGCGCCCAAACCCAAGCACACCGGATCCCATCTCGAATATCCCCAATCGGTTGCACGCAGGGTACGCGGCAACGGTCACCTTCCGACGTCCATCCGGCCGAAGCGGGTCGCGGAGTTCGAATCGGGACGGCGGGTTACCGCCCGAGCACCGCAAGCATCCCTGCCACCGCCCGCGGCCAGGTGAACTGCTCGGCCCGGCTGCGTGCCGCCTTCCGACGCCCGGCGGTGGGCATCGCGAGCACATCGGTGACGGCTTGGGCGAAGGCGGATGGGCGATCGGCGGCGACCGCGCCGCATTCGTCGGTGACGATATCGGCGAGCGCCGAGGATCGGCTGGCTACGACCGGCGTACCTGCGGCCAATGCCTCGAGCGCGGCGAGCCCGAAGGTTTCGTGTGGTCCCGGTGCCAGCGAAACATCGGCGGTGGCCAGTAGTTTCGCCACCATTGCCCGGTCGGTGATGAATCCGGTGAAGTGCACCGCGGGCAGACCGCCGGTCAGCGGCGGCAGAGAACGGGCCCGACGCTCCAGGGCTTCGCGCCGCGGCCCCTCCCCCGCGACGACCAGCCGCGCCTCGACACCCGCCTTACGCAGGGCGCCGATGGCTTCGATGCTGCGATCCACCCGCTTCTCCACCGACAATCTGCCGCAGTGCACAAGCAGCGGATGCCCCGGCACGCCGAGATCGGCGCGCAGGCGGTAGTCGCGGCGACGCGGGCTGAACAGCTCCAGATCCACCCCGAGCGGCACCAGTTCGACATTGGGCGCGTCGATGCGCAGGAACTCCGCGCGCGCGAATTCCGTTGTGCAGACCACGATGTCGTAGTCGTCCGCGGTGCGCCGATTGGCGATATCGGCGCACCGGCGAGCCACTGAGCCGGGCATGACCTGGCCGAGCAGTCGGTCCAGGCGCTCGTGCGAGATCATTACGCTCGCCACGTCGCGGGTGCGGGCCCAGCGTCCGAACCCCCGCAGCGTCAGCCGGTCCGAAACCTCGAGCACGTCCGGCCGCAATCCGGCCAGCACATCGGCCACCCGGCGCGGATCCGCCGCCCGATAACCGCCGGTTCCTGGAATCGCCAATGCGGGCAAAGTGATCCGCACCGCACCGGTCGGCAGGATCTCCTCGGCCCGGCGCGGTCCGGGCACGATCAGCACGACCTCGTGCCCGGCGGCCACGTACCCCTCGCCCAGGTGGTGCAAAGCGGTGCGCAGCCCACCCGACCGCGGACCATAGAAGTTCGCCAGCTGCACGATGCGCACATCGCCGATCGTGCAGCGAATCGGGTTCCCCCCGGGACCGGTGCGCCCAACACCGCATGAACACCCGTGAAAGACCCTGCTAACGAGTGCGACGGCGCAGCAGTCCGATACGCGGGACCGGCCGCTACGCCTCCTGGTCATGGCCGGAGCGTTTCGATCAGCGGCCACGGACCGAATATGCCGGTTACGCGCGCGTGGTACCCCGGCCCGCCCTGGGCAGATCGAGATCCAGCGGAATGCGCCCGACGGCCAGATGCGCCTCGACCTCATCGGCGGGCATCGGCCGCGCGATCAGAAATCCTTGCGCCCGATAGCAACCCAGCCCGACCAGAGTCCGCGCGGCCACCGGCGTCTCGACGCCTTCCCCGACGACACCGAGCCCGAACGACCCAGCCAACCCGATAATGGATTTCACGATCGCCAGATCGTCGGTGCTCGCGCCGAGGCGCTGCACGAAGCCACGGTCGATCTTCACCGCGTCGACCGGAAGCGCCTTCAGATGCGACAGCGAGCTGTATCCGGTGCCGAAATCATCGATGGCGATCTGCACGCCCATTCGCTTGAGTCCGCGCAGCGTGACCTGGGTGCGCGCCAGATCCTGCACGACCACATGTTCGGTGATCTCCAGGCAGACCGAACTGCCATCGATCCCGAACAGCCGCAGCATGTCCTCGATTCGCTCCACGAAATCCAGGCTGACCAGCTGAACCGGCGAAACATTGATCCGCATCACCACATTCGCCGCCAACCCCCGCCTGCGCCATTCGGCGAATTGCGCACAGGCCGAACGGATCACCCAGCGCCCCAGTTCACCCGCGAGGTTGGTGGCCTCGGCAACAGTGACGAACGCACCGGGCGGCAGCAAGCCCCTGGTCGGATGCAACCAGCGCACCAGCGCCTCGAGCGCAACCACCCGGCCGGTGCGCAGATCGACCTCGGGCTGATAGTGCAGCAGCAGCGAGCCGTCCGAGACCGCACCACGCAGATTCAACTCCACATCGTCTTGCAGTTCGAACTGCGCGCGCATGGCGTCGGTGAAGACCGCGACACCGTTGCCGCCGCCCGATTTCGCCGACAGCAGCGCGTGGTCGGCCCGGCGCAGCACATCCGCGACCGTGGTCTCCCCCGGAATACCCACCGCGACACCGACGCTGGCGCCGCGGCTGACCGATTCCCCGCCGACGGTCACCCGCCGTCCGATGAGCTGCTGAATCCGCGTCGCCTCCAATTCGGCCGCCACCGCATCCATCGGCTTGGCCGGTACGATGACGAATTCGTCGCCACCGAGTCGGGCGATCATGTCATTGGGATCGAGATTCTCCCGCAGTCGCGAGGAGAGCGTGCGAATGAAGTTGTCCCCCGCGGTATGTCCGAGAAAATCGTTGAGCGCTTTGAGCCGGTCGAGATCGAGGAAGAAGGCGGCCACCGGGCCGGGGCTGCCCTGTCTGAGCCGCTCCTCCATATGCTCGAGCAGCGCCCGCCGGTTCGCCAACCCGGTCAGATCGTCGTGCAGGGCGATATATCGCAATCGTTCCTCGGCCACCACGCGCGCCTGCAACTGGGCGAAGAGTGCGGCGATCGCCTTGAGCACGTTCAGTTCCCGGGTGCTCCAGTCACGATCGCCCTGCTTGATGAATCCCAGCACGCCGGTCGACTCGCCGCGCGACAACAGCGGCACCGCGGCCATCGCGACCTGCGGAATACCCGACGAACGCCGGATCGTCTCCTGATAATCGGCGGATTGCTGGGACGGCCGCACAATGATCGGCTCGGTGGCGTGTTCCAATTCCCGGAATACCGAGTCGGCGTGCTCGAAATGCACGATCTTCAGCGGGTCCGGATCCGGTATGTCACCACGGTGCGGCCACTCCGCGATGAGCACGGTCGCCCGCTGCTCTCTATCGGTATGGCGTAGGTAGCTGAAGTCGACATCGAAATGCTCGACCAGCCTGGCCAGCACGCGCTCACTCGCCGCCACCATCGTTGTGGCGTCGACGCCCATCAACTCGGAGGCGACCTGGGTCACCAATGAGTCGAGCGTTCGCCGAGGCACCCTATCTCCGATCGCGCTAGCTGCGGTTGCCCGCGCCCGGCACTGGAAGCCGCCTGCTGCGGACCGTGGCTGCTGCCGCATAGCTCAGGCGAAGCACCAATGCCATGATCTCATGCCCAGGCACTCCCAGCAGGTCCAGGAAACGGCCCTGAAGTGTCGTAAGTGTATCCGCGAAATCCGGTGAAATCCCTTTCAGCTCGTCGGGGTGCCGCGCATAAAGGAACAGGGGCGAGACCGGTTGCACCGCAAGACCGAGCCGTTGCGCCGCGATCCAGACCCGCTGCACGGCCGCGCCGCCGCGCGCGTAGTCGGCAAGTGATATCGACTCTGCTCCGGATCGACGCGGAAAAGTTATCGCGACCAGCGCCGAACTCGACAGCACGCGATCGCGGCTGTACTCGCCGAGCGCGGTCCCGCCGGACCATTCGCGCAGCCGATCCATGACATCCGAGCGCTCCCCGATCCGGATTTTGGCCTGCTCGTCGGCGGCCAATTCCATACTCCGGATATCGATCCCGGTGCGCGGATCCTCGCCGGGCCAGCGCAGTTCGCCGAACATCTCCTGATGCAGGCGCGGGGTCAGATAGCGAATGCGATCGGATTCTCCGAGCAGCGCGGCCGCGGCGGCGAGCTCATCGGGTGCGGTGATGGCATGGAGCGCCGCATCGGTGGCGGCCGCGTCCAGGGCAGGCAGGACATGATCGGCCAGCGGCGCGCCCGCGCCGAGGTGTCGGTTCGTCTCCCTGGTCAGCGTGGCCGGATAGTCCGCGGCCAGTGCGGAATCGGTGCCGTTGCCGAGATGTAGCACCGCGGCAAATGGGGTGGAGTTGTTCTCGATGAACTCGTGCGCGCCGAGTATGCCGTGCGCGGCGGCCGCGGCGCGGGCGTTGTAGAGCGCCGCGCCGATCGATACCGCGCTGGCGCGATACCCGATATCCATTGCGGACGAGCGGGTTCGGACGAGATCGATGCGTAGCTCGTCGCCATCGACGCGCAGGTTCCACGGTTGGGTATTGCCGCCCGACGGCGCCCGCTGCGCGGATTCGAGGACCTTCTCGACGGCGGACCCGACCGGATTTGGTACACCGCCGTCGGGCACCGGAAATTCGTCGGACACCTTCTCGCACACCGGCTCCGGTTCGGCCAGCTCGTCGAGACCACGCTCCAGATCGAACCGGGTCCGGCCCGAGGACAGCTTCTGCCCGAGCCCGACCCGGCGCACCGCCGCCGCCACGATGGCCGCGCCCAGCTGTACGTCACCGCCGAGTTGCGGCCAGGTCGTCACGGTTTCGTCGATCTCGACCAGACTCGCGGCCATCCGCGCGGATAGCTCCTTCGGGTCGAGAATCCGCATGACATGCGGCGCCTTGTCTTTGGTGGACAACCCGCGCAGATCCGCCCCGACGGTCGCGCCGAGCAGACCGTGGAACGTCGGACGGCCGGGTTCCAGGTCATAGCGCTCGACATCGAGCAGGCCGCGATCGCTGGTATCCATCAACAGCGGAAGGCGGTGTCGGCGTGCGCCTTCCCGGACGGCGAATTTGATATCGAGCGAATCGCATTCCTCGACGACCAGCGACAACCCGTGCAGGAATGCGTCGACGGTGTGCTCGTCCACGCCCGCGGTGGCGACCTCGACCGGCAGATACGGATCGAGTTCGGCGATCCGGCGCGCGGTCACGATGGATTTGTTCACACCGATATCGAAGATCCCACCGGGCACCCGATTCAGATTCGACAACTCGATGTCGTCGAAATCGGCCAGGCGCAGTAGGCCACAGGTGCCTTCCAGTGCCAATGTGTAAGCGACCGCGTGCCCGACGCTCTGTCCGACCACCCCGATCGCGAGACCGGCGCAACGTTCCTGTTCGGCGCGGGTGAGCTTGTTCTGGTTGCGGTCCAAGCGAATTGCCCGAAATGTCTTTTCACCGGGCAATCCGACGAGCGTGCGCCGCCACGGGTAATAGACCCATCGGTCCGTTTCCGGCCCGCCGAGATCCGCAGGCGGCCGACGCACCTTGGCGAGTTCGGCGCGCAGCACATCACGCAGATCGAGAATGCGCACCTGCGGCGATTTCCGTAATTGCACGAGGATCCGTGCGTCATCTGTGGCATTTTCATCGAGAATCAGCGGGCGGTGGTCCGCGGTGAGCTCACCGTTCATGCCTGCGCCAATCCTCCGATCCCTGATCCACCCGAGGGCGCTCGACCATGTGGCGACAGCCAGGCATCGAGTGCCGCATGCTCCAGCGCGGTCAACGAACTCTGCAATTTGGTGGCTAATGACCGATATGTCCGGGCATCCCACCACATCGGAATGGTCCGATAGCGGTCGTCAGGATAAGGCACCGCCGGTATCCGATCGGCGACATACCCACCACTCGTGCGGTACAGACCGACATTTCGCGTGGCAGTCGTGACGAACCCGAACCTGGCATCGAGCAGCCGGGCGGCGTGCACGACACAGCGGGAGACCGCCGCGGCGAGCGCGGCCCGATGCTCAGCTGTGCGGGAAACCCAGACGGCCTTCACCTCGACCACACCCTCTGGTATCCGATCGGCAACCATGGCGCGCAATTCGGCGGCGCCGGGTCGACCGGCCCAAGCGCGCAGTGCGTGCACTTCGTCGGCCGCACCGCAGGACCCCTGCGCCCGCAACCCCGCGACGACCGCGCCGGACGGATCGACAGCGGCGAAGAACAACGACGTCGAACGGCCGTCGACAACGCTGTCGTATTCCAAAGCGTGATCAACACCGTAATGCCGGTAAACCTGCAGCGCACCGCGCAGATAACGGCGCCACAGATCGGGATGAGCCTGCGGAGTGGCGACATGAAAGACATATCCGGAATGCATGTCGCGAAACCGCAACACCTCGGCATCGCGCGTGCCCCCCGGGCCGACTGCGATTGTTTCGACAGTCATGGTGTTCCTACTCCGTTTGCTACCGCACATCTGCACGGTCATCGAGCCGGCCTGACCGACTCGCCAGACGACTCGCCGATCGGTTGAGTTTGCCTAGGGCAGTATCCGTCATACGACAAGAATTGACCAGATATCTGGTTAATCTTCCGAAAACTGATGGTCTGCCCCGAAATTACCGCAGGTCAGACCACTCGAACATGCCATCGAATAGATCGTGGAGACCAGTCGGTACTGACGCAGCTAATGTACAGCAATCTCAAACCAGGATGGAGATGAACAGTTCGACCGACTCCGGCCCGCGCCAGATCTCGATTTCCTCGCGGTACGCACGGGTGATCTCGGCGGATGCCGTCGCATCGTCGACCTGGGCCCACACGTCCTCGACCGGATCGTGGTAATCCCCGTTCGGCTCGAACCGAGCGTAGACACCCTTGGGCACCTTGACGAGTACGTCACCGACCGGAACCGCACTCGGATCGGAGTACTCGAAACACACGACGGCGTTGTAGTTTCCGGCCGGATCCGGCACATACACCGTGTACATCGGCTGGTCGTCGCCCGCGCGGTCACGCAGCCGATCCTTCAGGAATTCGATCAGGTCGCTATTGCTGACCTTGAAGCTCGGACGTACCCGCGGCACCACCAGACCGCCGTAGATGGCCTCGCGGCGCACCACGATCGCGTATGTCATCGCGCCTCGACCGCCAGGTAGAGATCGATCTTGTAGGCGTGCGGATAACACTCGAAATCGCCGGTGTAGGTGCGTTTTATCTGGTTGTGTTCCTCGGCATAGGCGATCTGCGTCCACAGGTCCGTCATCACCTGCGGAAAGTTACCGACCGAGGAGAACCTGGCATAGGTGCCGCGCGGCAGCCGCGCCACCAGGTGGCCGCGGGTGACCTCGCCGAAGGATGCGCACTCATAGCCGACGATCTGGGTGTTGTAGGTGCCGAGTTCACCGGAGTAGTCGGTGTAGGCGCTGGCCAGTTGGCCGCCGAGCTCCTGATGCAGCACCGCCGCCCACGCGGCCTCGAGGTCGTGGTCCCGCAGTTCCCCGAGCGCACGTTTCGGGCTGCGCACCGGGAGCCCGGCAACCCACGTTTCGTCTCGCTCGACGATTTCAAACTGCATGGAAAGACTCTTTCGAGGTGAACCCGGGGGCGTTGCCCGCATCCGGTCGGCCAGAAAGGCCATGCTATCAACTCGACCGCGTGGTCCGGCTCACATGTCCGGGTCGTTATGCACACCTCACCGCCGCCTCGAACTGGTCGTGCGACCTGCACGCAAACCAGTGGCTATCGATGCATAGTGGACTTGATCGCTTCGTCTATCGCTGAGCGGGTGGCATCCCGACACAACGAACGGAGTTCAGATGACTGCAGGCGCGATCTATGACGAATTGGACAGGCGCGCGGCACAAGTGGCCGATCAGGTCGTCCAGTGGCGGCACCATCTGCACCGGCATCCCGAGCTGTCCAACCGGGAGTCGAATACCGCCGCACTCATCGCCGATCATCTGCGCTCGCTGAATCTGGACGAGGTGCGCACCGGCATCGCCGGACACGGCATCGTCGGTGTGCTGCGCGGCGGTATGCGCGGCGACCGGACGATCGCGCTGCGCGCCGATATCGACGCGCTGCCGGTACCCGACCTGTGCGGTGTCGATTTCGCATCGAAGGTCGTGGACAACGACTATCCCGGCGGACCGTTCCCGGTCTCGCACGCCTGCGGCCACGACTGCCACACCGCGATGCTGATGGGTGCCGCCTCGGTGCTGACCGACGTGCGCGACCGCCTGCCGGGAACGGTGCTCTTCGTCTTCCAACCCGCCGAGGAGGGGCCGCCGGTCGACGAAAAGGGCGGCGCGAAGCAGATGATCGACGAGGGCGCGCTCGACGATCCATCGCCGACCATGGCGTTCGGCTTCCATGTCACGCCATATCCCAAGGGCTACATCGGATATCGGATCGGCAATCAGTTCGGCGCCTCCTGTCTGGCGAAGATCACCATCACAGGACAGCAGGTACACGGGTCCACACCGTGGATGGGCGTGGACCCGATGCCCGCCGCGGGCGCCGTCATCACCGGCATCGGCCAGTTGTACCGGCAGGTCAGCGCATTCGATCCGTTTACCGTCAGTATCGGCCACGTGCAGGATGTGGGCCGGTTCAATATCATCGGGCAGACCGTGACGCTGTGGGGCACTGTCCGCTGCGCGGTCGAGACCGATATGGGCGATATCCAGAAGCGCCTGGACACCCTCGCCGCGCATTCGGCGCAGGCCTACAACTGTTCGGCGACAGTCGAATACCTGCAGGACGTGCCCGCCGTGCACAACACCGAGGAGTGGATCACCGCCGCGCTGCCGACATTCCAGCGCGTCGCCGGGGCCGATAAGGTCACCCCGACGATCCCGACGCTCGGCTATGACGATGTCTCCGAATTCGTCAACAAGTACGGTGGTCTCTATGTGACCCTCGGTGTGCAGGATTCGGAAATCGACCCGAAAACGGGTATGCCCGTGCCGATTCCGGGTGGCCGGGGTATGGCGATGAATCACAATCCGCACTTCTACGCCGACGACGGCCCGCTGGTGACCGGTCTGCGACTGCACGCACACGTCGCCCATGACCATCTGACCGGCTTGCTCGCGCCGAAATGACCTGCGGCACCATGTGATCGTGTGCGAGACCATCGCCGAACTCGATGCCGCGGTCGCGGACTGCTTCGCCTGCCCGCGGCTGGTCGCCTGGCGGGAACGGGCGGCCAGGGAAAAGCGTGCCGCGTACCGTGACGAAACCTATTGGGGCAGGGCGGTTCCCGGCTACGGTCCGGACGACGCCCGGCTGCTGATCGTCGGGCTCGCCCCGGCCGCCCACGGCGGCAACAGGACCGGGCGAATGTTCACCGGCGACCGCAGTGGGGACTTCCTCTACGCCGCCATGTACAACGTCGGGCTGACCAACCAACCTACCGCGGTGCACCGCGATGACGGACTGCGGCTGATCGGTGCTCGGGTCACCGCGCCGGTGCACTGCGCGCCGCCCGACAATAAGCCGACACCGGACGAGCGGGACCGCTGCAGTCACTGGCTGAAGACCGAATTGGGCCTGCTCACACCGACATTGCGGGCAGTGGTCGTACTCGGCGCGTTCGGCTGGCAGGCACTGCTTCCAGTACTTGCCGCCGCGGGCTGGACCGTGCCGCGTCCGCGACCCAAATTCGGGCACGGCGCTCACGTTGTGCTGCCGCCGACCGTCGATGAACGTGCGCCGCTGCACCTGTTCGGCTGCTACCACGTCAGCCAGCAGAACACCTTCACCGGTCGGCTCACTCCCGACATGCTCGAAACAGTGCTGGCCGCTGCGGCGACCGCCGCGGGTCTTCCCGGCCACCGGAGTTGAGCGGAAGACTCAGGACGGCGCGGTGATCTTGGTAATGACGGTGCTGCCCTCGTGGGGCGTGACGGTGACGAACTGTCGATACGTGCGCACCGTCGCATCTAGTCGGAACTCGGTGATGACGACGTCGAAGCGACCGTCGAGCATCGGGGTGATCATGACGCAGTGCTGGGTGCCGGGCGGAATCGATTTGATGCCCGCATCGATCAATGCGACCGAGGACACCGCCGCATCCGCTGTGGTCAGTGCCCGGGCATCGGAGGCCGAGCGGGTCACGTAGTAGGCATATTGGAAGGCCAGGATCACATCCGGACCGGATTCGGTCGACCCGGTTCCGTTGCCGCGCACCAGCTGTTCGGTGCGCGTCGGGTCGCAGTTCGGTCCGCCGCCGAGCACCCGATCGGTGATCGTGGCCGTCGACTGCCGGGTATTGCTCGCCTCGGCCGTGTACACGAGCACCAATGCCACCGCCGCCAGCGTCCCGAAGATCGCGGCACTGCCGACCAGCCAGGGCCGACGCGGCGGACGCCGCTTCCGGCGGTGTGGGAGCGTCGGCGGGAGGACCCGTGGTGCGGGTCCGGGCGGGAGCATGCCCGGCCACAGCGGATCGGCCGAGCGACTCACACGCCTGCTGACGTCCCGGGGGATGGCAGCCGGCGGAGCCGGCGGGGTGGGTGAACTCTGCGCGGCGGTCTTGCCGCCGGACTCGGCTGTGTTCGACGACACCATGCTCTCGCCACACCCCTTCACCGGTGCCGCTGGGGCGACCCTTTCAATGCCGTTGTGCAATAACAAGATTGCATAGATGCGCCGGTAAGGCGACAGAATGGGCCGGAGAGAACCGGTCAATGGACCAGCAAGCTACGCCAGGATGGCCCGCGGATGAACGCGGTTCCTGCGACTTTGGAGGTTTCCCACAAGCGCCGGGCCGAAGGTTCGTAACGACGGGCATACCGTGATCAATCCGCGCCGGTATGCTCTTCCGGGAACGATGTCCAGCGAAAATACCAGCTCAGCAGTGCATTTCGGTGCATGCGGCGGCATAGTAGATCGCCTGCGACGATGCCGCACGACAACGAGGTCCGGCCGCCGTAGCCTGTCGAACGCCTGTCCACTTCAGCTAAGGCACTCGCCAGGACACCGAAAACCGCGTTATCGGAAGAGAAACCAGGAGCGACTCTCGTGCGAAACCTCTTTGCTGCCGACGGGCGATTCCCGAATGTCGTCGTGACGAGTCTCGCGGCGACCACCTCCATCGCGGGTGATGTCGACGCGACCTGGAAGGGACTCCTCAACGGCGAGAGCGGGATCGACGTGCTGGAGGATCCCTTCGTCGAGGAGTACGACCTCCCCGTCCGCATCGGCGGTCACCTGAAGGTTCGCCCGGAAACCCTGCTCACGCGGGTCGAACAGCGCCGAATGGCTTATGTCGAACAGCTCGCGACGGTCCTCGGACGCGAGGTGTGGCGCAATGCGGGCAGTCCGGAGGTGGATCCCGAGCGGCTCGGTGTGGCGATCGGTACCGGGCTCGGCGGCGCCGATGCGATCACCGATGCGAACAACAAGCTGAAGAACGGTGGCTACCGCAAGATTTCGCCACTAGCCGTGCAGATGATCATGCCGAACGGCCCGTCGGCGGTCGTCGGTCTCGAATTGAAGGCCAAGGCAGGCGTGATCACGCCGGTCTCGGCGTGCTCGTCCGGGTCCGAGGCAATTGTCAACGCGTGGCGCATGATTGCGATGGGTGACGCCGATATGGTCGTCACCGGCGGCGTCGAGGGATACATCGATGTACTCCCGATCGCGGCCTTCACCATGATGCGCGCGATGAGTACCCGCAACGACGACCCGAAGGGCGCCTCGCGTCCGTTCGACAAGGATCGCGACGGTTTCGTCTTCGGCGAGGCCGGTGCGCTGATGGTCCTCGAGACCGAGGAGCACGCCAAGGCTCGTGGCGCGACCATCCACGCGCGCCTGCTCGGTGCCGGAATCACCTCCGACGGTTACCATTTGGTCGCTCCCGCCCCCGATGGCGATGGCGCGGCACGCGCGATGACCCGGGCCATGCAGCTCGCAGGTCTCACCCCGAAGGACATCACCCACATCAACGCGCACGCGACCGCGACCCCTATCGGCGACACCGCCGAGGCGAACGCGATCAACAAGGCCGTGGGCAACCATGCTTCGGTGTACGCGCCGAAGTCGGCACTCGGACATTCGATCGGCGCGGTGGGCGCACTGGAATCGATCCTGACCGTGCTCAGCATCCGCGACGGCGTCGTGCCGCCGACCCTGAACCTGGACAACCTCGATCCCGAAATCGATCTGGATGTGGTGCACGGCGAGGCGCGCAACCAGGAGATCGAGTACGCGATCAACAACTCGTTCGGTTTCGGCGGACACAATGTCGCGCTCGCCTTCGGCCGGTACTAGCGGACGAGAACGGCACGCGGGTAGAGCAGCTGGAATCCGAGCTTCTGCACGTTCTGCTGCGACTTCGAACCCGGCAGTGTCGTAACCACCGCGAGGTCACAACCCGCGGCCGCCGCGGCGGCCAGGCGCATCGATAGCAGTGCGCCCTGCACGCCGCGGCGGCGGAATTCGGGAAGGGTTGCCGCACCGCATAATTGGGCTACGCCGTCGCTGAGGCGCAGGCTCGCGCCGCCAGCGGGCTTGCCGTCGATCATGGCGAGCGAGCCGACGAAACCGCTCGTCGCGGTGAGGTCCCGCTCGGCCCGTTCGATAGCCTCGCGCGGGAATTCCTCGTGCGAGGCGACACCCTGGGTGTCCGGCGTGGCGAAGCCGTCGACGACGACATTCACCCAGGTCTCGAATGCGTCGTGCCCGACATCGCGGATCTCGATGCTCTCGGCCAGCTGCGCCTGTCGCCCCGGCTCGAGCCGCAGGCCCAACACGTTCTCGAAACCGAACAGCACGTAGCCGCGGCGCGTCAGGCGTTCGACAACAGCCGGATCGGCCAGCGTGGAGACCTCGACCTGGACCGGTGCCTCCCGCTCGGCGAAGGCTTGTTCGACCGCGTCCAGCTCGGCGTCATCGAAGGCAGTGCCGTTCATGCCGATGCCGACCACCTTGTCGAGCGGTGAACCCGGGCCAGCCCACACCGCGAGCCCGCCGCCGATGGGGCGCACCAGCACTCGCTGCTGTGGGTCGCGGCGGGCGGCCGCGCAAGCGCCCTCCTCGATCAGCGTGCGCTCGGCATGCTCGACCCGCGCGGCGAGGTCCTGTCCGGCGAACAAACCCGGGGCGAATTCAGTCGGCATGAGGCATTCCTACCTTGTCGGGAGCACCGGATTCACCTGGTTTTACCGCCGGGCGGGTTCGGCGTGTCGCTTTCTGCCACGAACGAGCTCGGCGTCCAAGGAAAGTGTTCCGGCACCGACAATGAGCAGGAATGCGCTCCCACACAGTTGCGCGAGATCAGTGCGGGACTCGTGCAGGAAGGCCCACCATCCGGACTTGCCCGGGAACAGTGCCGCATCGCCCCAGAGCAGTGGCAGTTTGGTAATCAGCAGCGCACCGATCATGTCGACGATCATCGGGACTGCCGCGGCCCGTGTCAGCAGCCCGACGAGGATCAAGGCCCCGCAGGCGGTTTCGAAGACACCGTCGAGCGGTGCGACGAATCCGGGAGCCGGGATGCCGACCTTGTCGAATCGGCCGACGCCGAGGGTATCGGGATAGACGAACTTCTGGATGCCTTCGGATAGGAAAATCACACCGACGAACAGGCGGATCAGGACAACCGACGCCGGTGCGTTCGTCGTGGCCAGTCGAGCCGACCAGGTACTGAGCTGGGACATACGCTACGCCTCCGCCCGCAAGACCGTAATACCTTGCGCGCCGGACACATTCGGATTCACTTGTGGCCGTCCTGAGCAATGAGGACCGAGCAGTCGGCGTGCCGGGCGGCCTTCTCGGCGGTCGCGCCGATGAATCGGCCCCAGATCGCCGAATGTCCACTGCGGCCGAGCACCAGCAGATCCGCCTCGTGGTGTGTGGCGGCGACGGCGAGCTCATGCGCGGGGTGCCCGGCACGGATTTCGGCCGCGATAGCGACGCCACGTGCGGCGGCCGCCTCGGCAGCAGCGGCGAGCCAGCGACGGGTGGTCACCTCCTCGACCGAGAGTTCTTCCTCGATCTCCCCGATCACCGGCCCATACCGCGGACGATGCTCCTCCACCGCGACCACGGTGAGCACGGACTTGTTCGCGGCAGCCAGCTCGAGCGCCATCCACAGCGCTTCCCTGGCGCCGGGTGAGTCGTCGTATCCCACCACGATCCGCTGGAACACACCTCCAGTGTGATCGTCGGTCCGGCGACGCGCTATCCGACCACAGGCGGTGGCCCGAATCCGACTCCAGAAGGTGGTTCGGCAGACGGTGGGCGAACTATCGTGAGCGTATGCCTGTTACCGACGGTACCGAACCGCCATTCATACCCGGGGTGCGCCGTTCGTTCGTGACAGCTCGCGATGTCCGGTTCCACGTCACCGAATCCGGGCCCGAAGACGGTCGCCCGGTCGTGCTGCTGCACGGCTGGCCACAGCACCACTACGCCTACCGAGATCTCCTCGCCGACCCGCCCGATGGACTCCGGATCATCGCCCCCGACCTGCCCGGATACGGCTGGTCGGGTCCCGCGCCGCACCGTTGGTCGAAGGAGGAAGTCGCCTCCGATGTGTTTGCACTCCTCGATGCGCTCGGACTGGAACGGTTGCTGCTCGTCGGCCACGACTGGGGCGGCTACATCGGCTATCGCATGGTGCTGCGCGAACCCGACCGCTTCGACGGCTACCTGGTGCTGAATATGGCCCATCCGTGGGTACCGCCGACGACGGTCCTGCGACAGATCTGGCGCTTCCTCACCTACCAGCCGCTGGTCGCCACGGTGGGCGTGCCGCTACAGCAGCGCACCCGCTTCCTCGAATGGCTCATCAGCGGGGCGATCACCGACCGCAGCACGGTCAGCCCCGAGGTGATCCGCACCTTCGCCGACCGCTTCCGTGATCCGGTCTGCGCCCGCGCCGCCACCGACACCTACCGCACCTTCTGGCTGCGCGAAATCCCGGATGCCGCACGTCATCCCGAACGCCGCCGTATCACCATCCCGATCCGCGTCCTCTTCGGCGTCGACGACCCCGCTGTGCACCGCTCCCTCGCCGCCGCCGAAACCGCCCGCGGCGCCGACGACTACACCTTCGAACCGGTAACCGGCTGTGGACATTTCGTCGCGGACGAACGCCCCGAACTCGTCCGTGCCCGCCTGATCGGACTCGCGGCAGACACGAAGTAGCCCATGCCACTTCGGCTTTCACACCCATGCCTGGATAATGCGACGGTTGGCGACATGGCGGGGTACGCGGCGACGGCGGCCGTCAACCTGCTGCGACGGTCGAGCCGGATCGGCTGGACGCCGTCGAATACCAGCCGAGTTCCGGCTTGGTTCATCTGTACCGCGAGACACCCGTCCTCGGCAGCGTCGAAGTCACCGCGATAACGGCCCGACCGGCATCACGGATGATGCGGTCGAGGTCGTCGATGATGTCGCTGATCGCATCGCGGGTCCGATCCGCCTGCGCGGATGCGACCGGCTCCCTGTCGAATTCGATACCGATCTTGTTGAGCTGCAGTCCGGTATCGAGCAGACTTCGAACCAGGTTATCCGCGATCTCAGCGAAAGCGACTGCGTCGCTGTCCCATTCGTCGCTCTCGGGTCGCGGATGGGTGGTGATGTGGCCGAACTGCTTGTCCCACATAATAATTCCTCTTGCCGGACAGGTTCACTGGCTGCCTCGGCTGCCGATTGCCTGGAATTCGTTCAGCGCCGGAATTACCCCGCAACCAGCTATCGCAAACTCCGGAAGCCGCATCGGCGGTCTCCGCCAATGAATATACGTTGCGCGAAGTGTGCTGGACCTATTGCCATGAGCGCCGCAGCGGGGCAGTGTGAACATGTCGGTGGCGCCACCGGGGCGCTGCCCTGAACACCGAGGGAGTCGCTCGTGTACGCACGTTCTACCACCATTCAGGCGCAACCCTCCGCTATCGACGCCGGGATTGCGCACGTACGTGACGAGGTAATGCCGGCTTTGGAAGACATACGCGGCTGTGTCGGACTATCGTTGCTGGTCGATCGCCAGTCCGGCCGGTGCATCGTAACTACCTCATGGGAAACCGAGGAAGCGATGACCCGCAGCGCCGACCGGGTTCGCCCCATTCGAGATCGCGCGGCCGCGGCATTCGGCGGCGGCGGCACCCAGATCGAGCAATGGGAAATCGCCGCCCTACATCGTGACCACCGCGCACAGCAGGGCGCCTGCGCCCGCGTTGTCTGGATCAAGACGAACCCGGATCGACAGGACGCCGCGATCGAGACCTACAAATCCCAAGCCCTACCCGAAATGGAATCCCTCGAGGGGTTCTGCAGCGCGAGCCTCTTGGTCGAGCGCGCATCCGGCCGCGGCGTCTCCTGCGTCACCTTCGATACCGCCGACGCCATGGAACGCAACCGCGAAGACGCAACCGCCCTGCGCGAGCGAATCACCCGCCAAGCCGGTATGCAGGTAGTCGACATGTGCGAGTGCGAGTTGGCCATCGCCCACCTCCGCGTCCCCGAATTGGTGTAAACGCACGGCCGCGGCTCCCGGCCGAATGATCGGTCGGGAGCCGTCGGCGCTACACCGTTGCCCTGGGCATCAAGCTCCGTAGAGCGCCCGGAGTTCGCGTTTGTACACTTTGCCCGATTCGTCCCGCGGCAAAGCCGCGACCACACGCACGTGGGCCGGAATCTTGTAGCGAGCAATCCGGTCGGCGAGACCCGCACGAATTCCACTGTCGGTAAGTGTCGCCCCGGATCGCGCGACAACATGCGCCGCGACCGCTTCTCCCAAATCGCCCGCATCCGGGACGCCGAATACGGCAACGTCCTCTACCCCATCGAGAGCAGCGATAGCGGCCTCGATCTCGGCAGGGTAGATATTGACGCCTCCCGAGATGATGATCTCGCTGGAGCGCCCCGTGAGGTAGAGATAGCCGTCGTCGTCGAGGTACCCGGTGTCACCGACATCGAGGAAGCCGGGGACGGGGCTGGTCGCTTGTGCGTCGCGGTCGAGGTAGCGGAAATCGGGCCAGTAGTCGGCACCACGAACGAACACATTCCCGATCTCGTTCGGCGGCAACGGTCTTCCATCCTCGGTAGCGACAACGACATCGGAACCGTCGGCACCACGGCCGACGCTGCCCGGATGTTCGAGCCATTCCGCGGCGCCGATCCAGGTAACGGTGCCCGCCTCGGTGCAGCCATAGAACTCGATCACCGCATCACCGAACCAGTCGATCGCGGCGCGTTTGACGGCGGGCGGACACGGCGCCGCGGAATGGATGAGGTGCGTCAGACTGGAAACGTCGTAACGACAAGCGATTTCGGCGGGCAGGGACAACAGCCGCGACAGCATCGTCGGCACCACCTTGGCCTGCGTAATCCGACGCTCCTCGACAAGCCGCAGAAATCGCTGCGCATCCCAACGCGGCATGATCGTAATGTTGGTCCCCATCCGCAGCGCCAACACCGCCACCGCATTGGGACTGGTGTGATACAGCGGCCCAGCCACCAACATCTGCCCACCCGGAGCCAATCCCATCCGTTTGGCCGTACCACCCGCGATGGACAACAGCTGATGCGGCGTCATACGTTCGCGGAGAACACCTTTCGGCGTTCCCGTGGTGCCCGATGTGTAGATGAGCCCCATCGAATCCGCAATCGCGCCATCGAGATAACCGAGTGGTTCGGGATGATCCCGGATCCACTGCTCAACAGACCTGTGCCGACCGGTGGGCTGCGCCAACGCCGAGTTGAGCCCAGCTTCCTCGAGCAGTTCGATCGGCATAGCGACCTCGACAATCATCGGACCCGCCCCGGCTGTCTCACAAGCCTTCTCGATGGTGCCGATGAACTCGGTATGCGCGAGAACGACGCGAGCACCGCTGTCTTCGAGGACATGGGCAACCTCGGCGGCCCGCCAGCCGGTATTGACAGGAACGGGATTGGCCCCACAGGCAGCAACCGCAAGAGAGACTTCGAGAAACTCGATGTCGTTCCGCAACATCACCGCGACGCGATCACCGCGCGTGATTCCCGCCGCAACGAACGCCGAGGCAAGACACCCAGCGCGATGATGCGCCTCCGACTGAGCGCGCACCCGTGCACCGCAGCTGATCGTCGAGGCAGCCGAGGAACCATCGTTCATGCGCGCATTCTGTCAGGTGCGACATCGGCAAGCGTTGCTCAGCGCGCCGGAACGCCGAGGACCTCGGCGACAACGGCGACCGAGCGTTGACAGACACCAAGGTCGCTGATACTCATATGCTATGACTGGGCCGGATGATTTCGAGTTCGAAGCCG
>NZ_BDBY01000010.1 GCF_001613225.1 Nocardia pseudovaccinii NBRC 100343
AGCCGGAACTCGCCACGCTGATCGAGCAGGGCAAATTCCATGGCCATGTCCTCGATGTCGGATGCGGTGAGGCGGCGATCTCGCTGTATCTGGCCGAGCGAGGCTACACCACCGTGGGACTGGACCTGTCGCCGACCGCGATCGAGCTGGCCCGCGCCGAGGCGACCAGGCGCGGCTTGGCCAACGCCTCCTTCGAGGTCGCCGACGTCACCTCATTCACCGGCTACGACGGGCGCTTCGACACGATCGTCGACAGCACGCTGTTCCATTCGATCCCGGTCGAGTCGCGGGCGGGCTACCAGCAGTCGATCGCGCGCGCCGCCGCGCCGGGCGCATCATATTTCGCGCTGGTCTTCGACCGCACCGCCCTGCCCGAAGTACCCGTACCGGGGCCTGCACCGGTCACCGCCGACGAGCTGCGCGAAGCGGTCGAAAAGTACTGGGTGATCGATGAGATCAGGCCGGCACGAATCCACGGCAACCTGCCTGTCGGCGACTTCGGCCCTGCCGACGGCCCGCGGTTCCGGTTCGAGGGCATCCGCGACGAACCCAGTGGCCGCAAGTCGGTTCCCGCCTGGCTGCTGTGCGCCCGACTGGGCTGATCCTCCACAAACCCAGTCCACGCGCTTCGCTTCACCGTGAGCGGGGGCCGCAGCAGCGTAAATCCATGAGCAGCAGCGCTTCTCCCGCGCCGAGCGAATCGACATGCGGGTTGCCAGCGAGCTCGGCTACGACGCGGTCAGACCTTCGGGCGGCACTTTGTGGAGCGGATCACGAAGACCCGTTCCGAGTGGTACCTTGCCGTACCCCTTGGTAGGTTTCGGCTTGTTCGCGCAGCGTCGCGCATCACCTCCAGCCTCCGACTCGCGGAACATTCCTTCGATCCACAGTTTGTGCGCCTCTTTCGTCATGGAAGCAGGCGGGAATCGTCATACCCACGCAGCCGATTTCGCGGCCATTCTCGACGGCGAAGGCGTCGGCGGCACCGATGGAGCTTTCGCTCATCGCACCGCGACGACACCGCCCTCCTCATGCTGCCCGCCCTGCTCGTCGCGGGGCGTGGCTGTCCTGTCCCATCAAGCCTTGGAGAACCGGTGGTAACTGCACTACCTCACCAGCCCGTGGAACTCGACGCGGTCATCTTCGACTACAACGGCGTCATCGGCCTGCAGCCCACTGTTCCTATGTGGAACGGGCTCGCCGAACTCGCCGGATGGCACACAGACCAGCTCGGGCTTTTCCAAACCGCCTTCTGGAGCGCCCGCGAACCGTACGACTCCGGCGAGTTCGACGACGCGGACTTCTGGACCGCCGTGCTCGGATATCGCCCGGACCCGGAACTGCTCACCCGGTTGCGTGCCGTCGACACCGCGATGTGGATCCGGACCGACGACCGCGTCGTCGCACTTCTGCACCATGCCCGGCGGGCAGATCTGCCGATGGTGCTGCTCTCCAACGCACCCCATCCGGTCAGCGACGCCCTCGACGCCTCCGACTGGCGCACGCTGATGACCGACGCCCTCTACTCGGCCCGGCTCGGCATGAACAAACCCCACCCCGACACCTACCGAAACGCACTCGCCGCGACCGGAGTTCGCGATCCCGGCCGTGTCCTTTTCGTCGACGACCGTGCCGACAACTGCCAAGCCGCCGCTCGCCTCGGTCTACGCACTCTCCACTACACCGGCTCACCCACCGACATCGAGGATCACCTCCGCCTCGCGACCGTCGCCGCGTAGGCCCCTGCGAGTCGTCACAAAATCAAAAGGCGAGTGCTCTACACGAGCACTCGCCTTCCCATTTGTGGAGCTAAGGGGAATCGAACCCCTGACCTTCTCGATGCGAACGAGACGCGCTACCAACTGCGCTATAGCCCCGTGCGGCTCCGGGGAACCGCGCTGTGACACTGTATCAGGCGGGGTGGGCAGACTCCGAATCGTGTGGGTGACCTGGGAGGATGGGTCAGGCGCCTGCGGCGCGGCGCATGTCGCCGGTGCCGCGGCGGAGGGCGCGGGCGGTGGCCGGGTCGAAGGTTTCCAGGTGGTCGAACGTGGGGTCTTCGTCGTCCACCTCGATGAGGGCGGAGCGGCGGCGCAGGGCACGGGCGGTGTCGCGGTCCATGACGCGCTGTTGGGCGCGCTGCTCGGCCTCGCGTTCGGCCTCGATGTGCTCGCCGCGGCTGCGGGCCAGGCGGGCGAGGCGGCGGCGGCGGATTTCCTCCTCCATGCGGACCTGCTTGCGCAGGTACGCCAGGTAGGTCACCAGGACGAGCGCGGAGCCGCCGCAGCCCCACCAGAACATGGGGCTCAACGCCACCGAGAGTCCACCGAAGGCGAGGGCGGCCAGGACGAGGCCGAGCACCGCGCGCTGACGGAAGGTGTAGCGCGCCGCGCGCGCGATGGCGTCGGCCTCCGGGTCGAAGCCGCCGCGGCCGCGCCGGGTCGGCACGAAATCCGAGTCGTCGGAGTCGGATTCGTCGAATCGGGCGGGCGCCGCCGTCCGGGCCGGGGGGATTCGGGCACCGGTCGATTCGGTGTGCTCTAAAGCCACCCGGTCATCATCGGCGGTCGCCGGTTGCTTCGCAGCCGTTCGGGCCGTTGCTATTTCGGCATCATCGGAATCGGCGGTGTCGAGTTCTTCGGCTTCGTCATCGAATTCACTATCCGCACCGTCGAATTCGTCGTCCGTGTCGTCGATTTCGGCATCGGATACCGCCGACTCGGCTTCGGGCGGGCTGTCCGCGGGATTGTCGTCCTCGGTGACCTGCTCGTCGGCCGGTGGGGTCATCCGGTCCTCCGCATCATCGCTGTGGGAAAGCTTTCTCTGCACTCGGGTCGGCCGGTAATCCGGATCACTGTCGTGTCCCGCGGCCGGACCACTCTTCGTGCGCCGCTTGGAACCTCCGCGGTGCAATACGCGGGTCGCCAACGCCGCGTCGGTCGTCTGCCTGATCCTGGGATGCCGGTCGGCGAGAATCGGGAACAGCACAAAGACCCAGAGCACGACCAGGCCGATCCATAGGATCGAATTCGGCATCTCGCCTCTGCACCTCCGTCCCCGCCGCATCGTCCGCTCGGCCTTTCGACCGGGTCGCACCGCGCCCCGTCGCGGTGCGTTCGCTCGCCGCAAAACGCCTCGGACGGACGGAACGTCCGGCCGCCGTGAGGCGTATTCGGCACTGCCTCACAGGCTGATTTGCCGGTGACGCGGGACGCACCACCGACGTCCGTAGGTTAATTCCGTGGCGCACCAAGTTCGGTCAGGCGCGCCGTGCACACACGCCACACCTGTCACAGTTCCACCATTTTCGCCGCGCGCCGAAGTCAGCCGGGCGCGTCGAAAACAGCACGGGCGTACCAGTATTTCAAGGCAGTGTGGCCCGGCCATCGCGCACCAGCCGATCGACGACGGTCCCCACCACCTCCTCGACGGTGATGCCGACCAGCAGATGATCGCGCCAGGCCCCGTCCACATCGAGGTACCGCTTCAGCAGACCCTCCTCGCGAAACCCCACATTGCGCAGAACCGCTTGACTGGCCAGGTTTTCCGGCCGCACGGTCGCCTCGACCCGATGCAATCCGACCGGCCCGAAGCAGTGGTCCAGCCCGAGCGCCAACGCGGCCGTCGCCACGCCCTGACCGCCCAAATCCTTGGCCACCCAATAGCCGATCCATGCCGAACGCAGTGCACCGCGCACGATATTGCCAACGGTCAGCTGCCCGCTGAACGCGCCGTCGACCTCGATCACGAGCGGAATCATCGCACCGCGCCTGGCCTCGGCCTTCAGACTCGACCACAGCGACGGCCAGTTCGACACATGGTTGCGAGCCTCCCAGGCACCGCGCCCGGTCGGCTCCCACGGCTCCAGATGCGCCCTGTCGCGCAACCGGATCCGGCTCCATGCGGCCGCATCGCGCAACCGGACCGGACGCAATGTCACCTCCCCGGCCGCGACGCGCACCGGTCCCAGATGCGCGGGCCAACCGGGATGCTGCGTGACCCGGAAAACATTCATCGTCTCCACGCCTCAGCCACGCTGTGCGAGAAATGCGACCCGGACCTCGTCACCGGTCCTGATCTCGGTGTCGTCCGGGTCGATCACGATCAGACTGTTCGCCTCGGCCAGCGTGGCGAGCAGATGCGACGAACCGCCCGTTCCGCCGCCCAGCGGCTGCACCAGGTAGTCGCCGGTGGCCTCGTCGCGCATGAGTTGCGCACGCAGGTACCCCTTGCGTCCGGCCATCGAGGTGATGGGGGTGATCGTTCTGGCACGGATGATCCGGCGCATGGGATGTCTGCGCCCCAACGCGATTCGGATCAACGGTCGCACCATGACCTCGAAAACCACCAGTGCGCCAACGGGATTCGACGGCAGCAAAAAGGTCGGCACCTCATCGCGGCCGAGCCGCCCGAAACCCTGCACGGAGCCGGGATGCATGGCGACCCTTGCGATTTCGAGTTCACCGAGCCCTTCGAGCGCCTCACGGACCTGCTCCGAGGCCCACCCGCCGATGGCGCCCGCGATCACCACGACCTCGGATCGAACCAGCTGCCCCTCCACCACATCGCGCAGCCGCCGCGGATCCGAACTCACGATGCCGACCCGGTTCACATCCGCGCCCGCGTCGCGCGCGGCGGCGGCCAGCGCATAGGAATTCACGTCGTAGACCTGCCCCGGCCCCGGCGTCCGATCGATGTCGATCAACTCGCCGCCGATCGAGATCACCGACAGCCGCGGGCGCGGATGCACCAGCACCTTGTCCTGACCGACCGCGGCAAGCAGACCGACCTGCGGCGCACCGATGATGGTGCCCGCGCGCACCGCGACGTCGCCGGGCTGCACGTCGTCACCGATGCGCCGGACATAATCACCGGATCGCACCGGCTCGTACACCTTGATCCTGGCTCGGCCGCCATCGGTGAAATCCAAGGGCAGCACGGCATCGGCCAGCGTCGGCAGCGGCGCACCGGTATCGACCCGCACCGTCTGGCGCGGCTGCAATCGGATCGGCTGCTTGGATCCGGCGACCACCTCGCCGACCACCGGCAGCGTCAGATCGACGAGTTCGCCGTCCTCGTCGCGGATATCGGTGCCCGCGGCGGACACATCGACGCTGCGCACCGCGTAACCATCGATCGCGGCCTGATCGAAGCCGGGCAGCGGCCGCTCGGTGACCACATCCTCGGCACACAGCAGGCCTTGCGCCTCGGAGATCGCGACCCGGACCGGCCGGGGCGCGACCGCCGCAGCCGTCACCTTGATCTGCTGATCCTCAACCGAGCGCATCCAGCCCTTCCTGATCTCTCCGCACCGACCCGATTCCGCGACCGCGCAACCGAACCCGCGCGGCTCTGCCCGATCCGCGGTGTTCCCGGGGCTCTACGTGGTTACGCAAGCTGCCGCCTCCGAGCCCGTCGCTCACACCGCAGATGAACCATCATTCGTACCCGACGGTCCACTCTCGGCGAAACCCCGACGCCCGCGCCTATCAGTCGTAGGTCGTCAGCTGTGGGTCCCAGTCCGCACTGAGCCGATGCTGCAGCCACTCCCGCAGGGCGGGGCCGTATTCCTCTCGTTCCAAAGCGAAATCGACCGCAGCACGAAGATAACCGCCCGGGTTGCCCAAATCGTGGCGCGACCCACGGTGGACCACCACATGGACCGGATGGCCCTCCTCGATGAGCAGTGCGATCGCGTCGGTGAGTTGCAGCTCGCCGCCGGTGCCCGGTTCGATCCGGCGCAGCGCGTCGAAGATGGCGCGGTCCAACAGGTATCGGCCCGCGGCCGCGTAGGTCGACGGTGCGTCCGCTAGCGCGGGCTTCTCCACCATTCCGTTGACCCGCAGCACATTCGGGTTCACCGCATCGGGTACCGGCGCGACGTCGAAGACACCGTAGGCGCTGACCTGATCCTTGGGAACGTCGATGGCGCACAACACAGTTCCGCCGCGCTTGCGCCGGACCCGGCTCATCACGTCGAGCACGCCACACGGCAGCACCAGGTCGTCGGGCAGGAGTACGGCGATGGCGTCCTCGTCGTCGTCGAGTGCGCCCTCGGCCTGGGCAACGGCGTGGCCGAGACCGAGCGGCTCGTCCTGGACCACCGAGGTAACATCGAGCAGCGCGGGCGCCTTGCGCACCTTCTCCAACAGCTGGAACTTGCCGCGCTCGGCGAGCGTGCCCTCCAGCACCAAGTCCTCGACGAAGTGTGCGACCACGCCGTCTTTACCCGGCGAGGTCACGATGACCAGCCGCTCCGCACCGGAATCGGCGGCTTCCGACGCGACCAGTTCGATGCCAGGAGTGTCCACCACCGGCAGTAGCTCCTTGGGCACGGTCTTGGTCGCGGGCAGGAACCGCGTCCCGAGTCCGGCCGCGGGCACGACGGCCGTGCGGAAACACGACACGACCGCGCCATTCGCGGGTTGTCCGGCCTTTGCTGTCATACGCCTACCCTATCCATCCGTCACCGGCCCGAAGCGGCCATCACGCCGACTCGGGTCCCGGTGAGCTTAAGGTGATCACCGTGGAGATGCCCGGCAAGCGCGACAAACATGCCTGGCGGGCGGAAATAGGTGCTCGACGGGCCGCGATGAGCAGCGCCGACCAGGAAAACGAGGCGCGTGAGCTGGCCCACAGTGTCGCCGAGCTGGACGTTCCCGAATGGGTGTGCGCGTATGTGCCGGTGCGCGGGGAACCCGGATCGACGGCGATGCTGACGGCTCTGCGTGCGGCGGGCGCCCGGGTGCTGCTGCCGGTCACCGGACCGCCGGGACCGCTGCGCTGGGCCGAGTTCACCGGCATCGATGACCTGCGGCGCGCCAGATTCGGGCTGCTGGAACCCGTCGGCGAGGTGCTCGCCGATGCGATCGCGCTGGCGGAGCTGATCCTGGTCCCCGCGCTGGCGGTGGATCGCCGCGGTGTTCGGCTCGGCCGCGGCGCCGGGTACTACGACCGGACGTTGTCCGCGGCCCGGCCGACGGCGCGGCTGATCGCGGTGGTCCGCGATGACGAACTGCTCGACCGGCTCCCCGAGGAACCGCACGATCTGCGCATGGGCTGGGCCCTCACACCGCACGGAGGACTGCATCGATTGGGCGGCGATAAGGATGCGGAATGAAATGCCGATTAGCGGTGTTGGCACTGTCGGCTGTAGAGTGCCAGATTGACGAACCCTGCGGAGGATGCTGTGCCAACTTATTCATATGCGTGCACCCAGTGTGACAACCGCTTCGACATCGTTCAGTCGTTCGCCGATGAGGCGCTGAGCGTCTGCTCGGAGTGCTCGGGCAAGCTGCGCAAGCTCTTCAACTCGGTCGGCATCGTGTTCAAGGGCAGCGGTTTCTACCGCACCGACAGCCGCGGTGGCTCCTCGACCGCCAGCGAGCCCGCGAAGTCGGACAGCGGTGCCAGCAGCTCCGCGCCGAGTTCGGATTCCGGTTCGTCCAGCAGCTCCAGCACTGCCAGCACGGCTGTCGCAAGCTGAGTTTCCCCTGGTAGGAGCAGCCCTGCGGGTGTTATCCCCAGGGCTGTCGTTATCCACAGGGCACACCTTTCCCGGGCGAGTCGCAGTGCCGGTGACCATAGGCTCCGGGCATGGCTCCCCTGGGCATCATTCCGTCGGGCAAGACCCGATCCTTGGCCGACCTCGGCCGCGGCGACTCGTTGCGCTCGGCGATCTGGAATAGGGCGAGTTGGAATAGACCGCCCTGGGCAGATGCGCTGCTGGCCCGACGCCTGCTGGCGGCGGCACTCACCGCACTCGCGATCGTCCTGTTCCTGCGCGGTGATCCCGGCAGTGCACGCACCGAGGTCGTGGTCGCCGGGCGCGATCTGCCGCCGGGCCATCTGCTCGAGGCGACCGATCTACGCTCGACACTTCTGGAATCCGGCACACTGCCCTCGGGGGCGGTCGCCGATATCGCCGTTTTGGTCGGCGCGACGCTGACCGGCGGGATGCGCACCGGCGAGGTATTCACCGATCTGCGCATCGTCGGACCGCGACTGGCGGCGGTCGCCACCGGGACGGGCGATGCTCGCATCGTGCCCATCCGGCTGGCCGATTCCGCGGTCGCGGAGATCCTGCGAGCCGGTGACCGGGTGGATGTCATCGGAGCCGAGGAGCAGAGCGGTCCCGGCACCCGTCCCGCCCGGCTGCTTGCGATCGACGCCGCGGTCGTACTGGTATCCGGTCCCGGTGACCGGCGCGGCGCGCCCGAGCGCGTGGTGCTGGTCGCGACGGACGCCGAACACGCCACCGCGGTTGCCGCCGCCTCGCTGCGCACCGCGCTGACCGTGGTTTTTCATTGACCGCAGTTCGCCGAGAATTTGCCTTCAAGGTCAACTAGCATCGGTCGATACGGCAGCCCGAACCGCCGAGCACAACGAGTCAGCTCCCACCTGAAGAGGAGATATCGGCAATGCTCAAGGGTTTCAAGGATTTCCTACTCCGCGGAAACGTCGTCGACCTGGCAGTAGCCGTGGTGATCGGTACCGCGTTCGTCGCGATCGTCACCGCTTTCACCAATGGCATCATCAACCCGATTCTCGCCATCTTCGGCGAACGGGACGACCTCGGCCTCGGTTTCCAGTTGATTGCCGATAAACCGGCAACCTTCGTGCAGGTGGGTCCGCTCATCACCGCGGCCATCAACTTCGTGGTCATCGCGGCGGTGCTGTACTTCGTGCTGGTGCTGCCCGCGCTGCACGCGAAGAAGCGGTTCGGCACCACCCCGGACACCAAACTCAGCGATTCCGAGGTGCTGATCGAGATCCGCGACCTGCTTGCCGACAGCCAGCGCAGCGCGGGTGGACGTCACGAATTCTGAACCGAATTCCCCTGCCCGCCAACATGAGCAGGAATTCGACTGCGCCACAATCACATACGGTAATTACCTGCATCACAAAGCAAACGGGCCCGTCGCGCGTGCGACGGGCCCGTTCACATATTCGAGCGGAAGACTCAGCCGAGACTGAACGGCTGACCCCACAACGTCGTCCAGGTGATCACGTTGTCGGTCTCCACCTCGACACTGACGAAGGCACGCGCCTGCGCGTAGCCACCACAGCCGCTGAGACCGATGGTCTCGTCGGCCCAGGTGACCGAGCCGCTGCCGCCCTTGAACTTGTTGCGCTTCTTGTGCGCCTCGTTGCCGAAGTCGTCGGCCTGCTCGAGATCGAGCACATAGAACGACTGCGCCTGGCCGGGACCGAGACTCAGGTTGGCGCCGCTGTTGGCGCTCACCTTCGGCTTGACGTTCTGGCTGTCGCTCCAATCCAGACCACCGGTGACGCCGCCGTCGACGCCACCGCCGTCGATATTCACTTGGCAGGCAACGACATAACCCGGGAAGATCGCGCCGTTCCAGCCATCGGTCACATCGACCTGCGCACTACCGGACACCCACGCATTGCGGTGCACAGGTGTCGCGCCCATGGACGGATTGATATTGGCCGATTCGCCGACCAGCCGAATGGTGAGAACCGTTCCGTCGGAAAGCGTTTTGACGATTTGACCGCCCGGCAGCGGAATGAAGGTGTCGGCATTCGCCGCACCGGTGGACAACAGGCCGAGTGCCAGCGCGGCGGCGCCGCCGAGCCCGGCAACGCGCGCCACAAACTTACGATCGATCATGATTGGTACTACCCCTAGCGATTGAGTTCGATGAATTCGATTCGGCGAGTAGAGATTCGACAGATCCCACCGCGGTCAGCCGATGCTGAACGGCGCTCCGTACAGGGTGACCTTGGAGTAGTTGTCGCCGATGATCTCGACAACGGTGTAGGCACGCGCCTGGGCGTAGCCCGCGCAGCCCTGGATCTCGATCTCCGCATCCTGATACTCGACCGAGTAGCGACCCGGCTTCAGAATGTCCTTGTAATCGATCTGAACGAACTTGACATCGCCCGGGCCGAGATTGAGGCCGATCGACCCACCGAGCGAACCGCCCGAGAGGTTGATGCCGCCGGAAACCCCGGCCGAGATCGCGTTATCGGCGATGCTGACCTGGCAGCCGACGATATAGCCGGTGCTCAGCTGCGAAGCGCCGTGCGTCGAGGAGTTATTGGTACCTGGCGCCCCTGAGGCGCCGTTGTTCGGGCCGATGGTGCCCTCGGGAGTGATGGACACATCGGCAATGGCGTTACCCGAGACCCACACGACTCGGCCCGCGCCATTCGCGGCCAAAGATGGTGAAATCAAGGCGCGTTCACCCGTCCGGCTGACGGTCACGCCCGGGCCCAGCTTCTGGCCGTCCGGCAACGGCACAAAAACGTCGGCGTTGGCAGCGCCGGTCGAAAGCAGGCCCATCCCAGCAGCGGCGGCGACAACGGCACCCGCAATGCGGACACCTCGACGCAGACCGCTGGTGCGGTTCTTGCTCATACTTCCCCTCATCGGATTCTAGCGGTCGGCCTCGGGGTACCGAGGACGAAAACCCTTTCATGCGGACGCCGCTCGCTGGAAAGACATTGGCCATCAAGCGGTTTGCCGACAATCTCGTCGGTGGACGATCTTGGGTGCGCCCAATATTAGTGGTTTGCGCCGAATTCCTGTGAGATTTCGCACATGTTACCGCTCGATCCGCTACGATCTGCGAATTTGGCTGGGTGCCAGGGGGTTTCACAATGAAAGCGGGCCCGCCGCGAATGCGACGAGCCCGCTTGCGTTTTCAGGGTGCGCTGCCCCTGTCGATCAGCCGAGGCTGAACGGCTGGCCCCACAGCGTGGTCCAGGTGATGACGTTGTCGGTCTCCACCTCGACGCTGACGAAGGCACGAGCCTGGGCGTAACCGGCGCAGCCGGACAGGCCGATGGTCTCGTCGGCCCAGGTGACCGAGCCGCTGCCGTTCTTGAACTTGTTGCGCTTCTTGTGCGCCTCGTTGCCGAAGTCGTCGGCCTGCTCGAGGTCGAGCACGTAGAACGACTGCGACTGGCCGGGGCCAAGGGTGAGATTGCCGCCGCTGGTCGCGCCGACACCACCGGTGACGGTGTCACCGCTCCAGTCCGCGGTGCCCTCGACACCACCGGTGGCGCCGCCACCGGAGATGTTCACCTGGCAGCCGACGGTGTAGCCCGGGAAGATCGAGCCGCCGCCGTCACCGGAGACCGAGACCTGAGCGCTACCCGAAACCCACGCGTTGCGGTGCAGCGGGGTAGAGCCCATGGACGGGTTGATGTTCGCGGATTCGCCGGTCAGGCTGATGGTGACCACGGTGCCGTCGGACAGCGTCTTGGTGATCGAGCCACCCGGCAGCGGCACAAAGGTATCGGCGTTCGCGGCGCCGGTGGAGAACAGGCCAAGAGCGACAGTGGCAGCGGCGCCGACACCGGCCACCCGTGCCACGTTCTTACGGTTGATCATGCTGATAATCCCTCGAGGGTTGATTCGCTTGAGCGAGAAGAATATTCGTGGATTGACCGATGTCAGCCGATGCTGAACGGCTGCCCGTAGAGGGTGGTCTTCGAGTAGTGGTCACCGATGATCTCGACGACGGTGTAGGCACGCGCCTGGGCATAGCCCGCGCAGCCCTGGATCTCGATCTCGGCATCCTGGTACTCGACCGAGTAGCGACCCGACTTCAGAATGTCCTTGTAATCGATCTGCACGAACTTGACCTCGCCGGGGCCGAGGTTGAGGCCGATCGAACCGCCGAGCGAACCGCCCGAGAGGTTGATGCCGCCGGAAATACCGGCCGAAATGGCGTCGCTGGCGATGCTGACCTGGCAGCCGACGATGTAGCCGGTGCTCAGTTGCGAAGCGCCGTGCGTCGAGGAGTTATTGGTACCCGGGGCGCCCGAGGCGCCGTTGTTCGGCCCGACCGTGCCTTCCGGCGTCACGTTCACATCGGCGACAGCATTGCCCGAAACCCAGACCACACGGCCGGCACCGTTGGCCGCCAACGAAGGCGAAATCAGGGCGTGCTCACCAGTACGGGTGAGCGTCACATCGGGGCCGCCCTTCTGGCCGTCCGGCAACGGCACGAAGGTATCGGCATTGGCAGCACCGGTCGAAAGCAGGCCCATGGCCACGGCCGCGGCAGCGCCGACGCCCGCGATCCGGGCACCGCGGCGCAGACCGTTGGTGCGGTTCTCGCTCATACTTCCCCTCATCAGGTTCTAACAGTCAACCTCGACCATCGAGGCTGGACGTTGGTCCTCTCAGGCCCAGCTCAGTTTGTGCCCCGTTTGTTGCCGGTATGTAACCGGCTGTTATTTCGGCGCAACGGTCAGTGCTGGCATCGGAACCGAGCCGGGTTCCGCCGAGTCGACAAACGTACGTGCCGCACCCGGGCCCGCGAGGTCCAGCAGCGTGGGTGGCTCGTGGCGAGATTAAACCGACCAGTAACGGTCTGGCAACGTAAGTTTTCGTTAAGATCAATGTGATCTAGATCACATCATCTCAAATGCTCATATTGCTTGACGTGCATAAACAGGACACAAGCGCCACCCGAACGACCCCAAAGGGCCACCACAGTCGCAACGATGCCGTTGGTAACTACGAGACAGCCCCGTACTTGAAGGTCGAGCAAAAATCAGCGTGAGGAATTCGCAATGGATGAAGGCGCGACCGCGGACCTTGGTACGTGACTGGACCGTAGATGAGTCAGGAGCCGTGATGAGGTGGCACCTGCGACCGGAGCCAGTCGTCGGATAACGATTCGGTCTCGTCGCCGCGCTCGTCACCGGTCGTCTCCGGGAGGACCTCACCGAAAATTTTTGCCAGACGCGCCGCATCCCTCGCCCGGCGTGTCGCCGGACGAGGGGCGTCGGAGGAGCCCTCGGCGGTAATTTATTCCGCCAATCCGGACAGCTCGCCGATCACTCGGCTGGCGAGCGGACCGAGGGTTGCCATGCCGTCGCGCACCGCGGACCGGCTGCCCGGCAGATTTACCACCAATGTGCTGCCGGAGATTCCGGCCAGACCGCGCGAGAGTCCGGCGTCGAGTGAACCGGCCACGCGACCGGAGGAACGCAGCGCCTCACTGATCCCCGTGAGTTCCCGGTCGAGCACCTGCGAGGTGGCCTCGGGCGTGACATCGCGCGGGGACATGCCGGTGCCGCCGACGGAGATGACCAGGTCGACACCGCCGATCACCGCGGTGTTGAGCGCATTGCGGATCTCGACCTCATCGGCCTGCACCGATACCGAAGCGTCCACCAGGAAACCCGCCTCGGTGAGCAGCTCGGTGACCAGCGGCCCGAGCGAATCCACACCTCCATGCGCCGTTCGATCGTCGACGACCACCACCAGAGCACGCCCCGCGACAGGAGCATCGATTTCCATATTGGTAACCGTAGCGTCCAGATCGACGAGGTGGGCGTCGGCTCCCGGTCGTGCCGACAATCCGCCGGGCAGGACCCGCATCACCGGCCACCGTCCGCGGCCGCACCGGAGAGCGTCACGTCGACTGTCTTGGGGTTGTTGCCTTGTTCATCGGTGTAGGTGACCTTCACCTTGTCTCCTGGCTGATGGGAACGGACGGCGGCGATGAGTGCGTCGCCCGAGTCGATGGTCCGGCTGTCCACCTTGGTGATGATGGCACCCGCCGGAATTCCGGCCTTGGCGGCCGGACCGTCCGGAGTCGCCTCGAGCACCCGTGCGGCGGTGTCCTGCGGGCGCAGTTTGATGCCGATCTGGGCGTAGGTGGCGTGACCGGTCTTGATGAGTTCGTCGGCGACCCGGCGGGCCTGATCGACCGGGATGGCGAAGCCGAGGCCGATGGAACCGCTCTGCTGGCCGGTCGCCTCGCTGCCGCCGAGGCTGGCGATGGCGGTATTGATGCCGATGAGCTTGCCGTTGGCGTCGACCAACGCACCACCGGAGTTGCCCGGGTTGATCGCGGCATCGGTCTGGATCGCATCGATGACCGGCTGCACCTGGCTCGGGGTGCCCTCACCGTTGGTGGAGACCGGGCGGTTGAGTGCCGAGACGATGCCCGTGGTCACCGTGCCCGCCAGCCCGAGCGGCGAGCCGATGGCGATGACCGGCTGGCCGACCGCGAGATCCGACGAGCTGCCCAGATCGATCGGGGTCAGTCCGCTCTTGCCCTGCACCTTGATCACGGCCAGATCGGAGACCGGATCGGCGCCGACCAGCGTGGCCGGTGCGGTGGTGCCGTCGGCGAAGGCGACCTCCATCTTGGCGTTGGCGCCACCGCCGGAGGCGACATGGTTATTGGTGAGGATCAGACCGTCGGAGGACAGCACCACACCGGAGCCCTCGCCCTGGGCGCGATTGCTGGCGACCTTGATCATCACCACGCTCGGCAGCACCTTCTGCGCCACCGCCTGGGTGGAGCCTGCCGGTGCGTTGGCGATATTGCTGACATTGGGCTTGGGCACGTCCAGGGCATTGGTGACCGTCGCGTGGCCGTCATCGGAGCGGGTGACCAGCGAGCCGACCGCGCCACCGACACCACCGCTGACGAGGGCGAGCGCGACCGCGCCGACGACGAGACCGGTGCGGACCGGGCGGCGTGCGGGTTCGGGCTGCGGCTCGGCGGCGAATGCGGCGCCGGGATACGGCCCGCCGGGTGGAACGGGCGGGGCGTAGGACGGCCGGGCGTATTCCGGGCCCGCCTCGGGACCCGGGAATTGCTGCGCGTATTCCGAACCCCCTTCAGGACCGGGGAATTGCTGTGTCGGGTTGGGCGGCATGCGTTGCTGCCAGATCGTCGGACGCGGTGTCGGTGCCTGAGGCCCGTATCCGGATTGCGCGTAGGTCTGGCCCGGTGGTGCGACCGGGATCTCCTGGGTCGGATGCGGACCGGGCGCGGCGTCGGCGTTATCCGGCTGCGGCGTCAAGCCTTCCTTGGAATCCTCGGTCATTTTTCTCCTTACGTCTTCGACCAGCTTGGCGACGACGACTGAGAGCGGACTGAGACGCTGCTTTCAGTTTTCCGAGTATTGCGGACGGGGCCGGGTAAGGCCCGCCATCACCTTAGTCTCGAACGGCGTCAATCGGTTACGGACTCGACCACACCGTCGAGCATGCTCGCCGCACCCGGCAGCACGATCCGGATCAGGGCGCCGCCGCGCTCGGAGGTCTCGATGGTGATCGTGCCGCCGTGCTTGGTCACCACCTGTTTGACGATCGCCAGGCCGAGCCCCGAACCCGGCATGGAACGCGACGCCGTGGTCCGATAGAAACGGTCGAACACCAGCTCGCGCTCGGCGGCCGGAATGCCCGGTCCGGCGTCGTCGACATCGAGCTCGAGCAAGCCGCGACCGGTTTCCCGCATGGTGACCTTCACCTGCACGCCCGCTGGACTCCACTTCGCGGCATTGTCGAGGACATTCAGAATCGCCCGCTCCAGGCCCGCCTCATGGCCGTATACGAACCAGGGCTGCAGTTGCGCGGCGAACTCGATGGAACCGCGACGGCGCCGGGCCCGCTCGAGTGCGCGCTCGGCTACCTCGCCGAGATCCACTCGCTCGTAAACGGTTTCGGGCGCGTCCTCGCGGGCGAGATCGACGAGATCGCCGACCAGGGTCGACAATTCCTCGATCTGAGCCATCACATCCGCGCGCAGCTCGGCCATGTCCTGTTCCGGAATCTGCGGTGCGCCAGGGCGACTCGAAGCGATCAGCAATTCCATATTGGTGCGCAGCGAAGTCAGCGGCGTGCGCAATTCATGTCCGGCGTCGGCGACCAATCGGCGTTGCCTATCGCGCGATTCGGCGAGTGCGCGCAACATTGTGTTGAAGCTCTCTGTGAGCCTTGCGAGTTCATCGTCACCCGTTACCGGAATCGGTGTCAGATCATCGGTGCGCGCGACCCGTTCGGTCGCCGCGGTGAGCCGTCCGATCGGGCGCAGCCCGGTGCGACCGACCGCGGTCCCCGCTGCCGCTGCCAGCACAACTCCACAACCGCCGACGACGAACAGCAACCAAGCCAGCCGGTCCAATACCTCGCGGGTCGGTTGCAGCCGCTGCGAGATGACCAGCGTCGCGCCGGAATGCGTCGGCATGGCGAGCACCCGCTGATTACTCACAGTGCGCAGTGACGAGGGCAGCTCACCGTTCGCGACCGCGAGTTCCTGGGCGCCGACCGGCGGAATCGTTTGCTGCGGCGGCATATACGCCTTGTCTTTCGCGTATATCAACGCCACTCCGACATCATTGGAGTACAGCCCGGCCAGCACGATCGACTGGAAACCCAAACTGTCGAAATTATTGTTGATCATGGTGTTCGCGCGTGCCTGGAGCTGTGCGTCCACATCGGCGTTCAGTGCGCGGGCCACCATGGCATAGGCGGCGATGGAAGTGACGGCCACGGCGATGGCGACCACCGAGGCGGCGAGCAGGGTGACCCGCCAGCGCAGGGAGACCGACCTGGTCAGGGGCATGGGCGGGCGCATATCCGGCGGTTCCGACGGATATGCGCCGAGCGCGGCGACCACTTGCCGCTTGGGATTGGTTCTGGCCATGGGGTGTCGACTCGCCTACGGGGGTGTTTCGCGCAGCACGTAGCCGACACCGCGCACCGTGTGGATGAGCCGGGTCTCGCCCTCGGCCTCGGTCTTGCGGCGCAGGTAGCCGATATAGACCTCGAGCGCATTACCGGAGGTCGGGAAGTCGTAACCCCAGACCTCCTCGAGAATGCGGCTGCGGGTCAGCACCCGGCGCGGATTTGCCATCAGCATTTCCAGCAGTGAGAACTCGGTGCGGGTCAGGCTGATCGAGCGGTCGGCTCGCGTCACCTCGCGGGTCACCGGATCCAGCGACAGATCGGCAAACGTCATGGTCTCGGAAACCTCGCCGGGATCGGTGGCCCGGCGGCGCAACAACGCGCGCAATCGGGCCAGCAATTCCTCGAGCGCGAATGGTTTCGGCAAATAGTCATCGGCTCCGGCATCGAGTCCGGCTACCCGTTCGGAAACCGAATCCCGCGCCGTCAAAACCAGAATCGGGAGATCATCTCCGGTGCTGCGCAAGCGTCGGCAAACTTCGAGCCCATCCATCCGGGGCATCATCACATCGAGCACGAGTGCATCCGGTCGCTGCACAGTTGCTTTCTCCAGCGCGTCCACTCCGTCGACCGCGAGATCGACGGAGTAGCCGTTGAAGGTCAGTGACCGGCGCAGCGATTCCCGGACGGCACGATCGTCGTCGACTACCAGAATGCGCATGCCCCCAGTTTGACCGCATCGACTGAGAGTCGACTGAGAGGGCGCCGCCCGACACGCCGCGCCAGCATCGATGCCGCCCACTAGGGGCTGGACGAGCGACCAGCAGGTTTGTGATCACGTACAGATCTCGACGGAATCCGGCAACCGTTTTGGGCGACGAAAGCCGTTCTGAGTAGCCATATTCGAGTGAATTACAGAGCGACTGCCCCAGATTGCCGTTAGTCACTCTGCGCGGTATGTTCCCTGCGGTAAAAAGAAGACCTCTAGTTGGTTCTCAGCGGGTTGAATCAAAACCGAACAGCCACGCGCCATCCGGGGGCACACGTGCAAGCTCGTGAAGCGGAGGCAACGGAAGCGGATGGAAGCTGCACCGCGGTCCTGGCAATTCAGTCTGTCCAACTGGTCGGTCACTCGCAAGGTTGGCATCGTGCTGGTCCTGCCCGTGCTGCTGGCCACCGTCTTCGCCGTGCTCCGCATCAACAACGAACTGCGCACGATGTCGCAGTTGGATGCGGCGACCGAACAGGTCATCATCATTCGCCCGATCGTCAAGTTCGGCACGGCCACCGAACAACTCGCGGTCGCGGCGACCGCCTCCTGGGGTAACACCGCGGATCCGGCGACGGACGCGGCATTGACGAAATTCGATCAGGCGCTCGCCGATCTCGAGGCCGGAATGCGCACCACCAAGGTGAGCACCCGGGTCACCTCCGAATTGGCCTCGGCCGTCGCCACCGGCACCACCATGCGCAATAGCCTGCGCAACGGATCGCCGATGATGGTCGGTGAGCAGGCCGACGAGATAGCGGTTCGCATCGGCAACGCGTTCGCGCTGTCGCCCTCGGTCGAGGACCTCAACATCCAGCGCTACTTCCTGCAGATCGGCGCGATCCAGAACGCCCGGCGGGTACTCACCCAGCAGCGCATGATGATCGGCTCCCCCGATGCCGGCCGCAATTCGAGCGTGCGCGCGAAGGTGCTCATCTCGGCAGGCGCCGAGATGACCATGATCAACACCTACGGCATCATCCTGCTGGACAATGCGCCGAATATGCGGCCGCTACTGGACGCGGTCGGCATCCGCCTCGGCGCGTTCAGTCAGAACGTCGGGGATCCGACATCGAATCCGGCCGTACTGGATTCACTACAGGCCAGCTCGGACACCTACGAGAAGACAACCAATTCCCTCGCCGACACCATCGATAAGGCGCTGGCGCATCGGACCACCGAGGCGCAGACCGGTGCGCTGCGCGAGACCACGATCGTCATCGGCATGCTGCTGGCCGGTCTTGCGCTGGCCCTCGCCGTCGCGCGCACCCTGGTCGTCCCGGTGCGCAGGTTACGCCGCGACGCGCTCGAGGTCGCGCACGTCAAGCTGCCCGACGAACTGGCGGTGGTGCGCAGCGGTGGCGCCACCCCGGAGATCACCCCGGTCGGCGTGCACACCACCGACGAGGTCGGCCAGCTGGCCCGCGCCGTCGACGAAATCCACGAGCAAGCGCTCAATCTCGCCGCCGATCAGGCCCGGCTGCGGCTGCAGATCGGGAATATGTTCGAAACCCTTTCCCGCCGTAGCCAATCCCTCGTCGAACAGCAGCTGTCGCTGATCGAGGATCTGGAACACGACGAGGACAATGCCGAACGGCTACAGAGCCTGTTCCGCCTCGACCACCTCGCCACCCGCATGCGCCGCAACGGCGACAACCTGCTGGTGCTCGCCGGTACCGCGCTGCGCCGCGGTCAACTACATCCGGTGCCACTATCGGACATGCTCTGGAGTGCGGTCTCCCAGGTGGAGGATTACCAACGGGTCGAGATCGGTGCGGTGCCCGACGGCATCGTCGCCGGTGAGCCCGCTGTCGATATCGAACATCTGCTGGCCGAACTGATCGATAACGCGCTGCGCTACTCCCCGCCGACCACACCGGTCGCGGTGATGGTTGCGCGCGCGGTCGACGGCGGCTACCTGATCGAGATCACCGACCGCGGCCTCGGCATGTCACTCGAGGATCTGCAGCTCACCAACGACCGGCTGGCCTCCGGTGGTGAGGTCACCGTCGAAACCGCCCGCCGCATGGGCCTTTTCGTTGTCGGCCGACTCGCCAAGCGGCACACCATCACGGTGAGCCTGCGCCGCACCTCGACCATGGCGCAGCAGCCTGGCATCACCGCGAGCGTGCACCTGCCCGGCGCACTGGTCGCGCCGCCGCTCGATGCGACCGATCCGAACCAGCGGGCCATCGAAGCCCAGGTCATGGCCGCGTTGCCCGCCCCCTCGCAACAACAGCCGCCGCGCACGCTGGTGCCGGTGCCGAGCCTGCCACAGCGTGAACCATCGCGCTTCGCGGTCACCAGTTCCGGTCTGCCACAACGTCGTCCGACCATGCGCGTCGCCGACGCGCCTGAGGTACCGATACCCGGCGATGATCACACCGAAACCTCGGTCGACGTATTCGCCGAGAATCCGAGCAGCCGCCGCGGCGACGACGACCGGTCCCGCATCACGCCGTTCGGGCCGCCGACCCCGACGGATGAGCCTGCCACCGGACCGAATTCGGTCATCGACGTGGAACCGCAGGTGCCCCTCGGCGCGGTCACCGATATGTGGGCCGAACAGCCCGACGAGCCGGTGGACACCGGATCGAATCCGATCGTCTCCCGCGAGCCCGCCGAGCCGTATCAGACCGCCGTCCTGCGGCCGACGCTGCCGACCAGAAAGCCCACCGCCGCAACGGAACCCGAGCCGACCTCGACTCGACTACAGCCGGTCTCAGCCGACGCCGCGGCCAACACCTCGACCCGACTACAGCCCGTGCAGGGCGAAACGCCCACCCCGATCTATCAGCGGATGGTTTCGGAGTGGTTGGTCGAGCCCGCGACGGCACAACCCTCGCCCTCGGCATGGACCTCCCCCGCCGACGCGGGCTGGACGGCCGCCGAGCAGGCCAGCCATCCGACCGCCGAGGCGCGCACCGTCGGTGGACTGCCGATCCGCAGGCCCGGAGCGCAATTGGTGCCCGGCGGCCTCGCGCCGGTCGAGGAACCCGGCGTACGCGATCCGGAGGAGATCCGGAACAACTTGACCAGGCATCTCAGTGGGGTCCGCAGCGGGCGGGCCGAAGCGCAGTACAACGACGGAGGGCTTGTATGACCAACCCGAACAGCACCACGGACGAGAACCTCAACTGGCTGGTTGCCCGCTTCACCAAGGATGTGCCCGGAGTGTCGCACGCGGTGCTGGTGACGGCGGACGGTCTGCTGCAGGCGACCAGCCCGAATCTACCCGCGGACCGCGCGGAACAGCTTTCAGCGGTCACCGCGGGTCTGGCCAGCCTCGCCACCGGAGCGGCATCGCTGTTCGACGGCGGCAAGGTGATGCAGTCGATCGTGGAGATGCAGCGCGGCTACCTGTTGGTGATGAGCGTCGGCAACGGGTCGCACCTGGCCGTGCTCGCCAACAAGTCGCACGACATCGGTCGGATCGGCTACGAAATGGCCCTGCTCGTGGACCGTGTGGGCACGGTGGTCACGGCCACCGCCCGGACAGCAGTCTGATCCAACGATGTCGAGTCCATTCGGCCACGGACCGAACCGGCCGACCACCCGCGTCAGACCGTATGCCCTGACCTCCGGGCGTACCGAACCCGCGGTCGACCTACCGCTCGAAGCGGTTATCGAAACCCTGTCGTACACTGCGCATCTCGATTGGCCGACGGGCGATCTGCGCACCGAGATCCTGCGGCTGGGCACGCACCGGCTGTCGGTCGCCGAGATCGCCGCCCACCTGGATCGACCGCTCGGCATGGTCCGGGTCATGGTCGGTGACCTCGTCGTCGACGGCGCGCTGCGCGTGCATTCGACACTGACCGACGAGGCGAGCTTCGACGAGCGCCGTTCCCTTATGGAGAGGACTTTGCGTGGACTCCGTGCCCTATAGGCAAGGCGGAAATTACGGGCAGCCCGGTAACTCCGGATCCGGCAACACCGGACCCGCCGATGCCGACACCCGCGTCGCCTCGACCAAGATCGTGGTCGCGGGCGGCTTCGGGGCGGGCAAGACGACCTTCGTCGGTGCGGTATCGGAGATCGTTCCCCTACGCACCGAGGCCATGGTGACCCGCTTTTCCGACGGTATCGACGATCTCGCCGATACCCCGGATAAGGAAACCACCACGGTCGCAATGGATTTCGGCCGCATCATCCTGCCCGGCAACCTGGTGCTCTACCTGTTCGGCACGCCGGGCCAGCGCCGCTTCTGGTTCATGTGGGACGACCTGATCCGCGGCGCCATCGGCGCGGTGGTGCTCATCGACACCCGACGGCTGGAAGACAGCTTCGCCGCCGTGGACTTCTTCGAGGCGCGCAAGCTGCCGTTCCTGATCGCGGTCAACCGCTTTCCGGACGCGCCCCGCTTCCCGATCGCCGAACTGCGCGAGGCGCTTTCGGTGCGTGAGGGAGTGCCCATCGTGGATATCGACGCGCGCAATGCCATGGAGGTCCGCCAGGCGCTGGCGGCCGTCACCGAATACGCGATCGCCCAACTGAAGGCGCTCGAATTGGAAGGAACCGCTCGACATGCATGACGTCCGGTTGTTCGCCGCGGCGGACAACGGCGCAGTGGTGGACCAGTTCTCCATGGGGTACTGGGTCGCCGCACTCTCCTTCGGTGTTTCGGTGCTCGGCGCCGTGGTCGGGCTGGCCTGCGTACTACACGCGGCGCGATCGTCGCGGTTCCGGTTGGTGTGGGTGACCTCGGCCGCGGTGGCGCTCGGCGGCGTCGGGGTCTGGTTGTCGACCTCGGTCGCGCTGCTCGGCCTCGATATTTCGGGTACCGCTGCGCGCTTCGACGGCGGCAAGATGGTCGCGGCCATGGTGACCTCGTTCGTCGCGGTATTCGTCGCGCTGATCATCATCGGCCGTCGGCTGCAACTGGCCCGGCTCATCCCGGGCGGGCTGGTCATGGGATTCGGCATCGGTCTCACCCTGTATCTGGGGCTCGGGTCCATTCGCATCCGGGGCTCGATCGATATATCCCCGTGGCTCGCGGCGGTCGCGATGGCGGTCGCGGTGCTCACCGGTGTGGGCACGCTGTGGTCGTTCCAGGCGCTGCATGGTCTGCTCGCGCGGGCGGCCACGGTGCTGCTGTTCGCCGTCGGTGTGGCGGGCATGTACTACGCCGGGGCCGCGGCCATCGACCCGAATATCGATACCACCGCGAAGGCACCGGACGGACTCACGCTGTTCGAATTCGTCTTCCCGATGTTCGTCATCGGATCGCTCGCGCTGACGGTCCCGATCAGCGCGGTACTCATCGCACCGGACCGGCGCGAGACGGCGGCGGCGCTCGAGGCCAAGCGCCGGTCCGAGCTGCGGTCGGACCGGCTCCGGTCCGAGCTCCAGTCGGTGCGCTGAGCCTGTTGGAGCTCGCTGCCGATCAGCTGAGGGTCAGGCTTCGGGTGTCGGCATCTCCCCGACGGTCTTGCTCTTGGGCATCGGTCATCTCCGTTTCTAGTGAATAGGCACCTCCAGGGACCTAGTCAACCACCGGGCGCCGACAGTTTCGGCGGGTTCGGCGATGCCGCCGATTTCGGCCCACGACACCCCCTACAGTGAGAGATATGCGTTTGGGGCTGGACTACGCAGCGGGCCGTCCCGGCGGTGCGGCCATTCGAGCGGCCGGTTTCGATTTCGTCGTGCGCTATCTCTCCGATGGTGGTCCGACCCTGCCCGGCAAGCAGTTGACCCCGGCCGAGGCCGACGACCTACGGGCGAACGGCATCTCCATCGTCTCGAACTGGGAGACCACCGCGGCCAGGATGCTGGACGGCTACGGCGCCGGAATCGTCGATGCCCGTGCGGGTTCGGCGCAGGTGCTGCGCTGTGGCGGTCGGTCGGATCGGCCGATCTACTTTTCCGCGGATTTCGATTCGACACCGCAGGATCAGGTGGCGATCAACGCCTATCTCGAAGGCGCGGCCACCGTGCTCGGCGCCGCGAATGTGGGTATCTACGGCGGGTTCTGGTCGATCAGCCGGGCGTTGGACGCGGGCGTCGCGGCTTGGTCGTGGCAGACCGATGCTTGGTCCGGCACCAATGTGGAGACCAGGCGCAATATCCATCAGACATTGCGGCAGGTGGTCGTCGGGGGCGTGCTCTGCGATGTAAACGAAGCCGAGACAATCGATTTCGGACAGTGGGACTTCGTACAGGAGGAACCGGACGTGACGCCGGAACAAGAGGCAGTGCTGCGCGATATCCAGATCCAGCTGCGCGGTCCGGAGCTGTCCGGCTGGCCGCAACTCGGCACCGACGCGGAGGGCCGCTATCGCACGCTGGTGGACGGCGTGGCGGCGGCGCTGCAGCGGATCAAGGAGCTGGAGGACGAATCTGCCGATTTGCGTACGCAAGTCGGCGAATTGCGCACGGAGATCAGCGAACTCGAAGCCACCACCGCGGATCTGGTGGAAGAGGTGAAGCGGTTGGACGGGCCGCATTGGCCATGGCCGCTCTCGCTGATCGAGGGTCCGGCCGACTTCGTGGGTGAGCAACTGGCCCGGCTGGAGTCTCTATTGCCGGACTTGCCAGGTCGGCCCGGTGGCCGGGAAGTGGGGAAATCGGCAGAGAGGCCGGAAGTTTGGCGATGAGCGGGTTCCCGGAGATCCGGTGAACCGGGGTTCCGAGAACCCGCCCTCTCGGATGAGGGTACCGGCGCGAGAGCACGAAATCATCACTGCGCCAGGACTTTTACAGACACGAAAAACCAACTCACAGTACGTAATTGATCAATGAGCTACCGTGTCGCAATCACAGACACGGGAAGCTTCCATGTGACACGATTTATTTGAGTAGCTATTGAATTGCTATGGTCTCGAGCGGTTCCGATCCGAGACCGGCATCGAGCCATTCCGGTCGATCGACCATCGACCCAGCGCGATCCGTCCCGTGCCAGCACCGCGCGAGTTATCGTCAGCTTGCACATACCGGTTCGTACGAAGGAGTTCGCATGACCGTAAACGTGGTGCTCGACAAGGCTCTCGACAAGGAATTCGAGAACAAGTCGCTGAAGGACATCCTCTCCGCCCCGCCGTCGGCGCTGGCGGGCCTCACCCCGGCGCACGATAAGCAGCTGCTGGAGGCCTTGAAAATCAAGACGGTCGCCGACCTCGGCAACAACAAGTTCTTCCAGCTCGCCGCCACCTTGGTGCAGCTCGCCGAAAAAGAAGGCTGAATCTTTGGCAGCGCCTTCAGCGCTGCGTGTTCGCGGCCCCCTGGTGTCTCGCGTCCGAGCCGTCGAGACTCGCGACTTCGTCGCA
>NZ_BDBY01000011.1 GCF_001613225.1 Nocardia pseudovaccinii NBRC 100343
GCTCCGTTGTGGTTACGAGGGCGTCAAATTCGCCCTGGATCGACGAGTCCGCGTTTGACCGCCTGCACCAAACGGCGCGGCACCTTGTGTACGACCCCGCCGACACTGACCGGCACCAGGTCCGGCGGGGTCGTCTTCCACTGCGAGCGACGGCTGCGGGTATTCGACCGCGACATCCTGCGCTTGGGCACCGCCATATCAGCCCTCCCCTCGTGAGGGCCGGGACGAGGCCCGCCTGCCGTATTTGCGCTCGAACTTCTCCACCCGGCCCTGGGTATCCAGCACGCGGTGCGCGCCGGTCCAGAACGGGTGCGAATCGGAGGTGACGTCCACGACCAGCAGCGGGTAGGTATTGCCGTCTTCCCACTCGACGGTGCGTGCGCTGGTGGCGGTGGACCGGGTCAGAAACCGCTTTCCGGTACTCGAATCCTCGAACACCACAGGGTGGTAGTCCGGATGTATGCCAGTCTTCATTTCGCCTCTCCTCCAGGGCTTTTCGTCTGACCGTCGATCGGCAGGCCGTTCGGTTCGCAGGGGTCGGCATGCCATTCGCCGAAGGGGTCCTCCCACTGCGCGACCCGCTCGGGTGCGCGTTCCACCAGGCGCAGTTCGTCGTCCTCGACCAGCGCCCAGTGCAGGGCCTGCCGGATCTCGGCCGGGTCCGCGTCACAGGCCAGGACAACCAGCGAAATATCGCGGTCGCCGAACTGCTCGTCCCAGCGCAGCGCGGCCATGGCCCGGCGCGTGGGGTCGGCCTGTGCCAGCTCGCTCGGACTCATGGCGGCCAGCCACGGTCCCGCGCCGCCGACGCGCAATCCGCCGCCCGCCGATTCCAGCCACACCACCTCGTTCGGCTGGGTGGCCAGCCACATCCGTCCCCGTGCGGTCACGACGCCGTCGAAGAGCACGTCGAGGGCCTCGTGCAGGCGAGCCGGATGGAACGGGCGGCTCGCGGCGAATTCGACTAGGACGACACCGTATTCGGCGCCGAGCGGCGGCTGGCCGCGCAACAGCGGCGCATGGGCATCGAAGACGCGGCCGCGCCGCGATTGGACCGGAATGCGTGCGAGCAGTGCCTCGACATCGGCCGAGTCGAGCAGATCGATATCGTCGATCCAGGCCACCGGTGCTTCGGGCACGAGCCGGGACAGCACCGCGGCGAGCCGCGCCCGATCGCGGGGATCACCGGTACTACCGTGTGCCACAACGGCATCCGCGAAGTCGACCTGACCGACCGCCACCTGGGCCACGGTCCGGTCATCGTCGGCGGTCGTCGACCCGCGCTCGGCGAGGGTGTCCTCGCCGGTAGCATCGGCCAACCAGGTTCGCGCGTCCACACAGGTGAGCACGGCCTCGACTCGCACATCGCGCCCGGCCGGGCCGTCGACACGTCCGACCACACCGGTGACGACGATATTCTCGATCGCCCGGCATACCGCTTCCGCCTCGAAGGCCGAATCCAGCTCCAGCACAATGCGATCCACCGAGCCACGGGCCGTGAGCGCGCACAGCAGCGGCAGCAGATCGTTGCGCAGGGTGCAGGAGACGCAGCCGTGCGCCAGTTCGAGCACGGTCGAGGTCTCCTGCTCGCCGATGCGCACCGTGCGATGCACGATGCCCTCGCCGAGTCCGCCCAAGTCGTGGCGGATGGTGACGGTGCCCGGCGTCTCGCGCAGTGCGGCGGCCAGTCGTGCCACACCCGCCGCGGCCGCTCCGGAGCATCCGGCGAGCATCACGACGGGGGTTCTCCGGTCGGACTGCCTCCCGGGTGGGGGTAGGGCGGGTTCCACGCAACCTTCCTTTCGATAACGATTTTCATTTTCTGTCAGGCAACGGTACATTGTCGAACAGCCGTTGTCGAAAATGATTGTCAAATACTGGAAGGAGTCCGCATGTCGGCCCACTGCCAGGTCACCGGGCGCAAGCCGGGATTCGGCAAGTCCGTATCGCACTCGCACAAGCGGACGAGCCGGCGCTGGAATCCCAATGTCCAGCGCAAGACCTATTACCTGCCCAGCGAGGACCGGCGCATCACGCTGAACGTCTCCGCCAAGGGCATCAAGACCATCGACCGGGACGGGATCGAGGCCGTGGTGGCCCGGATCCGAGCCCGCGGCGACAAGATCTGACGGGAGCGCCATGGCCTCGAAATCGACCGAGATCCGGCCGATCATCAAGCTGAAATCCACTGCGGGAACCGGATATACGTACGTCACGCGGAAGAACCGGCGCAACGATCCGGACCGCATGGTGTTGCGCAAATACGATCCGGTGGTGCGCAGGCACGTCGACTTCCGCGAGGAGCGCTGATGGCCAAGAAGTCGAAGATCGCCCGCAATGAACAGCGCAAGGAGATCGTCGCCCGCCATGCGGCGCGGCGCGCGGAGCTCAAGGAACTGATCCGCAAGCCGACCACCTCCGAGGAAGCCCGCGCAGCGGCACAGTCGGCGCTACAGCGGCTGCCCCGCGATGCCAGTCCGGTACGATTGCGCAATCGGGACGCCGCGGACGGACGACCGCGCGGTCATCTCCGGAAGTTCGGACTCTCCCGCGTACGTGTACGCGAGATGGCCCATCGGGGTGAACTCCCCGGTGTGCACAAATCGAGCTGGTAGACAACCACTGATCTCGAGAAGGAAACCCGTCACATGGCAGTCAAGCGAGCACCCTCGAAGAAGGTTCGCGCCGAGCAGGCCCGTCGCCCGAAGAAGAACCCGCTGATCGCGGCGGGCGTCGAGACGGTCGATTACAAGGACGTCAACCTGCTGCGCACCTTCATCTCCGACCGCGGCAAGATCCGCAGCCGCCGGGTCACCGGACTCACCCCGCAGCAGCAGCGCCAGGTCGCCGTCGCGGTGAAGAACGCCCGCGAGATGGCACTTCTGCCGTTCACCAGCCGGTAGACACCGACTCGGAAGGGCCCCGAAGCTGCAGCCTCGGGGCCCTTCGTCGTCAGCGCGTCACGGGATGGTGAGCACCTGGCCGGGGTTGATGGCATCCGGGTTGTCGATGCCGCTGGCGTCCGCGATCTCCTGGTAGCGGTTGCCGTCGCCGTAGAAGCGCTCGGCGATCGCCCACAGGGTGTCGCCCGGCTCGACCGTGTAGGTCTGCGCGGCAGGCAGCGGGGGCGCGACCTCTTCGGCGGCGAGCGCGGCCTGCTCGGCAACCGGCTCCGGCTCCGGCTCCGGGGCGGGCAGCGGGTTGTCGGTCTGGGTGTCCGAGGCCCACAGCGCGCTGCCGTCCGTGCCGTACAGCACCACATTGCGGTCGGCCTGCACGGTCAGCCGGTCCGCTTCCCGGCCATTGGTTTCGGTGGCCCAGGCCGCGCCCTCACCCTTGTAGAGCACGAAGTTGCCGTCCTCCTGCAGGACGGCCCGCTCGACACCTTGATCGTGAGTCAGGGTGGACCACACGACATTTCCATCCGGTTCCGACAGCACCAGATTGCCATCGGGCTGCAGGGTCAGGGTGTACGCACCGCCGACCAGAGTCTGGCCGAGCCCGAGTTCTTCACCTACGCGCAGCGTGTCGCCCACGTTCTTCCTTTCGAAGGTTTACTGTGCCAAGCATTCCGACTCGATGCGTGCCGCTCGGCGCGCATCGGCCCCCGAATGTACTGTGCGGGCGAGCGGCGCGGAGGTATTACGCGCAGGCTTAGCCGAATGTTCACTGTATGGGCTTCACCGCTCTATCATCTTGTCGCACAAACCGACACAATCGTTCTCCTGGTTTGCTGGCGCGGTTCGGCTCGATGCTCCGACCCGTGGATTAGGGTGGTCGGTATGTATCGGATGTCGCGAGTTCGGCCCGCCGCAGTCGCCGTCGCATTGTTCGTCGGCCTCGCCGTCACCGCATGCGGTGGCTCCGATAACGGTGGGACACAAGGGAAGACAACGACAACGAGTGCGGCGAAGAGTACGCCGACCGAGGGTACACCCGCCGACACGGGCCGGATGTTCGTCGCCGACCCGACGATCGTTGGCGCGCATCCGATTCCGTTCACGTCCTGGTCACGGGTGGCCGATGATCGGATCGCGGTCAACTTCGAGACCGGATCGCCGGAGTGCTACGGCGTGGATGCCGGGGTGACCGAGACCGATTCGACGGTCACCGTGGAACTGCGCTCCGGTACGCGCGCCGATGCCGTCGGCCGAATGTGCACCATGATCGCCGTTTTCGGCACCCTCGAGGTGCCACTGAAGGCGCCACTCGGCAGCCGACAGGTCCTCAGCGCGGTCTAGACGGGTTCGGCGACTGTGTCCGCGAGGGCGGCGAATTCCAGGTAGGTTCCGGGTTTGACTGGGCCCCAAGTCTTTTGCGCCATGACGCGCAACGGCATCGTGATCGATGCCGCTATCCGGGCCGGAGTTTGTGCGGTCGGGTCGTCGCACCATACGTATAGACCGGAGCCTAGATTGCTCGCGTTCTGATCGGGAATCAGCCGGGTGCCGTCCACGAAAAGTGTTGGATCCCAGAGTTCGTAGGCCAGCGGGGCCGGAATATTGCCGATGGTGGCCGGTCCGCCGGTCACATAGTACGTGGGCGTGAAGGCCGCATTCTTCACCTGATGTCCGGCGGCGATGAGATCCGATGCGGTGCGCGCATTTCCGAAGAACGGCAGAGGCAGTTGCGGGATGCCCGCGCGGCTCCAGAAGTCGATGACGATATCGCGGTCGGGCGTGATGGTTCCCTCGCCGGTGTGCAGTCCGTCGTTCCAGATGCGTGGACGTTTGCCGTGGGCGCGCACGATTTCGGCGCCCCAGTTGATCAGGCCGAGGTAGGCGTCGACCGGTTGGGCCTGCGGGCCGTAGGTGGCGCGGGCGTATTCGCCCAGTTGCGGGTATTCGTCCATGGAAACGACGCGGGTGCCCTGCAATAGGAACTCGTCTGCGCCGAGATGCCAATAGCGGCCGGGGAATTGTGGCAGGAATTCCTCCACGATGTCGCGCATCAAGTCGTAGCTTCGCGGGTTCGAGATATCGATGGCGGAGTCCGAGACGACTCCGGCGGCGCTACGCAGCTTCAGATCGGGGTGCGCCGCGAGGATTCCGTTCATATGACCAGGGAAATCCACCTCCGGCACGATCTCGACCTGATAGCGCGCCGCGTATTCGATCAGATCGTGGATGTCTTGCTTCGAATAGTGCTCCGGCGCGGTGATCTCCGGATGGCTTATGCTCACGAGCCGAAATCCGAAGGTGTCCGAGAAGTGCAGGTGCAGCAGGTTGAGTTTGAGCTGGGCCATGCGCCGGATCTGATCACGCAGCATGTCGACCGGCATGAATTCGCGGCCGACGTCGAGCATGAGTGAGCGTTCGCGGTAGTCGGGCCAATCCGTCACGGTACCGCCGGGAATCGCGGTGTTCCTGCGCAGCATCTGCAGTGCGGACCTGGTGGCGTAGAAGGTTCCGGCCGTGTCCGAGCCCTGGAGATCGAGCGTGTCGCCGACCGCTATCCGGTACGACTCCGGAGTGTTAGGCGCGCCGACGACCGGACCGTTCCGCAGCACGATGTCACCCGGACCACCGGACGAACCAGACTGTGCCACAACATCATTGCCGGAAACAGCGCGTAGGCCGTCCGCAAGATCCACTGCGGCGTCGCGCAGCCCGTCTCCGGCATACACCACTCGCGCATGTACGCCGAGTGTGAACCCGGTACCACCGGGAGTCCAGCTCTTCACCGACGGAACCGTCAGGGGTGCGGCCTGTTCGGCACGCGTCTGTGGCTGGGCGACGAGCGCCACGGCCGCCATAGCCACCACACCGGATACCACCGCACGAGTCGCCATACCGGTCACTCTACGAAAACCGTCCTGCTCTGCCCGGCAGTCGACTCAGGACACGCAAAGAGGGCGGGAGCCGGTGGCCCCCGCCCTCTTCAGGGATAACTCAGTGCGCGAAGTGGCGAGATCCCGTCAGGTAGAGGGTGACTCCCGCTTCACGGGCCAGGTCGATGGTGTCCTGGTCGCGGACCGAGCCGCCGGGCTGCACAATGGCCCGGATACCGGCCTGGATGAGCTGCTGCGGGCCGTCGGAGAACGGGAAGAACGCATCCGATGCGGCGACCGAACCCTTAGCGCGGTCACCGGCACGCTGCACCGCGAGACCCACCGCATCGACCCGGTTGACCTGGCCCATGCCGACGCCGACCGAGGCGCCGTCGTGGGCGAGCAGGATGGCATTGGACTTCACGGCACGGCAGGCGCGCCAAGCGAACTCGAGATCGGCAAGGGTTTCCGCATCGGCCGCCTCACCCGCCACCAGGGTCCAGTTCTCCGGGTTGTCGCCAGGGGCGTCGAGGATATCGCGGCTCTGCAGCAGTGCGCCGCCGCTGATCGGGCGCAGCTCCGCACCGGCGCGCCGCGGCGGCTCGGCGACCAGGATGCGCACATTCTTCTTGCGCTGCAACACCTCGACGGCGCCATCGGCATACGACGGTGCGACGATCACCTCGGTGAAGATATCGGCGACCTGCTCGGCCATCTCCACGCTGATCTCACCGTTGGCCGCGATCACACCGCCGTAGGCGCTCACCGGATCGCATGCGTGCGCCTTGCGGTGCGCCTCGGCGAGATCCGCGCCGATCGCGATGCCACAGGGGTTGGCGTGCTTGATGATCGCGACCGCCGGTGCCGAATGGTCGTAGGCGGCGCGCCAGGCGGCGTCGGCATCGGTGTAGTTGTTGTACGACATTTCCTTGCCGTGCAACTGCTTCGCCTGTGCCAGGCCCCGGCTGCCGTCGTTCTGGGTGTACAGCGCGGCGGCCTGATGCGGGTTCTCGCCGTAGCGCAGCACCGAGGCGCGCTCCCAGGAGCCGCCGATCCAGCCCGGGAACTGCTGTGCGGCAGCCTCATTCGACTCGACAGCCGGGGCGAGCACGCTGGTCATCCAGCTCGCGACCGCGACGTCATAGCTTGCGGTGTGCTGGAATGCCTTGGCCGCCAACGCGGTCCGCTCGGGCAGAGTGAAGCCGCCCGCCTGCACCGCGGCAAGTACGTCGTCGTAGTCGCCGCTGTCGACGACCACCGCGACCGACGGATGGTTCTTGGCGGCCGCGCGTACCATGGACGGACCGCCGATATCGATCTGCTCGACGCATTCGTCATTGCTCGCACCGCTGGCCACGGTCTGGGTGAACGGGTACAGATTCACCACCACGAGCTGGAAGGCCTCGACGCCGAGCTCGACCAATTGGTCGACATGTTCGGCCTTGCGGGTATCAGCGAGAATGCCCGCGTGCACGCGGGGGTGCAGGGTCTTGACCCGGCCGTCCAGGGTTTCCGGGAATCCGGTCAGATCCTCGACCTTGGTCACCGGGATGCCCGCGTCGGCGATCTTGCCCGCCGTCGAACCGGTCGAAACCAGTTCGATACCGGCGGCGTTGAGCCCGGTCGCGAGCTCGATGAGCCCCGTCTTGTCGTAGACGCTGATCAGCGCCCTGTGAATCCCCTTACGCTCACTCACCGAAGTACCCGCTCATCTGGAATTACTGCCTTTCGTCCGTCGGAGACAATGCCTCTGGTGGCGACGGCGGCGACAACCTCCGCCAGCAACCGTCGCTCGACAACCTTGATGCGCTCGTGCAGCGTGGCCTCGTCGTCATCGTCGTGCACCGGCACCGCCTCTTGGGCCAGGATCGGTCCGGTATCGATGCCGGAATCGACCAGGTGCACGGTCGAACCGGTGACCTTCACCCCGTAGGCGAGTGCGTCGCGGACCCCGTGCGCGCCCGGGAATGCGGGCAGCAGCGCAGGGTGGGTATTGATGATCCGGCCGCCGTAGCGGGCCAGGAAGACCGGGCCGAGGATCTTCATGAATCCGGCCGAGACCACCAGATCGGGTTCGTAGGCGGCGACCGCATCGGTCAGCGCGACATCCCAGGCGGCGCGATCGGGGAAATCCCGCACGGCCATCCGGAAGGCCGGAATCCCCGCGGCGGCCGCGTGTTCGGTGGCCTGGCAGACGCGGTCCACGCCGACGGCGACGACGGTCGCCGGATACTCCGGAGCGGCAGCGGCCTCGATGAGGGCGCGCAGCAGGGAACCAGTGCCAGAGGCCAGCACGACGACGGTTGCCGGGTTCGCGGATGGTACCCACGGGGCATTCGAGGACGTCAGCGGTCTACTCCTGCGGTTCGGTCGAAGGCGGGCGGTGCGACACCGCCAGGTAAAGCCTAACGACCGTCCACCCGGTCACTTTCCGGCAGGTCCGCCTCGACCACTTCGGCATCGACGATGTCGGGGAAGGTATTGCTGCCCGCGGCGCCCGAGGTGGCGATCGCGGGCTGCTCGTCGACCAGTTCGCCGTCGAGTTCCACGTCGAAGTCGGGACCGGCGTAGTCCTCGTATTCGTCGTCGTAGTCGTCGTACTGCTCGTCCTCATAATGATCGTCGTAGTGGTCGCGGTCTTCGTAGTAGTCGTCTTCGTAGTAGTCGTCGTCGTAATCCGCGTCCTCGTCGTCGTACCCGGTCACCGGCGCGCCGATGGGAACGACGACCCAACGCGCGAACGCCAGACCCACATATCCGGTCACGGCCAACCAACCGAAAGCCACCACCGCGAAAATCGGCAAATCGAGCCCGAACTGCCCGAACGTTCCGAGGTCGCCGCCCGCCACCACGCCGAGCAGTACCAACGTCACGGTCGCCACCCCGGCGGAGGTCAGCGTCGCCCACGGCGCGGCCGCGCGGTCGTGGGAGGTCCTTCCGATATCGAGCCCGCCGAGCACTCCTACCGCGGCCGGAATCAACAGCAGCACCGGCCACCAGCCTTCGGCGGGTCCGGTCGGCACCGCCGCCATGAGCGGAACGGCCGGAATCGGGCCGCCGACAACGGAAAACACGCCGATCGACGCATCCCCGAACTGCGCGCCGGAGCCGACCAGGACGCCGACCGTCGCGATCACCACATTCGGCAGATATGCCAGCGAGAGCAGGATCAGCCCGAGCACACCCGCCGCATTGCCCGCGGCGTGAAAGGTGTCACCGATGCGCGACCAGTGCGCGAGGAAGGACACGATGACGACCGCGGTGGCGCAGGTCAGCAGGCGTACGACTGTCCGACCCGCGCCGAATGCGCCCGCGATCGCCCAGTCCGGCAACCGCAGCAGGGTGAACAGCCGACGCCGACTCCGGCTCGCGATGCCACCGACCGCGGCGACCAGATGCACCGCGCCGACCCAGCCGAAGGCGGCCAGCGTATTCGGCGGCTGCAATGCCACGACACCGGAGGCGTCCTCGGCGACCGCCAGACAGACGGCAGTGACCAGCAGCGGTCCGGACAACGCCGCACCGACGATCCAGCCGAGATCCGCGCGTGAACTGTCCGGCTCGACCGCGCGGGCACAATCACGACCGGTCGCCCAGACCAGCAGCCCGGTCGGCAGCAGCGGTAGGAGTTCGAGCGAGGTTTTGCCGATCACCAGCGGAACCTGGTGTGCCGCAAGCCAACCCGCGGCGATCGCACCCGAGGTACCGGCCAGGTTACTGCCCGAGGACAGTAGGGCGGCCAGCATGAGGACGACGACGGCGACGAGCGCGTACGTCGTCGGCCGGGCCGCGACCAGGAGCAGCACACGGGCGCGCTCGGGGGTCAGCGATAGAAATCCGGCCTCGTCGAAAACGTCCGCGGAGGTGCGCGGCGTCGATCGGTCGCTCCGCGCCGAACGTTCCGGCGCGCCGCGGGACTCGGCGGTCCGGCGCACAAGAGAGGATCTCGAGGAGCTCATGGAAATTCAGCGTGGCAGCTCCCCCGGCGCGAGCGGGTCAGGCGCGCCGACCCGTTCTGGGGCGCGCCGGGAGAGCCGACGAACTACTTGTTCTCGTCCGGGCGGAATGCGTGGGTGGCGTCCGAGGACGGGTCCGAACCGGATTCACCGCCGAACGGCTGGTTCTGCTGACCCGGCTGCCCCTGCTGGCCCTGACCGAAACCCGGTGTGCCGTACTGCTGTCCGGACTGCGGGGTCCCGAAGTGCTGGGTGGCACTCTCATCCGGGCGCGGCTGCGCGGCGGGCGACGAACCGTAGGGCGAACCCTGCTGCGCCGCACCGTATCCGGGCTGCTGACCATAGGCGGGCGGCTGCTGGCCGTAGGACGACTGCTGGCCCTGACCGTATGTCGGCTGGCTCGGCTGACTCTGACCGTAGGGCTGCTGCGCCTGGTATTGCGGGGCGCCCTGGCCGTACTGACCCGGCTGGCTCTGGCCGAACTGACCCTGACCGTACTGGCTCGGCTGCCCCTGACCGAAGGCCGAGGGCTGCCCCTGACCGAACGCACCCTGCTGGCCGTAACCGCCGGAACCGAAACCGCTCGGGGGGGCCTGCGGAGTGGCGGGCTTGGGGGCGGGCGGGGTCAGGATGCCGGATTCGAAGAGCACGGCGACGACCGCGACGGCCGTCTGCACGAGCGCGAGGAATAGCAGCACGTACGCGCCCCACTTCAGCTCGACGTTCAGATCGTCGGGCGTGGTGAAGGACAGGAACAGTGTGCCGAGGAAACCGGCGGCGGATGCCGCGGCCGCGGCGCCGGTCCAATTCTGCTTGGGCAGCAACGAAAGTCCGGCGAGCAGGCCGCCGAGCAGCAGGATGGCCAGCAGTCCCGCCGCGCCGAAATACTGGAAGAGACTGAGCGTGTCATTTCCCTCGACCGTGACACCTCGCACTTCACGCGGCTTCTGGCCGAAGAACGGGAGGAAGCCGAGCAGGAAGTTGATCACACCGAGCGCGGCGACACCGACCACCAGGAAATACGGCAGGCCCTTCGCGGTGGACTCGGTGCCGGTACCAGCCGATTGGCCGGAGCTTGAAGGTGCGGGTGGCGTCGCGGGTGCGTTGTACCCGGAGCCCCCGGTCGGGTATGACATGGTGGTCGTCTCCTAGGTCGAGTCGTACGTCGTCTGAACGGCTGGATCTCTACCTGACGCTACTGCACTCGCTTGCCGGGGTCACCCTTGACCAACTGGCCGGGCGGCCGAAAAACGGCGCATACGCTGGTCCTTTGTGGATCTGCGCCGACCGATAACAATTCTGCGCTACCACCTCCGATGGGAACGCACTTCGGCCCGGAGCAAGCTGCTCCGGGCCGAATCCCCTCCTGTGCGCCCCAAGTGATCAGCGGGGCACGACATACCAGGCGCCGTAGCTGCCGACGCAGTCGAATTCCTGCCATTCGCCGGTCCGGATGCCCTCGTTGCCGCGAGCGAGGCACTGGTGTTCGTATTCGAAAGGGCCGAGGTTGCCCGGCTGGGCCTGGGCCGATCCAGTGCCGAACGGGCCCGCCACCGCAGGGGCGACGCCGCCGATGAACCCGACGACGGTGAGGGCGGCGATGGCCGCGATGCGGGCGGGGCGGATGCGATTCATGCTCATTGTCTGCGCCTTTTCTCTGGTTGGTTCCTTTTGGCGATGACCAGAGTCCCGTGCGGCCGTCTCAGCGCGATTTCATCCGCATTTCACGAGGTAGTGCCCGGTTTTTCGAGTCTGTTGAGGTAGCGCTGCCAGCCGAAACCACTGGTCCGGTAGGCGGACCGGGTGCGCTCGACCAACTCGCCGTCCGGGTCGCCTCGGACATGCCGCAGCGCGACTTCGATCGCACGGGCCGCGAGTGCCGGGACGCCGCCGGGAGCCGACGCGTCGTGTTCCGCGAGCAGTCCTGCGGCCTCATCGAATTCGCCCTTGGCGATGAGGACGTCGGCGAGTTCGAGCCGGGCCAGACCGGCCTCCTCTTCGTGGGCCAGGGCGGAGCGGCAATAGGATTCGGCGGCGTCGAGTTGTCCGGCGGCCAGCGCGACCGCGGCACGGGTGAGGTCGTTGAGCGGCAGGATCTGTCGATCGTCGAGGCGGCGGGCGTAGCGGTCGGATTCTTCGACCATCGCGAGTGCGTCCTCGGCGCGACCCAGATCGAGCAGTGCCTTGGCCTGATTGCTCAAGCCGCGGGAGAGGCTGTGCTCATCGTCATTGGCGCGGTCGACCTCGGTGGAGCGCTGGTAGGCGGCGAGTGCGCCTGCGGCGTCACCCGAATACAACAGTGCGGTGCCGAGTGCGTCGGCGAAGGACGAGGCCTGGGTGACGCGCACCGCCAGCCGCTCCCCCTCGCGCAGGCGCTCGACCGCCTCCGGGAGTCTGGCCCGTTCGATATCGACGATGCCCTGGTAGTAGCGCACGGTCTGGGCGAGTTCGATGTCGTCCAGCGGCACGGCGAGTTCGCTTGCTCTGGCCAATTGTGCTGCGGCGGAATCGAAGTCGCCGGTCATCAGGGTGTGGAAGCCGTAATGACTCAGTGCCTGCGCCAATTCGGCCTGCGAAGTGTCGGCAGGCAGTGACTCGATCAGAGCCCCGTAGTGGCGTTTCGCCTCGCGGAACCAGGCCCTGGCCAGCCAGGGGACGTGCATTGCGGTGGCGAGTCGTAACCCGGCGGCGGCTCTCGGTGTTCCGGGTGCGGTTTCGAGCGCGGCGAGAATATTCGGCCATTCGGCGAAGACCGCGGCCACGGATTCGGCCGTTGCGAAATCGTCGGGCTCGCCGATGTCGCGCACCAGATCGAGACACCAGGCCACGTGCCGGGCACGTAGCGGATCGGTCTCATGGGTTTGCGCCAGTTGTGCGAGTGCGTAGTCGCGGACCGTCTCCAAGAGTACGAATCGTCTTGTCGCACCATAGGTCTGGACCGTCACCAAGCTTCGGTTCACCAAGTCCGCGAGTGCGGGCGCGATATCGCCGCCTTCGAGATCCGCTGCGGGCATGACAGTTTCGGCCGCCTCCAGCGTGCACCCGCCCGCGAATACTCCGAGCCTGCGCAGGACCGCCCGCTCCCGTTCGGCCAGCAGTTCATAACTCCAGTCCAGGGCCACCCGCAGACTCGTATGCCGCCCTCCCCCGGCATCCCGCGCGCCGCCGACCAACAGCCGCACCCGATCATCGATGCGCTGCGCGAGTTGCGAAATCGTGAGCGTCCGAGTGAGACCTGCGGCCAACTCGATCCCCAGTGGCAGCCAATCCACCGCCGCACAGATCCTGACCAGTTCCGCACGCTCATCGACGGTGACCAAACCGTGCAGTCCGGCACGTTCGGTGAACAGTGCGACGCCATTGCCACGTTCCAGCGGGCCCAGCGGATAGACCGACTCGCCTGCCACTCCCAGCGCACGCTGCGAAGTGATGAAGATGCTGGCACCGGCTGCGGCAGTGGCTAATTCAGCTACCGGCTCGATCAGATGCTCGGCATTGTCGAGGATCAACAAGACTTGCTGTGCGTTATCGCGGGAGCGGGCCGAATTCGCTGATGCCGCGAGGGCACGCTGCGCACTCGAGTCGCCGCGCGCATGCGACGGATCCAGCGCACCGTCTGCGCGCGCACCCGAACCACCTCGGATGCCCGAGTCATTCGACGGACCCGCATTTGCGCGCTCGGGGTCACGCGAATCACCCAACGCTGCCGCAGGACCCGGCGCGCCCGAATCGCCGCGAGCACCGCAATCATCTGTGATTCCCGAAGTACCCAGCACCGCAACGATTCCCGGCAACAGGTCGTCGGGTTCGATCGGGATGTCTGCTGTCAGGCCATTTGTCTCGAGTACTGCGAGGACCGCGGGCAGCACATCCTCGGCTCGGGCCAGGGGTGCCAGTTCGACGAAGGCGACCGGGCGTCCGGAGTTGGCGGCGGCGCGGGCGAGTTCGGCTGCGAGACGGGACTTTCCGCTGCCTGCGACGCCGACGAGGGTGGTCAGGCCGGGTTCGGTGAGCCGGGTGCCGAGGGTGTCGAATTCGCGGCCGCGGCCGATGAAACTGGTCGCCGGGGCCGAGACGACAGGGTCGAGCTGGGGTGCGGCGGTTGCTGTTTCGGTGGTGACCGGGGTTGCGGGGATCGGCGCGGCATTCGTGGGACGGAGGGTCGGATCGTGGTCGAGGATGCGCAGCTCCAGCGCTGCCGTCTCCGGCGCCGGGTCGACACCGAGTTCCTCGGCGAGATTCCGGCGCAGGCGGGCCAGCCGGTCGAGTGCGTCCGCTTGCCGCCCAGTGCGATACAGCGCCAATGCCAGCAGGCCCGAGAGCGGCTCGTGTAGCGGATAACGCGCCACCAGGCCGGTCAGTTCGGTGACCACCTCCCCGGCCGCGCCCAATTCCAGATTGGCCTCCAGCCCCGCCACGGTCAGCGACAGCCGCCAATCGTCGAGCCGGTCTCCCTCGGCCGCCGCATACGGAACGCTGCGCAGATCGGCCAGCGCGGCTCCACGCCACAACCCGAGCGCCTCTCGCGCGGCCGCCGCGACAACGGCATGGTCACCAGCCCGGCGCGCGGCATACAGCCGCTGCGCCGCCGCCTCGGCGGTCACCAGATCCGATGCTCTCGAACTCGCGTGATATCCGGCAGGCGTCCGTCCGATGACCTCCGCATGGGCCCCGAGCGCCGCCCGCAACCGCGAAACCACCACCCGCAACCGCTGCACCGGCCGCTCGACGTCCGCGCCCCACAGATCCTCGGCCAGCCGCCCATCCGGAACCGGCACACCGTTCGCCAACGCCAACCGCACCAACAACGCACGCTCCAGTTGCCGATCAATGGTCAGCTTGTCCTCGCCTGCCCACACCTGCACTGGGCCCAACACCAGCACATCCACGCCACACAGCATGTCAGTGACGGGGAACCAGTGCCCAGCCGCCGCTCCGACCTGGGCAACCATCGCCACCGGGCAGCGTATCCCTAGCAGTTGTAGCGGCTTCAGTGTCATGCCTGCGCCACGCTGCGCCCGGCCCGCTCAGCGTCCCCATTCGAGACCAGGTCACTCAGCCGGGGACCCTCGGTCCCAAATATGGATGCGATCATTGGTCTGCGTGCACGCTAATGTTTTGTGTGCACGTAAAACCGGGTACTTCCCCACGGCGCACAAGGCGACAAGGCACGGAGGCGGATCGATGACAGTCGAAATGGTGCCGATCCCGCACAGGCGGCCGATCAGCGTGCGAGAATTCGACGCTCTGCCGAGCGACACCGGCCATCGTTACGAGATCGAGAACGGACTCTTGCTCGTGAACGCTCGCCCCGCGCCTCCCCATAGCCGCGCCATCATGAGGCTGGTCTTTCAGCTCGATGGTCAGTTGCCCCCGGGATGGGAAGCCTTCGCCGAAATCGAGGCGGAGCTGCCCGTCGGACGCTCCCAGCGGCGAGTGCCCGATATCGTCGTCACGCAGGTCGACATCGACTCGCAGGCACGTATCCGCAGTGAGCAGATCGCGCTGGCCATCGAAATCGCCTCCTCGGACGAGTCGGCAGTTCGCGACTATGCGACCAAAGCAGGCGAGTACGCCGCCAATGGCATTCCGCACTACTGGGTGATCGACATCGTGGATCTCGAATCGATCGGCTTGACGGTGTACCGCTTGAACAATGACACCGGCAAATACGAGATCGCACCACGTATGACCGGTGTCGTGCAGCTCGAGTCCCCGCTTCCGCTCACCATCGATCTCGACATGCTGGCCGGGCCACGACGCGACAGCGGAGCCGGATCGGCCGGGGCGACTGCAGCGATCCAGACCACCGACTGAAACCCCCACTGCGACAAGCATTCCAAAACGGACACAGGTCTGTTTCAGGGCGGTGTCGTAGCGGGTTGGGCGTGCCAAGCTGTCAGGCGATGCTCACGTACACCCAAGCCGTTGTTATCGGCGCACTGCAAGGCATAACCGAACTGTTCCCGATTTCCAGCCTGGGTCATTCCGTCTTGGTGCCCGCGTGGCTGGGCGGGTCCTGGAGCGATCTGGTCACCCAGGGCGATTCCGATTCCGGCACACCGTATCTCGCTTTCGTGGTCGGGCTGCATGTGGCGACGGCGATCGCGCTGCTGGTGTTCTATCGGCGCGACTGGGTCGAGATCGTGACCGGCTTCCTCACCACATTGCGCACCCGCCGGATCGAAACCTCGACACAGCGCCTGGCGTGGCTGGTGGTGCTGGCGACCGTGCCGGTCGGTGTTCTCGGGTTGCTGCTGGAACATCCGTTGCGCACCTTGTTCGCGAAACCCCTTGCGGCGGGCCTGTTTCTGACGTTGAACGGAGTCGTGCTCGTCACCGGTGAGGTGATGCGCCGCCGCAGTCAGCCGACGCTGTCCGACTACGGCCGCCGCTTCGCCGAGTCCGAGGCACGGGCAAAGGCCATCGAAGAGGGGTACTTCGTCGCGACGGCGGAGGAGCCGACCGGCCTGGGCGATCTGTCGGCCAAGGACGCGTTGATCATCGGTGTCTCGCAGGCTGGCGCATTGTTCGCTGGCATCAGCCGCTCCGGCATGACAATGGTCGGCGGCCTGCTGCGCGGTTTGGACCATGAGGACGCGGCGAAATTCGCCTTCCTGCTTGCCACTCCGGTCATTCTGGCGGCGGGCGTGCTGAAGCTGCCGACGCTGGCGGGTCCGCAGGGCGACGGCATTCTCGGTCAGGTGCTGGTCGGATCGATTGTCGCGGGCGGCGCGGCGTATCTGGCGGTCCGCTTCCTGGAGCGCTACTTCAAATCGAATTCACTGCTGCCGTTCGCGGTGTACAGCCTCGTCTTCGGAATCGCTTCGGTAGTCCACTTCTTCTGACACAACGCCGAAGGCCGCCACCCCGATCGGGATGGCGGCCTTCGTTCGATCAGCGAATCAGGCGGTGACGCTTGCCTTCTCCAGGATCTCCCGCGCCAGCGCGGCGGTCTCGGACGGCGTCTTGCCGACCTTCACCCCGGCGGCCTCGAGCGCATCCTTCTTCGCCTGGGCGGTACCGGCCGAACCGGACACGATGGCGCCCGCGTGGCCCATGGTCTTGCCCTCGGGAGCGGTGAAGCCCGCGACGTAGCCGACGACCGGCTTGGTGACATTGGCCTTGATGTAAGCTGCGGCCCGCTCCTCGGCGTCGCCGCCGATCTCACCGATCATCACGATCAGCTTGGTCTCCGGGTCCTTCTCGAACGCCTCGATGGCATCGATGTGGGTGGTGCCGATGACCGGGTCGCCGCCGATGCCGATGGCGGTGGAGAAGCCGAAGTCACGCAGCTCGTACATCATCTGGTAGGTCAGGGTGCCGGACTTCGACACCAGGCCGACCGGGCCCTTGCCGGTGATGTTGGCCGGGGTGATGCCGACCAGCGACTCGCCGGGGGTGATGATGCCGGGGCAGTTCGGGCCGATGATCCGGGTCTTGTTGCCCTTCTCCACGTTGTAGGCCCACGCGTACGCGGTGTCCTGCACCGGGATGCCCTCGGTGATGACCACGAGCAGCGGGATCTCCGCGTCGATGGCCTCGATGATGGCGTCCTTCGAGAACTTCGGCGGCACGAACGCGATGGACACGTCGGCGCCGGTCGCCTTGATGGCCTCCTCGACGGTGCCGAAGACCGGCAGCTCGACCGGGTTGCCGTCCTTGTCGGTGTGCGCGACGGTGGTGCCCGCCTTGCGCGCGTTGACACCGCCCACGACCTGGGTGCCGGCCTTCAGCATCAGCGCGGTGTGCTTGGTGCCCTCACCGCCGGTGATGCCCTGGACGATGACCTTGGAATCCTTGTTGAGGAAGATAGACATTTCCGGTTTCCTTACTTGGCCGCTGCCAGTTCGGCGGCCTTGTCGGCGCCTTCGTCCATTGTCTGCGCAAGTGTGATCAGCGGATGCGCGGCATCGACGAGAATCTTGCGACCCTCGTCCACCTTGTTGCCGTCGAGACGGACGACCAGCGGCTTGTTCGCCTCGGCACCAAGGATTTCCAGCGCCTTCACGATGCCGTTGGCGACCGCGTCACAGGCGGTGATACCACCGAAAACATTGACGAACACGCTCTTGACCTGGGCATCACCCAGGATGACATCGAGGCCGGCGGCCATCACCTCGGCCGAGGCGCCACCACCGATGTCGAGGAAGTTGGCGGGCTTGACGCCGCCGTGGTTCTCGCCCGCGTAGGCGACCACGTCGAGGGTGGACATGACCAGACCCGCACCGTTGCCGATGATGCCGACCTCACCGTCGAGCTTGACGTAGTTGAGGTCGTTCTCCTTGGCCTTGAGCTCCAGGGGATCGGTCGCGTCCTTGTCCGCGAAGGCCTCGTGGTCCGCGTGGCGGAATTCGGCGTTCTCGTCCAGGGTGACCTTGCCGTCGAGCGCGAGGATCTCGTTGTCGGGGGTGCGGACCAGCGGGTTGACCTCCACCAGGGTGGCGTCCTCGCCGATGAACACCTCCCAGAGCTTCTGGATGGTCACGGCCGCGGCGTCGAGCACGTCGGCGGGCAGATGGCCCTGCTCGGCGATCGAGCGGGCGAACGCGAGGTCGACACCCTTGACGGCGTCGACGGGCACCTTGGCGAGGCGCTCGGGCTTGGTCGCGGCGACCTCTTCGATCTCCATACCACCTTCGACCGAGCACATGGCCAGGTAGGTGCGGTTGGAGCGGTCCAGGAGGAAGGAGATGTAGTACTCCTCCGCGATGTCCTTGGCTTCGGCGACAAGGATCTTCTTGGTGATGTGGCCCTTGATATCCAGGCCGATGATGTTCTGCGCGTGCGTGAACGCGTCGTCCGGGGTGGCGGCGAACTTGACGCCACCCGCCTTACCGCGGCCACCGGCCTTCACCTGGGCCTTGATCATCACCGGCTTGCCGATTTCCGCCGCGATGGCGCGGGCGTCCTCGGCCGTGTCCGTGACGCGGCCCTCGGACGAAGGCACTCCGTGCTTAACGAAGAGCTCCTTCGCCTGATATTCGAAGAGATCCATGTACTCACCGTCTCGTCTGCGTTGTGATGACAACGTCTTTGTTGGCGGCCCGACGTCGGAAGCGGGTCGGGTCGGACTTTAACCAGTCACATGGAGGGCCAAACGGCCACGTTCATCCTAAGTGGCGCAGGTCACGGGGTGCCGCCCAGGGCGGGAAAACGCCTGGCCAAGGCTACTCGCCAGTAGGTTGCTGACGGCGCGCCAGGTAGAGCCGCCGAACCGGTCGGCCGAGGGCCTTCTACTACGGTTCGTCGTCGCTTTGCCTCACCCGCGTGCCCCGATCGCAGTGAGATATTCCGGTGCGTTACGGTGATCAATCTCACATGTTTGGATTGATCGCACGTAGCGCTTGCGGACCCCGCAATCGTTTCGTTACCGTAATTGCGGTCGATGTCACAACACGGTCACGACTAGGAGGACGGCAAGCTTGACGCAGCACAGCACTCCGCAGACGGAGAGCCGTTCCTTAACGCCTCTGACCAGGCAGTTCGACACCGTGATCTCTCGCTCGATGATGTGGCACCACCGATGAACCATCGCTCGACCTTCGCAACCGAAAATCGCGCTCGCTCCGGACATCGTTACCGGTCCGATGATGACGAGGGATTCGGTGGACATTCCAGTGCTGCGGTAGACCCGTTCGGGACTTCGTCGCGGCGTGCCGGTGGGCATCGATATGCGACCGGCGGACATGAGGACAGCTCGTTGAGTGCGAATGATTCTTGGGCACAGTCCGATTCCGCTTGGGGGCAGTCGCGGGCCGACTCGTCGCCACAAGTTGATTCGTGGGGACAGTCGCAGGCCTGGGCGCAAGGCGATTCCTGGGCCGATGGCGGCGCGTGGGCGTCCGAAGATTCTTGGACCCCCGAGGGCAACGAGGCCTGGAATGCCGACTCCGAGGCGGCATGGACGCCGGAGGCGGACGGGTCCTGGGACGCCGACGAGTCCTGGGATGGCGAATCGTGGGAGGGTAGCGACTCTTCCTGGGAGTCCGAGGATGCGGAAGGGCCCGCCCGGCCCACTGTGATCCCGGGCCGCAGGGCGAACCGCGGTAATGGTGGCGCGCATCGGATGCCCGCACCGCCCGCCTCGCTCAAGGGCCGCGCCGCGGTCGTCGCGGTCGCCGCGGGCGCGGTGGTCGCCGCCGGACAGGCCGCCTTCGCCTCGCCCGAACAGCCTTCGCAGGCCGTCGATTACGAGGCCGCCGGACAGATTCACGAAATCGCGGCGCAGTCGGTCAGCGTGGCCGATCCGAATACTTCGCCGGATTCGCCTCAGGTGCTCAATGTTTCGGCGCCGACCAATCTCGGTCAGTTCGGTGACATGCTGCAAAAGGGGCAGAAGTTCGCCGACGATCTGGCGGCGCAGGAAGCCTCGAAACTCCGCCCGCTGTTCACCAAATTCGCGGCAGGCAATTTCACCTCCGGATTCGGCGCCCGCTGGGGCGTACAGCATCTGGGCGTCGATATCGCGGGCCCGATCGGCACTCCGATCTACGCCGTCGCCGACGCCACCGTGATCGAAGCAGGTCCGGCATCCGGATTCGGTATGTGGGTGCGACTGCTGCACGATGACGGCACCGTCACCATCTACGGTCACATCGACACCGCGACGGTATCGCAGGGTCAGCGCGTCCTGGCCGGTGATCAGATCGCCACCATCGGCAACCGTGGTTTCTCCACCGGCCCGCACTGCCATTTCGAGGTGTGGTTGAACGGTGTCGACAAGGTCGATCCGCTGCCGTGGTTGGCAACGCGCGGTATCAGCTTGGGCCCGCAGCGCGACTGATTTACTTTCCGGGCAAGGGACTCCCTTTGGAGTCGGTGCATCTCTGCGCGCCTGGAGCCGAATTCGAAGTGCGGCAATAGAATTCATCGGACGACTGGTTGCGGTGCCGCTATCGATTCGTTACCGTCGATGGACCCGTTCCCCTTCCGTAGTTGTGACCGGAGGATAGATATCTCCATGCGCGTTGCGAACACCCCGAGCGCCGTCCACGACACTCGAAGACCAGGAACTTTCGAACTTCCCTCGCATTCAGGGCAATTCGGGCACGCCAGTGATGTGATGCGGTTACCGCGATGACGCGAGAGTGGCTATCGGGCTCCGATGAGCGAAGAGTGCCGGTTCAGCATTATCCAGATAATTCTTGGCAATCTTCAGCGCGGTCGAACGGCGTCGAATCCTGGCAGCTGAATGATCAATGGTCGCAAGCGGATTCACCGTTCGACAGGGGAATTCAGAGCTACAGCGGGGGACGGAATTACGCCGCGTGGCAGGACCGCGCGTGGCAGAGCTACGACGGCAGCCGGTATCACGCTGGGCAGGGCTACAGCACAGGCCAGGATCAGGGCGCTGGCCAGATCAACGACGCACACCAGGATTATGGCGATAGCCCGCTTAACAACGCGGGCAACGGAAGCTGGCACGGGTTCCCCGACGGCCGCGATGAGAGCCCGGACTGGAACGGCCGTGCCATCCAGGATTACGGTGCAGGCCAGAGCGACGGCACAAGGTCGAGCCACGACACAGGCCAGAACTACGACGCAAACCACGATTACGGCGACAGCCTGCTTTACAGCGCGAGCAATGGCAGCTGGCACCTCGGCGACGGCCACGATGAGAGCCTGGGCTGGAACGGAGTCGCCATACAGGGTTACGGCAACGTCCAGGAATACCGCACAAGCCAGGATCACGCCGCAGGCCGAGGCTACAACGCCGACTTGGATCACGGCGGGAGCTGGATCTACAGCACGGACAATGCCGACTGGCACGGGTTCCTCGACGGCCGCGATCAAGCTCTGGACTGGTACGGCCGCGCGACCGAGGACCCTGGCAAAAGCCGGAGCGACCGCACACGCCAGGGCTATGACCACAGCCTGACCCACAGCGCGGGCGATGGGCGTGAGTTCGGCGAGGACCGCGATGGAAGCATGGACTGGCCCGGCGCCGCTATCCAGGAGTACGGCACAAGCCACGACGTAAGCCAGGATTACAGCGACAGCCTGATCTACAGCGCGGGCAACGGCGGCTGGCACGGGTTCCGCGACGGCCGCAACCAAGGTCTGGACTGGTGCGGCCGCGTGACCCGGAATCACGGCGAGAGTCAGAGCGAGGGCACACGCCAGGACCACGACGCAAGCCAGAACTACGACATAAGCCAGGATGTCGGCCACGGCCTGATCTACAGCACGGGCAACGGCGGCTGGCACGAGCTCGGCGACGGCCACGATCAGAATGCAACCTGGAACAGCGACGCCAGCCGGAATTACGACACGGGCCAGGATCACAGCGCAAGTCCGGGCCACGCAGGCCACGCAGGCCACGCAGGCCACGCAGGCCACGCAGGCCACGCAGGCCACGCAGGCCACGCAGGCCACGCAGGCCACGATCACGGCACCAGCCTGGACAATGGTATGGGCAACGGCGGCTGGCGCGAGCCCGGCGGCGACCACGATCGGGACTCGAGCTGGATCGGCGACGGCGCAAGCCAGGATTACGGTGCAGGCCAGAGCGACGGCACAAACCAACACCACAGCGCACGCCAAGACCACAGCGCACACCTGGGGCACGGCGCGAGACAGTACGACGCAAGCCCGGATTACGGCAACAGCCTGGACCACGGCATGGGTAATCGCGGCTGGCGCCAGCTCCACGGCGACCGCGATAAGAGCCTGGACTGGAACGGCCACGCTATCCAGCACCACTGCGAAATCCAGGGCGAAGGCACAGGCGGGAGTCAAGAGACAAGCCTGAGTGCCGACGTGCGCCAAGAGCACGATGCACGCCAGAACTACGACGCGAACCACGATTACGGCGACAGTCTGCTTTACAACGCGGGCAATGCCGACTGGCGCGGGTTCGATGAGGGCGTGGAGTGGGATGGGATCGCGTTCCAGGATCGCGATGTCGCTCGGCGCGACGACGCTTTGCGGAATCGCGGTGGGGCTCGGGGTGATAACGATTTCGGGGGCGGCGCTCGGGATGTCGAGGGCCGGGAGGGAGCCCCTACCGATTCGGCCCGGCGGCGGGAGCGGCGAGGTGGTGCGCATCGGGTGCCTGCGCCGCCACGGGCGTTGAAGGGGCGGGCTGCGGTTATCGCGGTGGCAGCGGGGGCGATTGTGGCGGCGGGGCAGAATTTGGCGGCGGGTAGTGAAAAGTCGCCGCAGACAGCGGAATTGCAGGCCGTCGGGCAGCAGCAGGCGTTGGAGCCGGTGAGCGGTGACCTGCCGACGACACCGGAGTTGCTCGACACGGCCACACCGACGAACCTCGGGCAGTTCTCCGATGTGCTGGAGAACGGCGATAAGTTCGCGCAGGATCTGGCGGCGGAGGTGGAGGCAAAGCTGCGGCCGCTGTTCACGAAGTTCGCTTCGGGCACCTTCACTTCCGGATACGGCGAGCGCTGGGGCGTGCTGCATCCCGGTGTCGACGTCGCCGCCCCCATCGGCACACCGATCTACGCGGTCGAGGACGGCACCGTCATCGACGCCGGCCCGGCAGCGGGTTTCGGCATGTGGGTACGGATGCGCGGCGACGACGGCACCGTCACGGTGTACGGCCACATCAACACCGCACTGGTCTCGGTAGGCCAGCACGTCATCGCGGGCGACGAGATCGCCACCGTCGGCAACCGCGGCGAATCCACCGGCCCGCACTGCCACTTCGAGGTCTGGCTCAACGGCACCGACCGCATCGACCCCCTCCCCTGGCTCGCCACCCGCGGCATCAGCCTCGGCCAGGAACGCGACTGACCCCTCACCAACGGCCCCGAGTCCCTCACTCCAGAGACTCACCAGGAAGCGCCTTCGACGTACTCCGAGCCCTCTTCGATGAGATGGCCGGTCCAGCTGGCATTGTGCCCGCTGGCCACCCTCGGTATCGACGACCCAGATCTGGTATTGGTCAGATGTTCACCATGCGCTGACGGCGGCATCGGTCGACCCACTCCACCAGCGCATGGTGAACATCTGACCAGCTGGTGGCTAGTTGTCGAGGGGGCCCTGCGGCGATGAGGCTGTTGCCGCTGTCCCATTTCGGCGCTCGTTGGCCCCAGTTGGTGCTCGTTGGCGTGGTAGCCGCCGCCGGTTTCGACGACCCGGAGTTGTCTGGCCAAAGGCTGCGCTTCGATGGCGCCAACGTCAGCTCCCGGCCCGACATCGCGCGCTTACATGGCCGCTCCGACGCGGAACGGGCAGACACTGAAGGCCCGGTCTATGGCGCGGCGGCGATTGCCAGTCCGATGGCTTCGATGCCGCCAATGGCAGTCACCTCGTATCCCGCGCCCGACACCGCCCGCTTTTGTGGCCGCTCCGACGCGCAACGGGGCAGGCACTGAAGCCGGGTCTAAGGCGCGGCAGCGATTGCCAGTCCGATCAAACCCACGACCTTGACTACCTCCAACCCCACATACCAATAGTGAGCGTGCGAGCGCGGCACTTCCGCGCCCGCGAGCACGCGGTTCGAGCGGCGGGTCAGCAGTGGCCGGACCGCGAGGAGTTGGATGGCGAGGATCGCGGCGGCGCTGCCGAGCCAGATCCGAACGGCACCGCTGGGTACGACAACCAGGGTCGCCACGATCAACAGGGCGGCGAGGACCGTCTCCACGATATTCAGCGCCCGGAATACCAGTCGCCCGATGCCGAGGCCTATTGGCACGGTGATGCCCGGCGCCCGGAACTTCAACGGCGCTTCCAGGAACGAGATGGCCAGCACCATGCCGAGCCACAGCATCGGAAGCAACCACAGCAGGTATTGCGCGACGGTTTCCATGTCGCGCACGCTACCGACGACATCGTCTCTAGATCAGGGGCGAAGGCCCCTATCAGAGCTTGACCAGGGTGCGGCTGTACTGCGGGATGAGGCGGATCTTGCCTGCGGTGCCGAAGTCGATGGTGACGGTCGCCAGGGGGCCGAAGCCTTCGGCGGCTACCACGCGGCCGAGGCCGTACTTGTCATCGCTGACTCGATCGCCGACCGCAAGTACGAGATTGGCATTGTTGTGGCTTGCGCCACCAGGCGCGGGGCGGCGCGGGGCACGGTCGCTGACACCGGGGCGCTGCTGGTTCCAGCCGTCGCGGGTCCAGTCGTGTTCCAGGCCGTCGTCGTCACCGCGGCGGCGGATGCCGCGGGTGAGCGGGGAACCCTTCGGCTCCAACCGCTTCCAGTCGACGAGGTGGGCCGGTATCTCTTGCAGGAATCGGGATTCCGGATTCGAGACCGGCTGCCCCCAGCCGGAGCGCACCACCGCGCGGGTGACGTAGAGCCGCTGCCGCGCCCGGGTGATGCCGACGTAGGCGAGGCGGCGTTCCTCGGCCAGTTCGGTCGGATCGCCGAGTGCACGCATATGCGGGAACTGCCCGTCCTCCCAACCGGTCACGAAGACCACCGGGAATTCCAGGCCCTTGGCGGTGTGCAGCGTCATCATGGTGACCACGCCGGTGCCCTCCTCGGGCAGCTGGTCGCTATCGGCCACCAGCGAGACGCGTTCCAGGAAGGCGGCGAGCGAGCCCGGGTCGGGTTCGCCCTCGGCCACCTCCGGCACCAGTCCCTCTTCCCGGGCGGCCTCGGCATTGTTGTATGCCTCGGAGCTGAATTCCCGCGCGACGCTCACCAATTCGTTCAGGTTGTCGAGCCGGGCACCGTCCTGCGGATCGTCGGAGCCCTCCAACTCGGCCCGGTAGCCGGTGCGGTCGAGTACCGCCTCGACCATATTGCCGAGGTCGGGGAAATCCTGATCCGCCTGCGCACCGGCCGCCCGCACCTCTTCGAGCAGGTCGAGGAATCCGGCGATCGCGCGCTGCGCCCGCGTATTCAGCAGCGCCACCTTGCCATCGGCCGCATCGCGCAGTGCCTCGGCGAAACCGATGCCGCGCTGTTCGGCACGCACCGCCACACAGGCCTCGGCCCGGTCGCCGATGCCGCGGCGCGGGGTGTTGAGGATGCGGCGCAGGCTCACCGTGTCCTCCGGATTGTCGAGCACGCGCAGGTACGCGACGATATCGCGCACTTCCTTGCGCTCGTAGAAGCGCACGCCGCCGACCACCTTGTAGGGCAGTCCCATGCGAATGAAGATCTCTTCCAGCGCGCGGGAGTTGTTGTTGGTGCGGTAGAAGACCGCGACATCGCTGTAGTTGGCATCGCCCGCGTCCACCAGCCGGTCGATCTCGCGGGCCACGAACGAGGCCTCGTCGTGCTCGTTGTCGGCGACGTAACCGGTGATCAGATCGCCCTCACCGGAATCGGTCCACAGCCGCTTGTCCCGGCGCTTCTCATTGCGCGATATCACCGCGTTGGCGGCGGACAGAATGTTCTGGGTGGAGCGGTAGTTCTGTTCCAGCAGAATGGTTTCCGCATCCGGGAAGTCGCGTTCGAATTCCTCGATATTGCGGATCGTCGCGCCGCGGAAGGCGTAGATGGACTGGTCCGCGTCACCGACGACGCACAGTTCGCTCGGCTCGACCGCGTCTTCGGCCTGCTCTTGCGCGTGATGCCCGACCAGCTCGCGGACCAGGGTGTACTGGGCGTGGTTGGTGTCCTGGTACTCGTCGACCAGCACATGCCGGAACCGGCGACGGTAGTACTCGGCGACCTGCGGATGGTTCTGCAGCAGCGCCACCGTTTCGCCGATCAGATCGTCGAAGTCGAGTGCGTTCGCCGAACGCAACCGGCGCTGATATTCGGTGTATACGCGGGCGACGAGTCCAGGCAGTTCGGTTTCGTCGGTTTCGGCATCGGCGGTGGCCTGCCTGGGCCCGATGAGCTCGTTCTTCAAATTCGAGATGGCGGTGGCCAGCAGCCGCGCCGAATATTTCTTGACGTCGATATCGAAGTCGCGGCTGATCATGGTGAGCAACCGCCGGGAATCGTCGGCATCGTAGATGGAGAAATTGGAATTCAGGCCGGGCAGCAGCGCGGCCTGCATGCGCAGGATGCGGACGCAGCTGGAGTGGAAGGTCGAGACCCACATATTGTTCGCGCGCGGACCGACCAGCCCGCTCACCCGCTCGCGCATTTCGGCGGCGGCCTTATTGGTAAAGGTGATGGCCAGGACCTGACCAGGGGTTACGCCCCGAGCGGCCAGCAAGTAGGCGATGCGCCGGGTGAGCACGGCGGTCTTGCCCGAACCCGCGCCCGCGACGATCAGCAGCGGCGCACCGGTGTGTACGACCGCGGCGCGCTGCTGCGGGTTGAGACCGTCGAGCAGCCGCTCGCCCTCCTCCGCGCGACGTTGCTCACGTTCGGCGCGGCGCTTTTCTTGTTCGACACGGTGCTTGTCGTCCACGACACGCCGCGACGCATCATCGGCGGCCGAGTGCGGAACCCCCGCCGCGGTGGGCACGGCAGACTCGACCATCTCCTCGGTGCGAGCAGCGTCGACCTGCGGTTTCTGGGCTGAATCCTGGTGCCGAGTCCGCCCGGCCTGCGTCTTGGGAGCCACCGTGATGTCCATCGCCCATCCACGCTACCGGCGGGCACCGACAGAGATGAAGTCCCGGTCGGCATCGGTGTCCATTCAGCGAACGGCAGGTGAACCGCCCCGGGTCGACACGGGCGTCGCAACGTGCAAGCCTTACTCGGGAGATTCACAAAATGAAGTGTTTTGCATTGCTTCGGCCCCGTGGCAGACTGGCCCACATGACCTGCGCGACCGCCGCGAAGTATCCGATTCGGCCGACGGCCGGATATCGTGATCGCGGACTTTGTACCTGAACGCGCCGCCTGGGGGGAGGATTGCAAGACCTACCAGGTTTGTTTTACACGGTGAAAGAACCGATCGGTAACGAGCTCGGCTCACCCGCCGATCCATGTTCTGACACGAGGAGATGAATGATGAGCACCCCCGCCACGACCGGGTCCGATTCGGCTCTGCCCCACACCGAGGCCGAGATCGACAAGCTCCGCAAGGAGATCGACCAGCTCGATGCGGAAATCCTGGCCGCCGTCAAGCGCCGCTCCGAGATCTCCCGGATCATCGGTCGCACGCGCATGGCCTCCGGCGGCCCCCGCCTCGTACACAGTCGTGAGATGAAGGTGCTCGAGCGCTTCAGCGAACTCGGCCAGGAGGGACATACCCTCGCCATGCTGCTGCTGCGCCTCGGCCGCGGCCGACTCGGCCACTGACCGTCTCCGGCCGCCACTAGCGGCACAATCGAACCACGCGGCGTTCGCGAGATCGCCGCCTTCCACAAAGGCCGCCCCGGGTGTATTCCACCCCGGGGCGGTCGTTTCATGTCTGCGGGTCAGGTGAGGGCGATGTACTTGGTGGACAAGTACTCCTCGATACCCTCGATACCGCCTTCGCGGCCGAAGCCGGAGGCCTTGACGCCACCGAAAGGTGCAGCGGGATCGGAAATTACGCCGCGGTTGATGCCGACCATGCCGGATTCGATGCCCTCGGCGATGCGCAGGGCGCGGTCGAGATCGCGGGTGTAAACGTAGCTCACCAGGCCGAATTCGGTGTTGTTGGCGGCCGCGAGGCCCTCCTCTTCGGTGTCGAAGCCGACGATGGGGGCGACGGGGCCGAAGACCTCCTCGCGCAGGATCCGAGCATTCGCGGGGACCTCGCTGAGGATGGTCGCGGGATAGAACCAGCCGGGGCCGCCAGGCGCCTTGCCACCGAGGCGGACCTGCGCACCGACCGCCACCGCGTCATCGACCAGTTCGCTGACGGTATCGAGTTGCTCCTCGTTGATCAGCGGGCCGAGCGTGGTGTTCGGATCGGTACCCGGCCCGAGGACCGTATTCGACATGGCCTCGACGAGTTTAGTGGTGAACTCCTCCAGCACGCCGTTCTGCACATGGAAGCGGTTGGCCGCGGTGCACGCCTCGCCGCCATTGCGCAGTTTGGCCAGCATCGCGCCCTGTACGGCGGCGTCGATATCGGCATCGTCGAAGACCACGAACGGTGCGTTGCCGCCGAGTTCCATCGAGGTGCGCAGCAGTCCGTTCGCCGACTTCTCCACCAGCTTCTTGCCGACCTCGGTGGATCCGGTGAAGGTGAGCTTGCGCAGGCGCGGATCGTCGAGCAGCGGCTGGGTGACGGCGCCGGAACGGCTGGAGGTGATCACAGACAGCACCCCGTCCGGCAGCCCCGCCGCACTGCACAGCTCGGCCAGCGCCAGCATGGTCAGCGGGGTGGCCGATGCGGGCTTGACGATCATCGTGCAGCCCGCGGCCAGCGCGGGTCCGATCTTGCGAGTGCCCATGGCGAGCGGGAAGTTCCACGGCGTGATGGCCAGACACGGCCCGACCGGCTGCTTGTGCACCATGATCCGCCCGGTGCCAGAGGGCGCGTGCAAGTAGCGCCCGTGTACCCGCACGGCTTCCTCGCTGAACCAGCGGAAGAATTCGGCGCCGTAGCGCACCTCGTTGCGGCTTTCCGGCAGCGCTTTACCCATCTCCAGCGTCATCAGCAGCGCGAATTCCTCGGCGCGCGCGGTCAGCTGATCGAAAACCCGGCGCAGGATCTCGCCGCGCTCCCGCGACGGTGTCGCCGCCCATTCGGCCTGCACCGCGACGGCCGCGTCGAGCGCACGCACGGCATCTTCCGGCGTGGCGTCGGCGACTTCGGCCAGCACCTGTCCGTC
>NZ_BDBY01000012.1 GCF_001613225.1 Nocardia pseudovaccinii NBRC 100343
GACCTATTCGAGCGGGTCGCACCCCCGTCCGAGCGACACGCGAATGATCGCCGTGGGGTAGCCGTCAGGACAACATCGGCGAAAGTATGCGGTCCCTGCCTGCGCGCCCGATCGAGTGCTTGTAACCTCGCGGACGTGAGCAGCGACATCACCGCATCGGCGGCCTGGCGGAAACTGCACGAGCACCATGCCGCCGTCGCCGGACGACACCTGCGTGAATTCTTCGCCGAGGATCCCGACCGCGGCCGCGAGCTGATCATCCAGGTCGGGGACCTGCACATCGACTACAGCAAGCACCGCGTCACCCGGGAAACCCTGCATCTGCTGGTGGAATTGGCGGATGAGGCCGGGGTGGCCGAACGACGCGACGCGATGTACCGCGGCGACCACATCAACACCTCGGAGGACCGCGCGGTCGAACATATCGCGCTGCGCCTGCCCGAGGGCGAATCGGTCATCGTGGACGGCGTGGATGCGTGCGCCGAGGTGCACGAGGTGCTCCGGCGGATGGGCGAATTCACCGACGCGCTGCGCTCCGGCGCGTGGCGCGGCGCGACCGGCGAGCGCATCAAGACCGTGGTGAATATCGGCATCGGCGGTTCGGATCTCGGCCCGGATATGGTGCACCGCGCACTGCGGCACTATGCCGATGCCGGGATCGGCGCCCGATTCGTCTCGAATGTCGACCCGGCCGATCTGCTCGCGAAACTCGACGGACTCGATCCGGCCAACACGCTGTTCATCGTTGCCTCCAAGACGTTTTCGACGCTGGAGACGCTGACCAATGCCACCGCGGCCCGGCGCTGGCTGGTCGCCGCGCTCGGCGAGGATGCCGTCGCCAAGCACTTCGTGGCCGTCTCGACGAACGCCGAGCGGGTCGCCGAATTCGGCATCGACACCGCGAATATGTTCGGCTTCTGGGATTGGGTCGGCGGTCGCTATTCGGTGGATTCGGCGATCGGGCTTTCGGTGATGGCGACCATCGGCAAGGAGCGCTTCGCCGAATTCCTGGCCGGTATGCACGCCGTCGACCGGCATTTCGCGACCGAGCCGCTGGACCGCAACGGTCCGGTACTGCTCGGCCTGCTCGGCATCTGGTACTCGAACTTCTTCGGCGCGGAATCGCGTGCGGTGCTGCCCTATTCGAACGATCTGTCGCGCTTTCCGGCCTATCTGCAGCAGCTGACCATGGAGTCCAACGGCAAATCGGTACGCGCCGACGGCACCCCGGTGACCACCTCGACCGGCGAAATCTTCTGGGGCGAACCGGGAACCAACGGCCAGCACGCCTTCTACCAGCTACTGCACCAGGGCACCCGGCTGATCCCGGCCGATTTCATCGGATTCGCCCAGCCCACCGCTGATCTGCCCACCCTCGACGGCACCGGCAGCATGCACGACATCCTCATGAGCAACCTGTTCGCGCAGACCAAGGTGCTCGCCTTCGGCAAGACTGCCGAGGAGATCGCGGCCGAGGGCACCGATCCGAAGGTGGTGCCGCACAAGGTGATGCCGGGCAATCGGCCGAGCACCACGATCCTCGCGCCGCAGCTCACACCCTCGGTGGTCGGCCAGTTGATCGCGCTCTACGAGCATCAGGTGTTCGTCGAGGGCACCATCTGGGGCATCGATAGCTTCGACCAGTGGGGCGTAGAACTCGGCAAGCAGCAGGCGCTCGCGCTGGCCCCCTTGCTGACGTCTCCGGAAGAGCCACAGCCGCAAGGGGACTCGTCCACCGACGCCCTGATCGGCTGGTACCGCGACAACCGCTGAGCCTCAGCCCAGCGCTTGCGCCGTCTTGATCAGGGCGGCCACGATATCCGGGAAGTCGGCGGTGATCTCCGGACCGATTTCGGGGCCGACGGTATCGGCGGCGTCGCCGATGATCTCGGTCCGGTAGACGACGCGGGTCCACCCCTCGCCGACCGGCTCCAAGCGGTGCTCGGTGACGACGGTGAAATCGCCGCCGTCCATTTCATCGGTGAACAGTTCGCCGGGTTCGATCTCCACCAGGCGCATGCGCACGGTGTCGCCGCCGGGGAGCGTCATGGTGAACGAAGTGCCGACCTCGAACGGGCCGTCGATCTCGATCTCGTCGAGCCCCTCGTTCCATTCGGGCCAGGACTCCACATCCGACCAGCACCGCCACAGCGCCTCCGGTGCGACCGCGGTCTCCGCGCTGTATTCGTACTCCCACATCCCGCTTGCTCCCGGTGCCTCGAACGTTTTGTCGAGCGAGATCATGTCACTTCCAGCGTGATTCGGCGACGCGGCGCAGGTCACCCCTCGGCGGCGTAGTAGCGGCCGCCACGCTGACGCAGCACGAGGTCGGCTCCGTGCCTGGTATCCGCGATCAGATCGGCATTGGGTAGATCACTGTCGTACACCTTGATTTTCGCGGCGGCGGGGGTGCGGCCGCCGCGAATGTGGCGGCGCAGCAGGCGTTGTTCGAGCACCTCGCGAGCCACGTCCAGGTACCAGACCTCGTCGAGGAATTCGCGGACGCCCGACCAGGCGCCGTCGGACAGCAGCAGATAGTTGCCCTCGGTAATGGCGATCTCCTGCCGATCGAAGACGACACCGGCCGGGGTCGGTTCTTCAATGGCGCGGTCGAAGGTCGGCCACGGCACCGGCTCGCCGAGCGGGGTATCGCGTAAGCGGCGCAGGGTTTCCACGAAGGCGGCCACGTCGAAGGTGTGTGGTTCGCCCTTGCGCTCCAGGTTCGCCGTCGCGCGCAGTACCGCATTGGGCAGGTGGAAACCGTCCATCGGCGCGATCTCGGCGATCCGGGCACCGGATCGGTTGTTCAGATCGTCACGAATGGCCTTGGAGAGCGTGGATTTACCCGCGCCCGGCGGACCGGCGATGCCGAGCACGTACCGTCGGGCGCACCCCGCCGCCCGGATCCGCAGGTGCTCGACGAGCGAGCGCAACGGCATTTCGACGGAAGTCCGTGTCATCGAAATCACAGTACTCAGCATGAGTCGGTCCGCTGCGAATTCGGTCACGTGGCTATGTAAGTCGGCTATCGAAGGCGCTGGCGGACTTCGGTGGCGAGCTCGGCGGCGACGTCGCGCAGTGCCTCGATGAAGATCCGTCTCGGGGAGTCGCCTCTTCGATAGACGACGCACGTCGTGCGAACCGCCGCGGGATGGTCGATGCGGACCAGTGCGATGCCCGGCGGCAGGACGGGCACCGCGATTCCGGGTACCACGGTGCTGCCCATACCCGCCGCGACCAGCCCGAGCTTGGCGAACCAGTCGCGGGCGACGAAGGCGATCTCCGGTTCCCAAGTGGCGTCGCGCCATGCGCCGAGCAGAGTGCTGCTCACCTCGGTGCTGCCCGCGATCCAGCGTTCCCCGCGCAGCCGCGCGGGCGTGACGCTGGCATCGCCCGCGAGTGCATGGTCCGGTGGGACCGCGATGAGCAGCGGGTCGTCCAAGAGTGGCTCGATCTCGGTATCCGCGGGCAGATTGTGCGTCTCGGTCACCACCGCCAGATCCAGCCGACCGCGCGCGACTGCGGATACCAATCGCGGACTGGGTCCTTCGCGTAGCGGTACTCGCGCGAGTCGCGGCGCGGTGGCGGCAATGGCCCTTGGCACCAGTGCGGCCATGGCGGTCGAGAATGCGCCGACGCGGAGTGTGGCGGGCGGACGCGCGGTGAGTTCGTCGAGTTCTTGCCGCGCGGAGCCGAGCCCGCCGAGCACCGTTTCGGCATGCCGCAGCACGATCCGGCCCGCCTCGGTGGTCTGCACACCGCGCGCGTGGCGCTCGAACAATGCCCGGCCCGCCGCCTGCTCCATCAGGGCGATCTGCCGGGATACCGCCGACTGCGTGTAGCCCAGATTCTCCGCGGCCGTCGAGAACGACCCGCTCCGGGCGGCCTCCCGGACCACTCGCAATCCGACGATCGTGAACTCACCCATGCTGTTTACTCATACCAAATATGCGAGATTCTCGCTTGTCGCATATCTCGGCGGTACCTAGCGTCGAATGCATGAGTGCAGCAGCGAACAAGAAACTGATCGAGGACATCTTCGAGCAGATGTCCCAGGGCAATACCCGCGCGATGGGCGAGGCCATGGCCGAGGACTTCCGCTGGATCTTTCCGGGGAACTGGTCGTGGTCGCGCACCTGGGAACCGAAAACGGTTGTGCTGAACAAACTTCTGCGGCCGCTGATGACCCAGTTCGCCGAGTACCGCAGCGCGGCCGACTTCGTGATCGCCGCAGACGACCGCGTCGTCGCCCAGGTCCGCGGCCACGGCATCACCACCGGCGGCGAGCCTTACGAGCAAACCTACTGTTTCATTTTCCGGATCGCGGATGGCCAGCTCACGGAGGTGATCGAGCATTGCGATACGGCACTGGTCGAGCGGGTGCTCCAGCGCCTCGGCTAGGGCACCGTCCAGATAGGCTGCCGCACGTCAGGTTCGGCTCGCTCGCCGAGCGCAGTCGAAACGCGGCACGACACGCCCCGCAGTACCGCCATGTGACTGCGCTCGACGGATCTCGATGCCTGGAAGCTAGCTGGACGCGGCGCTACTTCGGGCGGGTGCCGCGGTAGAAGGTGACGCGACCGAGGCGACGGTGGCGCTGGGAGGCGACCACGGTGCAGTCGAAGCCGACGGTGCGCAGGAGTTGGGGGATGCGGTCGCCGAGGTTGTCGTGGGCATGGTGGTTGTGCAGCAGCAGCCGGGCCATCAGGCCGTCGTCCGGGGTCACCTCGCCGCCGACATCGAGGATGTGCAGGCTGCCGCCGGGGCGCAGGACGCGCAGCGCTTCGGCCAATGCGGCGGTCTTGATGTCGGTTTCGAGGTGGTGCAGCATCATCGATGACAAGATGCGGTCGAATTCTTGGTCCGGATACGGCAGTTCCTGGGCGTAGGCGCGTTCGAAGCGGATTCCGTTCAGGCCGTTCGCCTTTCGCTCGGCGCGGGCGAGTGCGAGCGGGTCGGGATCGGAGCCGATCAGCTCCGCAGCAGGTTGGGCACGTTTGGCCTTCAGGGTGAGATTGCCTGTGCCACAGCCGATTTCCAGTACGTGCTGACCAGGTTCGAGTTCGGCTTGCGCGACGAGGGTTTCGTGGAGTTTGTACATGCCGAGCAGGCGGGTGAGCAGATCGTAGGTGGGCAGCAGTGCGTCGCGACCCGCTGCGGGCAGGTAGTCGTGCTGGTTGCCCATGGCTTTGAGTACCGAATGTGGATGATCTTTGGTCATGATTCTCATGGTGCTCGCAGATCCAGCTTGATAATTGGGTGATTGTCGGCCGAATTTGGACTATTTTCGGTGTCATGACCGAGGCTACCCGGGTGGTCCGGCACCGCCGTGGTGTTCCGGTGTACGACTATCGGAGTGATCGGGTCACGCCGCCGGTGTCGCTGCTGCGCTTCGATCGTCATGCCGGACTCGGGCACCGCCCGCATATTCACGACTTTCCGGTATTGCTCTACGTCCGGTCCGCCGGTGTGGTGTATGTCGTCGCCGCAGGTCAGGTAATCGAGGCCGCGCCACCGCATGAGTTCGAAGGCGCGGTCGGGGTGTTCTTCGATCCCGCGACACTCGGCGATGCCGGACGCGCGCCATGGCCCGCGTGGCGAGCGCATCCTTTGCTGTTTCCATTCCTGCACGAGCATTCGGGTGGGGTGCTGGAGTTGACGGTCCCGGTGGAACGAAGACCGTTGTGGGACAATGCGATTGCCGCCATTGATGTCGAGCTGGCACAGCGGCAGGAGGGATATCGGCAGGCGGCGTCGGCGCATCTGACACTGCTGCTGATCGACCTCGCGCGGCTGGCCGCCGACGTGGTGGGGGATCTGCGGCGCAGCGGCGAACCGCTGCTCGCCGAGGTGTTCGATGTGATCGACCAGCGGCACACCGCACCACTGTCGCTGCGCGATGTGGCGGATGCGGTCGGCATGACCCCGGGGCATCTGACCACCGTGGTGCGCCGCCGCACCGGACGCACCGTGCAGGCGTGGATCACCGAGCGGCGGATGACCGAGGCGCGGCGGTTGCTGGCCGAGACGGATCTGCCGGTCGGTGAGATCGCCCGGCGGGTCGGGATCCCGGACGCGGGCTACTTCACCCGCTTGTTCCGGCGCAACAACGATCTGTCACCTCGCCAATGGCGCGCCCAGCCTGCTTCGCTCGCGCGCTGACGCGGGCACCGCAGCGCGCCGACGCAGGCCACAGCAACGCGCCGACGCGGGGCGGCACAACGGGCCGACGCAGGCCACCACAACGCACCGACGCAGGCCACCACAACGCACCGACGCGGGGCGGCACAACGCACCGACGCAGGCCACCACAACCCACCGACGCAGGCCACCACAACCCACCGACGCAGGCCACCACAACCCACCGACGCAGGCCACCACAACCCACCGACGCAGGCCACCACAACCCACCGACGCAGGCCACCACAACGCACCGACGCAGGCACCCGCAGCAGACTCGCCCGAGCACCCGCAGCAGGTGTCGCGACCGCCCCAGCAGGCTGTCGCGAGCGCCGCAGCGAGCTGGCCCGAGCATCCACGACGCGCTGAGGTGGGCGCGTGCAGCCGTAGCGCGCTGAAGTGAGTGCCTGCACGAAACCCGTCGTCGGCGCCAACACGGGATGCCCGCGAGCGGCCGGGTCAGGTGAGGGCGCGAGCGATGATGTCGGTGGTGTTCACGCCGGTCGGGAGGGTGCCGAAGGCGATGCCCCAGTCGTCGCCGAGGCGGGTGGCGCAGAAGGCGTCGGCGACTGCGGGGTGGCCGTGCCGGACGAGTTGCGCGCCCTGTAGGACCAGGGCCATGAGTTCGACGACGCGGCGAGCGCGGTATTCGATTTCGTCGAGGTCGGACAGTTCCTTGCCGAGGCGGGCGATGGCATCGTCGAGACGGGGGTCGGCGCCAGAGGCCAGCGAGACTTCGTTGAAGAAGGCCTCTACCGTTTCGGGCTGACGGCCCATGGCGCGCAGCGCATCCAGCGCCGCGACATTGCCGGAGCCTTCCCAGATGGACATGAGCGGGGCCTCACGATAGAGGCGCGGCATACCGGATTCCTCGGCATAACCATTGCCGCCGAAGCATTCCAAGGCCTCGGCCGCATGCGCGGGAGCGCGCTTGCAGACCCAATACTTGGTGACCGCCAAGGCGATTCGGCGCAGCGCGGCCTCGGCGGGGTCGGTGCTCGCACGGTCGGTCGCACCGGCCAGGCGCATCATGACCGTGGTGGCGGCATCGGATTCGATCACCAGGTCGGCGAGCACATTGCGCATCGCGGGTTGGTCGATCAGCTTGGCCCCGAACACTTCTCGGTGTCGCGCGTGGTGCGCGGCGTAGACGGCGCCGACGCGCATGCCGGTGGCGGAGCCGATGACGCAGTCCAGGCGGGTCATATTGACCATTTCGATGATGGTCTTGACGCCAGCCCCTTCCGCACCGACCAGCCAGCCGGTGGCGTTCTCGTATTCGATCTCCGAGGACGCGTTCGACTTATTGCCGAGCTTGTCCTTGAGGCGTTGGATCCGGATGGGGTTGCGGGTGTCGTCCGGAAGGACGCGCGGCAGCAGGAAGCAGGACAGACCGCCGGGCGCCTGAGCCAGGGTGAGGAACATATCCGACATGGGCGCCGAGGTGAACCACTTGTGGCCGACGATGCGGTAGCTGCCATCGGGCTGCGGTGTGGCAGTGGTGGTGTTGGCACGGACGTCGGAGCCGCCCTGCTTCTCGGTCATCGACATGCCCGCGATGAGACCGGCCTTGGTCGACGGTTCGCGCAAGCCGAAATCGTAAGTGCGGGAACCGAGTAGCGGTTCGTACCTGGCCGCGAGTTCCGGATTGTGGCGCAACGCTGGCACGACGGCGTAGGTCATCGAGATCGGACACATATGCCCGGCGTCGGCGACACCCCAGGTATAGAACTTGGCCGCGCGGGCGGCATGGGTGCCGGGCCGGTCGTCGAGCCAGGGCGAGCCGTGGAGTCCGTGCGCGACAGCGACTTTCATCAGCTCGTGCCAGTACGGATGGAATTCGACCTCATCGATGCGGTTGCCGTAGCGGTCGTGTGTATGCAGGACGGGCGGGTATTCGTTGGCGAGGCGGCCCCACTCCTGCGCTTCGAATCCGCCTGCGAGCCTGCCGAGTTCACGCACTTCGGGTTCGGCCCAGCCCGCGCCCTCGCGATGCAGTCCCTCGAGCAGGGCCGGGTTCTGCGCGACATCGAAGGGCACGATGTCGGGAACCTGGTTGAATACTTCATGCGTCGGCATCGGACACTCCTGAGTCGGATTCATCGCGCACACCGAGTGCGCGTAACGCGAAACTGATGAGTTGGGGCACAACGGATTCGCTGTGCGGTGCGTCGGCCAGCGGGCCGACCAAAACCTCGCCGATCGCGCCGACGAGCGCGGCCGCGCTGGTCTTGGCATCCTGCGCGGGCAATTCACCGCGCGAAACACCCTCCGCGACAGCGGATTCGAAGGCTTGGGCAAAGGCGCGACGGAAGCGCAGACGCTCGGCATCGACCACGGTATCGACGGGTTCGACGAGCAGGACGTAGGCGAGTTTCGGATTCTTCAGCGCCCGGCCCGCGAAGGTTTCCACCGCCGCGGTCACCCGCTCGACGGCCGTTCCCGAGGCGCTTGCGGTAACCACTGCGGCCACTTCGTGCGCGACCACCTTCCGGAATACCGCGCTCACCAGGTCGGCCTTGCCGCTGAAGTTCTTGTAGACCGTTCCGGTGGCCACGCCCGCCTCGGCGGCGACGGCCGCCATGGACAGTCCGGCATAGCCCGCGTGCGACAGCACCTTGGTCGCCGCCTGCACGATCAGGCCCGCCTGGGCATCGAGGCGGGCCTGCACAGCAGGGGTTCTGCGGTAGGCCATACAAGAAGTGAACCACAAATTCATTTCTTCACACAAGGGTACTTCCGACGGCGTATGGTCGTCCTCGTGACTGTGCGAATCGAACGCAACGGCCCCGTGACCACCGTGATCCTGCACCGCCCCCAGGCACGCAATGCCGTCGACGGTCCGACCGCCGCGGCCTTGGTCGACGCATTCCGCGAATTCGATGCCGATCCGGATGCGGCGGTCGCCGTGCTGTGGGGCGACGGCGGCACCTTCTGCGCGGGCGCGGACCTGAAGGCGCTCGGCACCGAGCGCTCCAATCGGGTCACCGAGGACGGTGACGGTCCGATGGGTCCGACCCGAATGCGGCTGTCCAAACCGGTGATCGCCGCGATTTCCGGATACGCGGTCGCGGGCGGACTGGAGTTGGCGCTGTGGTGCGATATGCGAGTCGCCGAGCAGGACAGCACCTTCGGCGTGTTCTGTCGCCGCTGGGGTGTGCCGCTGATCGATGGCGGCACGATTCGGTTGCCGCGCATCATCGGCACCGGGCGCGCGATGGATATGGTGCTCACCGGTCGTGCCGTCGCCGCCACGGAGGCATTGCAGATCGGGCTGATCAATCGGGTGGTGCCGAATGGCGAATCCCGCAGTGCCGCCGAACAACTCGCCGCCGAACTGGCCGCACTGCCGCAGACCTGCCTGCGCTCGGACCGCATGTCGCTGCTGGAGCAGGACGGTATGGACGAAGAGGCCGCGCTGCTCAACGAGTACCGACACGGCCTGAAGGCCCTGGCCGACGGAGCCCTGGACGGCGCACAACGGTTCGCCGCCGGTGCGGGCCGTCACGGTGCGCGCTCCTGACAATGGCTGCCGCCCAACGGTTGAGCGTCGTCGACGAGATCTTCCTGCGCACGCATCGCGGGCTCGGCACCCCGATCGCGCTCCAGGGTTTGTGGCGCACGGCCGATCGCGTCGATCCTCAGTTACTGCGGCAGGTGCACGCGGCACTGCGGGTCGGGCCGTTGGGGCGCAGAGTGATTCGGCCTTCGGTTCCGGGTGCGCGTCGCAGCTGGCGGGCAAATGCTCGGGCCTATCCGCTCGAGTTCACCGACGGCACTATCGCTACCGAGGACCTGCTCGGGTGGGCCGACGCGCAGGGCGCGAACCTCGATCCCGAATACGGTCCGGGTTGGCGATTGTCGACCGCCGCCTTGGATGACGGCGGATCGATTGTGTCGCTGACCTGTTCGCATGCACTCGCGGATGGGAAAGCGCTGGTGCTCGCGGTCGATGATGCGCTGGGCGGCCCGAGCCTGACCACGTCGTCGGTGCAGGCCATGCGTTCCCCGGATACCGGGTCAGGTATGACGTCCGCGCCGTCGACGATGCTTGCGATCAGCACGCTATCAACGAAATCTACCGCGTCAGAGGCAAAGTCGGATACCGGTCGGCCCGCCGACGAGTTGGCTTATCCGAAGCGGCCGGGCCGATCTGATGCGGGCGGCTCGATGACGGTGCCGAGACCTGCGTCGACATCCACTACATCGGAACCAGACCGGTCCGACGCGCGAATGAATGCCCCAAAGGGCCGGAAAACCCAAGCTGCGGTATCGGATTGGTCCGATGCTCGGCGGCAGTGGTCGATCGTTGTGCGCGGCACATTTCACGCGCTTCGTCGCGGAATCCCCGAACGTCCCGCCCGGACTGCGTCGACTCGCGAACACGGGATATCGACGTCTGAAAGCGGGTCGGTCGCTGGACGCGTCGGGGCTGAGAGCGCACCGACCCTCAGTGCTGTACTGCAGTGCCCCGCTGCCGACTGGGAGTCGGCAGCTGCGGCGCAGGGCGGTACGGCCAATAGCCTGTTCATCGCACTGATCGCGAAAATGTTGTGGACAAGTGGATTTCCCGCCGAGACGATCGATGCCAGCCTTCCGGTCGACACCCGCGACGAGCCGCGCGTCGACAATGACCTCGCGATGACCGAGATCACCATCGGGCGCACCGATACTCCGGCCACAATTCGTGAGAAGGCCCGAATCGCCTACGAGCGGCGCATGTCCAGCCCCGGCGGGATGCCGGAGGAACTGCTGCAGGTGATTCCGGATCGCTGGGCCTACGCCTTGTCCAGGGGTGCTGGTGAACGAGACATCCTGTGCTCCAACATCGGAACGCTCCCCGACGCCATGCGCACCCTCGGCCCACATCGCTGCACCGGCGTCGCCGCCCGCGCCATCCATCCGGGCCTCACCGCGGACCTCCTCCCCCGCACCCGCCTGTCCGGCTATCTCTGCCGCATCGCCGACACCTACACTCTCGCCGTCGTCAGCCTCGACCCCACCCACATCGACACCCCCGAAACCCTTTGCACCCTGGCCCACGAAACCGCCACCGCCCTCGGCCTCCCGATCACGCTCTGGTGACCGCGGCGGCGGGCGAGGGTGGGTAGTCCTCGACGGTCATGGAGTTGTAGAGGCGTGCGCTCTTGGTGGTGAGGCGGATGAAAGCGCGGCTGGGTCCCCCGGGCAGGGCGGAAATCAGGCGGCTGCCCTGGACCAGTCCCGAAACACCGAGGCGCGATGTGGGGATCAGGGTCTTCGCCGCGCTCAGCGCGACCGCGTGGCTGCCGCGTACGTGCTCGGCCATCGCGCGCTCGTAGGCGGGAAAGGCGCGCTCGTGGTCGCCGCCCGCGCGCGCCAGCTCCCCTGCGAGGACGTACGCGCCGACGACGGCCAGGGTGGTGCTGCCGCCGACGGCCGGGCCGGGGCTGTAGCCCGCGTCGCCGACGAGTGTCGCCCGCCCCCGCGACCAGGTGTCCATATGCAATTGGGTGATCGAGTCGAAGTAGAACGCCGGGGTGCGGTCGAGTTCGTCGAGCCAGCGATCCACCTCGGCGTGCATGCCGCCGAACGCATTGCGCAGCAAGTCCTTCTGCCGGGGCACATCACGGTGGTGGCAGTCGAGCTCGCGCTCGCTCCGGAACAGGAACAAAGCCCGCGCTTCGCCGAGGTGCCGCGCGCCGTACATGCCTGCAGTACGGCCGACGCCGACGTGGATGCGGAGCTCGCCGTCGAGGCCGAACCCGTTGGGCAGTGTCAGCACCCCGAGGTACGCCCCGATGAAGTCGCTGAAGCGGGACTCGTCACCGAAGACGAGGCGGCGCACGTTGGAATGCAGACCGTCCGCGCCGACGACGAGGTCGAAGCGGCGCGGCGCGGCGTTCTCGAACCGCACCTCGCCGTCGGGTGAGATCGCGGTGATCGAGTCGCCGAAGATGTACTCGACCTCGTCGCGCGCGGCGTCGCAGTAGATCTCGCTCAGGTCGTCTCGCATGATCTCGACGTGCCGGTCGGAGGCGGCACCGAAGATCTTGGCGAGGTCCACCTGGACGGGACGTCGTTTGCCCTCCGGGTAGAGGGTCATCCGCTTGGTGCCGGTGGCCCGCTCCTCGACGCGTGCGAGCACGCCCATCTTCTCCGATATGTCCATCGCGGGCCGGAACAGGTCGACCGCGTGGCCGCCGGACTTGCGCAGCGCCGGTGCGCGCTCGACAACGGTGACGGAGAAGCCGTGCCTGGTGAGCCAGTACGCCAGTACCGGACCGGCGACGCTGGCGCCGGAGATGAGAATCCGCATGAGCATATCTCCTTACTTAACGATAAGTAAGTTTAGCACCGTTACTTACCTATCGTTAAGTAAGATAGGCTCGCGGCATGCCTCGCCCCTCCGACACCAAGCAGCGGATCCAAGAGGTCGCCCGCGAACTCTTCGCACAGCAGGGTGTGCATCGGACCGGCCTGCAGGAGATCGCCGATCGGCTCGGCATCACCAAACCTGCGCTCTACTACCACTTCTCCTCACGCGAGGAGCTGGTCCGCAGCATCGTGCAGCCGATCATCGACGAGGAAGAGGCGTTCCTGGCGGAGCAGGAGGCGCGGCGCGAGGTCGAGCCCCGCGCCCTGCTGGAGGGCTACTTCGACTTCCACTACCGCCACCGCAAAGACATCGTGCTCATGCTCGCCGAGCTGACCACCCTCGCCGACCTGGGCCTGATCGACCTGGTGCTGGCCTGGCGCGGGCGACTGGTGCGGCTGCTGTGCGGCCCCGAACCCACACTGGAGCAGGCCACCCGCGCCGTAATCGCCTTCGGCGGCCTCCAGGACTGCACGATCCAATTCGCCGACGTGCCGAAGGACGAACTCCGCCGAGCGGCCGTGGACGGCGCCTGCGCCACGCTGGGCTTCGAGCCGCGCCCCGAACCCTGACGAAGCCCCAGCGGACGCCACCCTCACAACGGGCGGTCGGGAACCCGCTCGGGCCGACATGGTTCGGAATGGAGTTTGGCCGAGCGACTCTCGAGGGTGATCCACGTCACTGGAGAGTGCTGTCAGGAATTCGGGGGCTGTCTCGTTCAGGAAGCACGCGAACCAGACAGGAGCGAATCATGAAGCACCGCATCGTCGTCCTCGGGGCCGGATACGCCGGAGCCTTCTCGGCCGGATACCTGGCGCGCCAACTCCACCGCGACGACTTCGAGATCACCGTCGTCAACGCCGAACCCGATTTCGTCGAGCGGCTGCGCCTGCATCAGCTCGCCGCCGGACAGGATCTGCGCCACCGGCCGCTGGCGGAGGTGTTCGCGGGCACCGGCATCCGATTACGACTGGCGCGGGTGACCGATGTCGACGCCGAGCATCGGACTGTCACAGTCACCGACGGCGAGGGCATCGACCGGCTCGAATACGACACCCTGCTCTACGCGCTCGGCAGCACCGCCGCCGACCACGGCGTTCCGGGTGTCGACGAGCACGCCTTCCACGTGGCCGCGCGGCCGTCCGCACTGCGCCTGCGCGCACGCCTGGACGAGCTGGGCGAGGACGGGAAGGTGCTGGTAGTCGGCGGCAATCTGACCGCGATCGAGGCCGCTACCGAACTCGCCGAATCCCGTCCAGGACTTCGGGTCAGCCTCGCCACCAGCCACGAACTGGGCGGCTGGCTGGGCACGAAGG
>NZ_BDBY01000013.1 GCF_001613225.1 Nocardia pseudovaccinii NBRC 100343
GCCAACGGCCAGATCACGGTCGACCGGCAGATGCGGTCGATCTCGCACGCGGATGTCTACGTTGCCGGTGACAGCGCCTTCGTCATCGGCGAGAACGGTCGGCCGTTGCCGATGTCGTGTGCTTCCGCGGGATTCACCAGCATGCAGGCGACGGCCGCGATCATCGGAGACCTGACCGGGCGCAAGATCTCGACGACCTCGCTGTCGTATGTCGGCAACCACATCAGCCTCGGCCGCAAGGACGCGATCTTCCAGCTGGTCGACGGTGACGCGCGATCGAAGTCGTGGGCCCTGTGTGGCCGGACGGCCGCGCGCGTCAAGAAGGCAATCCTGGACACTTCCGCTTGGAGCCTGAGCCACCCGACCTTCGGAATGCCGAGTCACAGGTACCGCTTGGCCAGCACCGGAGAGCACTCGGCCGCCGTGGTCGCCGCATAGAGTCGCGCTCATGGACACTGCCACCGTGGCGCGTTTCGAGGCCAGCCGGAATCGACTGGCCTCGCTCGCCTACCGTCTGCTCGGCTCGGCCGCCGACGCCGAGGACACGGTGCAGGACGCGTTCCTGCGGTGGCAGGCCGCCGACCGGGAGTACGTCGAACTGCCGGAGGCATGGCTGACCAAGATCGTCACCAATCTGGCGCTCGACCGGCTCCGCTCGGCGAAGGTGCGGCGCGAACGCGCGGTCGGCGCCTGGCTGCCCGAACCGCTGCTCGACGGCGACCCGATGCTCGGCCCGGCCGACACCGTCGAGCAGCGCGAATCGGTGACCATGGCGGTGCTGACGCTCATGGAGCGTCTGTCGCCGGTCGAACGAGCCGCTTATGTGCTGCACGAGGCCTTTGCGTACAGCCACGCCGAGATAGCCGAGATTCTCGGCATCACCGAGTCCGGGAGTCAGCAACACGTCCACCGAGCACGGCGTCGAATCGCCGCCGCCAGCAGCGGCAATGACATCGACCGTGCCTCCGCGCGTCGAATCGTCGAGGCGTTCGTCGACGCCGCCTCCTCGGGCCGGACCGAACGGCTGGTGGCGCTGCTGACCGATGACGCGACCGGCATTTCCGACGGCGCCGGGCTGGGGCCCGCCAAGAAGCTGATCCGGTACTCGACCCCCGAGCGGATCGCGAGCGCCGTGCGGACCGGCTTCAAACCATCTCCGGCGAAGCGAAGACTCGCCGGTGGCTCGCCCTCGATCCATGCCGTCGTGGTCAACGGCTGCCCAGCCATGCTCGCCACGCTCGACGAGCGGGTCCTGGGCGTCGTGATCCTGGAGATCCGCGACGACAAGATCGCAGACGTGCGCGGCATCGCCTCCCCGGACCGGCTGGGTCGCCTCAACGAGGAATGGCGGCGGCGCGAGCATGACGTCCCACTCATCGAATCGTGGTAACCGGCTGTCCGACAGTCGATCTCACGTTCGTCCGTTGATTCCGGTTCGCGCCAGCTTCACTGAGCCGGGACAGGTCGGGTCAGCGGGCGGGGACGACATCGGTTCGATCGAGTACGTCCTGTGGTATCTCGATGCCCGGTTCCAGATCGCCCGAGGAGATCGGGGCGTCCCAGACTTGACGCAAGGGCAGGACGCCTGCCCAGACGCCGCCGGTTTCGATATCGGCGACATCGTCTTTGGGGCCGCCGGTTCGGACCTTCACCGATGCTTCGGTCAGGTCGAGGGCCAAGACCATGGTGGCGGCCATTTCCTTTTTGTTCGGCTGCCGCACACGACCCCACGCACCCGGGGCGGAGTGTTCGACGATGACCCGCAGCGCGCGCATGCGGTCATCGGGATCGGTGAGTTCGATGGCACGGCCGCGCACTACGGCCGAGCGGAAGTTGGCGGAGAAGTGCATGGCCGAGCGGGCGTAGACGATGCCGTCGACCAGGGTGACGGCGATGGAGATATCGCCGGTCAGTGCTGCCCGCAGGTTTCCGGCTCCGGTCGAGCCGTGCAGGTACAGCATGTCGCCTTCGCGGCCGTAGACGGTCGGGAGCACCACCGGACTGTCGCCGAGCAGCACGCCGAGGTGGCAGACCAGGCCCGCGTCGAGGACCGCATCGAGTTCGGCCCGATCGGTCCGGCCACGCTCCTTGGAACGTGTCAAGGTGGTACGTGGGGTAGGCGAAAGCGGCGGCCGAGAGTTCGTCATACCTCTAGCGTGGAGCCGGAAGTGGCATTCTGAAATAGCCAATTCATAGAAATTCGAACAGTCCAATTCGGGAGGTGCGCGATGCTGGAGGAACTTCCGCTCGTCCTCGACCGCGAGGCTGAGCAGCCTTTATCGGTTCAGGTCGCGGAAGGGCTGCGCGCCGCGGCGAGCAACGGACTCCTGCGCGCGGACGATCGACTCCCCTCGTCGCGAGCGCTGGCCCAGCGCCTCGGCGTGAGCCGCACGGTGGTCGCCGCGGCCTATGACCAACTGCACGCCGAGGGCTGGATCGCGGGCCGCCGCGGCTCGGGCACCTACCTGACCACCGCCCCCGCCGAACCGCCCGCACGACCGAGCGCACACGGCACCGCCGAGCACGCGCCCGACCTGCTCGATCTCGGCCCCGGCGCGCCCTGCGTCGAGGCCCTCGACCAGGCAGCCTGGCGACGTGCCTGGCGCGCGGCCGCCGACGACTCCCCCATCATCCGCAAGAATCGCGGCGGCGAACCGGAATATCGCGCCGCGGTCGCCGAACACCTGCTGCGCCACCGTGGCCTCGGTGCGGGCAGTAAGTCCGTGGTGCTCGCGACAGCCGGAACCAGTTCGGCCGTAGGCGAACTCGCGGCCGCCCTCATGCGCCCCGGCGATGCCATTGCCATGGAAGATCCGGGCTATCAACGTGCCGCGGGCGCGTTCGTCGCGGCCGGGGTCCGGGTACTACCGGTGCCGCTCGATGCCGACGGCCTGCGAGTCGACCGACTGCCCGACCGCATCAAGGCCGTGTATTGCACTCCGGCACATCAATTTCCACTCGGCACGCGCATGCAAGCGGCTCGGCGCGTACAACTTGTCGAATTCGCCAGGCGCGCTGGTCTACCCATAATCGAGGACGACTACGACGGCGAATTGCGTTATGACACTGCTCCTTTGCCGCTACTCGCCGCTATGGCGCCGGACGTTGTCGTCCATCTCGGCACCACGAGCAAGATCCTCTCGCCGACCTTGGGTGTCGGCTGGCTCGTTGCCGCCCCCGATATCACCGAAGCCGTTGTCGCGCATCGCGAACGAACCGGTACCGGGCCGAGCCCCGCGGGCCAGCGAGTACTCGCCGCATTCGCCGAGCACGGCGATCTCGCGAGACACCTGCGCCGACTGCGCCGCGCGGTACCCCCACGCCGCGCCCTGGTCGTGGACGAGCTGCGCCGCCGCGGACTCGAAGTACTCGGCGACGATGCCGGTTCACACGTGGTGGTGCCATTGGTTTCGGCCGAAGCCGAACAGCGTGCGATGGCAGCGGGCCGAGCGCGCGGTGTGGCACTGGACGGACTGTCCCGCCATCACCTTGTGGCACAACAACATCCACTCGCCGCGGCCGTTGGACCGCACACCTTCGGCATCGCCCTCGGCTACACAGCATTGAGCTGGACCGAGCTGCGTACCGCGATTCCGATTGCCGGAGAATGCCTTACCCAGCCCTAGCGCCCTCTCCCAGAGTTGGCCAAATTGCTGCGCCACCCACTCCGGCTGCTCGGCGAGCGTAGTGATGTGGCGGTCGAATGCGGCGTGGGCGACCACCATTCGACTGCGTTCAACGGAGCTCCGGCTCCTCGGTGCGTAAGAACAGCTTGGGCGCGGCTACTTTTCCCCATGGTCGTCGGGGCCATCCGTCTTTGTCGATCGTGAGGCCGGAAGGTTCGCCATATCAGCAGAACGGCCCAGTACTCCTCGCGGACCGCGTCCCACAAATCGGCGTGCTGGGGCAGCAACTCCCGGGCGTCGACCAGATCGGGATCGGCGTCGAACATGATCGTTCCCGGCTGCGCGCCGGGCAGCGGCGTCCGCGACGGCATGCGATACGCGGTGAACGCCTCGCCGGTGAGCTGAACACGCAGTATGCGGGCCGCACGATCGACCAGCTGCCACACCGCGACCTTCCCCGCAGGAATCTGCTTGGTACGCAACAGATTCGGGTTCATCGCCGCCTCACACCCGACGTCGCTGCGCTACTGGACTATTCGGGAACTGCCTACATCAGGAGAGCTTCGAGATAGCGCTCGATCGCCTCGGTCGGCACATCGCAGCAGACCGCGAGCTGTGGGCGCGTCCGTGTGCGCCGGAACAGGCAGTCGCTCATCATGCGAGACCTCGCCCCGCTGAGGGTCGATCTGGTGCTCGATGAAGCGGTCCTTCGGCGGGTTGTCGGCGGCAAGAAGGTAATGTCCGCACAGCTCCGCCACCTGGCGGACCTTCGACCTAACGTGCCCCCTTCCGCGCGTGGCTTTCCGCTCGGCATATCGACAGGGCCGTTTCCGATCGTGGACTTCGCAGCCGATGATCGGGGGCATCCGCTAGAACCTCCGGTCGTCGTTGTCGAAAGTTACACCGGGGACATCTATCTCGAGCGCCCCAAGTCTGTGCGGCGGTATCGGTCTGCATTCGACGTGATCCAGCGGGTAGCGTTGGACGTGCCAGACAGCAAGCGCCAGTTGCGGCAGGCAGCGGAGGAGTACGCACCGTGAGTAATGACCTGTCCGGAGCGCTCTGGTTCAAGAGCACCTATAGCGCGGGAGGAAGCGACTGCGTCGAAGTCGCGCATCTCGACGGCGGGTTGGTCGGGGTCCGCGACTCCAAGAACCCAGCTGGCCCCGCACTCGTCTTCACCCCCGGCGAATGGGACGCCTTCACCGCTGGCGTGTCCGACGGCGGATTCGACCGCGCGTAGTCCCCGCGAGAACTTTTCGATCGCGCGTAGTCCCGCGAGAAAAGCATCAGGCCCGGTCCGAACGATTCGGATCGGGCCATTTTCGTGCACGCGGAACCAGCCGCTACGGCGCCGATCAGCACCGGGCCGATTCCCGAAGGACCGTGACCCAGCCGACGCGGTCGTAGCATGGTCCCCATGACCGAACAGGACATCCTGGCGCGTATCAAAAATCTGGTCGATCGCGAGCATGATTTGCGGTCCAGGGCGACGGCGGGTGCGGTCGATCCGGTAACCGAGCGGCAGCAGCTCGCCGCACTCGAAGTAATGCTCGATCAGGCGTGGGATCTGCTGCGGCAGCGCCGGGCGCGCATCGACGCCGGGGCCACGCCCGAGGAGGCGCAGGAGAACCCGGCCCGTCAGGTCGAGGGTTACCTCCAGTGACCTCCGATTCCGCCGCCGAATACGACGTCATCGTGATCGGTGGTGGGCCCGCGGGCGAGAACGCCGCCGCCTACGCCATCGCGGGCAGCGAGCGCACCGCCGTGATCGTGGAACGGGAACTGGTCGGCGGTGAATGTTCGTATTGGGCATGTATGCCCAGTAAGGCGCTGCTGCGACCGGCCCACGTGTTGTCCGGCGCCAAGGCAATGGCCGGAATCACCGCGAGCGGGCTCGATGTCGACGCGGTCTTGAAGCGGCGCGATACCTTCACGCACAAGCACGACGACAGCTCGCAGGTCGACTGGGCCAACGACAATCGCATCGAGGTGATCCGCGGCACGGGACGGCTCGCGGGCGAGCGATTGGTCGAGGTCGGCGGCCGACAGCTGCGCGCCCGGCACGCGGTGGTGCTGGCCACCGGCACCAAGGCCGCGGTTCCCGATGTGCCCGGATTGCGCGATGCGCTGCCGTGGATTTCCCGCGATGCGACCAATCTGCACGAGGTTCCGCGCCGGGTGGTGATCATCGGCGGTGGTGTGGTCGCGTGTGAGGCGGCAACCTGGCTCGCCGCGCTGGGCGCGAGTGAGGTCACCATGCTTGTCCGCGGCGATGCGTTGCTGGGCAATGCCGAACCGTTCGCGGGGGAACGCGTTGCTGCGGCGCTGTCCGATGCCGGTGTTCGGGTTCTGTTCGGCACCCAACCCACACGGGTGGTGCGCGCCGATGCGAAGGACTCCGGCGAGGGCTGGATCCACGGCGGTGTGGTGACCGTCGAGATCGGCGATGACGAGATCGAGGCCGACGAGATCTTGGTCGCCGCCGGGCGCGGACCGGCGACGGCGGAACTCGGCCTCGGCTCGGTCGGGCTGCCGGACGGCTATGTCGAGGTGGACGACCGGTTGACGGTGCGCGGCGTCGACGGCGACTGGCTTTATGCGGTCGGCGACGTGAATCACCGTGCGGCGCTTACACATATGGGGAAGTACCACGCCAGGGTGTGCGGTGATGTCATCGCCGCACGGGCCGAGGGGCGCGCGCTGACGGATGCGCGATACGCGGCGACGGCCGACCACGGGCAGGTGCCGCAGGTGGTATTCACCGCACCGGAGGTCGCGTCCGTCGGGCAGATCGAGGCGGCGGCGCGTAAAGCGGGCTATGCGGTGGAAATCGTAGAGCTCGATATCGCGGTCGCCGGATCGGCGCTGGCCCGTGACGATTACGCGGGGCGGGCGAAGATCGTCATCGATACCGCGACCGACACGCTGCTCGGGGCCACTTTCGTCGGACCGGAGGTCGGCGAGTTGATCCACGCGGCGACCGTTGCCGTGGTCGGCAAGGTGCCGCTCGCGACGTTATGGCACGCAGTGCCAGCCTATCCGACGGTGAGCGAGCTCTGGTTGCGTCTGTTGGAGGCCCGCCGCTCGTAGTTACCATCGGAAAGATGTCCGATATCACGACCGCCGACGGAGTTGTCCGCGGTTACCGCGGCCGTCGCGTCCTGCGTTGGCGCTCCCTGCCCTATGCCGCCCCTCCGGTCGGCGACCTGCGATTTCGCGCACCGCAGCCGGTGACGCCATGGACCGGTGTCCGCGAGGCCACCGCATTCGGGTTCGCCGCGATGCAGCATCGGTCCGGTGCGAGGATCGGGCCGCGCCGGTATCAGCCGACCAGTGAAGATGCTCTGACACTCAATGTCGTCGCGCCGATCGAACCATCGTCGACACCCCGGCCGGTCATGGTGTTCATTCACGGCGGCGGGTATCTGATCGGCACCTCGGCGCTCGGTCTGTATTCCGGTGCGCGACTGGTGGTCGGCGGCGATGTGATCGTGGTGTCGCTGAACTACCGGCTCGGTGCGTTCGGTTACGTCGATTTCGGCGAATTCAGCACGTCCGAGCGAGCTTTCGACAGCAACCTCGGACTGCGCGATCAGGTCGCGGCGTTGGCGTGGGTGCAGCGCAATATCGCAGCGTTCGGCGGAGATCCCGGCAATGTCACCATTTTCGGCGAATCCGCGGGTGCCCATGCGGTGCTCTCCCTGCTGGCCACACCGGCCGCCAAGGGACTGTTCCATCGCGGCATCGCACAAAGTCCGCCCGCCGATTGGGGTATGAGCGCAGAGGATGGGCGCGCGTTCGCCCGACGATGTATAGACGCGCTCGGAGCCACACCCGATACCGCAGCCGAAGCACTGATCACCGCCGGTGCCAACGATATTCGGCGCGCGGTCGACAAGACCAGCGACAAGGTACTGCGGGAGCGGCCCGGGCTGTTTCCGATCGCGCCGGTCGTGGACGGCGAATATCTGCCGCAGTCCCCGATCGATGCGATTACCGGCGGTGCCGCACATCAGGTTCCGCTCATCATCGGTACCAATCGCGATGAGGGCACATTGTTCGCGCGGTTCGGCGATGAACTGCCGACCACCCCGGATCGCCTGCATTCCTTGCTCACCCGTGCCGGTGGCGCGGAACTCGAATCCCGCGTTATCGCAGTCTATCCCGGCTATCCGGATGCGAAGGCCGCCGTTCGTGCCGGTGGAGACTATGTGTTCTGGCGACCTTCGGTGACCGTGGCGGCGGGTCACAGTCGCTACGCACCGACCTATTCCTACCGTTACGATTTCGCTCCGCGCACACTGCGCCTCGCGAGGATCGGCGCGACCCATGCCACGGAGCTGATCCCGGTCTTCGGTGCCGCCAATTCGCCGATCGGCCGCGCCTTCACGGCAGCGGGCGGGCGGCGGGGGATGCTGTCGGTCACTCGGCAGTTCCAGGACAATTGGCTCGCATTCGCGCGGACCGGGCGGCCACTCCCCTCCTGGCCCGCCTATACCGAAGACCGGCGGACAACGCTGATCATCGATGAGATCACCCGGTTGGAGAATGATCCGGACAAGGCCAAACGTATTGCCTGGCAAGGCATCCGGGTGCCCACGTTGATCTGACCTACTTCAGCAGGCGCGACATGCGACGGTCCGCGAGTACCTTGCCGCCGGTCTGGCAGGTCGGGCAGTACTGGAAGGAACGCTCGGCGTAGGAGACCTCACGGACGGTGTCGCCGCACACCGGGCAGGGCAGGCCGGTGCGGGCGTGTACCCGCATGCCGGAACGCTTTTCGCCCTTGAGGCGGGCGGCGTCCTGGCCGACCGAGCGCTGCACGGCGTCGGCGAGCACCGAACGCATGGCCTCGTAGAGCACCGAAATGGTCTCCGCCGACATGGTTTTGGTGTTGGCGAAAGGTGAGATCTCGGCGGTGTGCAGAATCTCGTCGGAGTAGGCATTACCGATTCCGGCGAGCAGGGTCTGGTCGACGATCGCGGTCTTGATGCGTTGCGATGCGCCGTGCAGGATCTCGCCGAATTGCTCCTCGGTCACCTCGAGTGCGTCCGGGCCGAGGCGCGAGATGCCGGGCACGAGTTTCGGATCGTCGACGATGTACACCGCGAGGCGTTTCTTGGTGCCCGCCTCGGTCAGGTCGAATGCGGGCGTCATGCCCTCCTGGGTGAAGAAGTGCACCCGTAGCGCGAGCGGGCTCTTGCCGCCCGGTTTGGGTGGCGTCTGGCTCGGCTCATCGATCCATCGCAACCATCCGCCGCGCGACAGATGGGTGATCAACCAGAGCCCGTCGCACTCCATCCCGAGAAACTTCCCCCACCGGCCCGCCCCGGACACATCGCGCCCGGACAGCGCCGTAACCGGCGGATCGAACGTCTTGACCGCACTCAAGGCCGCCACATCGACACGCCCCACCACAGCGCCGACCGCGTGCTCCCGCAGGAACTGCGCCAACGCCTCCACTTCCGGTAGCTCAGGCACGCCCCTCACGCTACCCGGCCCCACCGACACGGACAGATCAAGATCAGGTGGATATGGTGGCGGGGGCTTCTCGGGCGATGCCGCCATGGATTCCACCTGATCTTGATCGCCGGGCGGGCGTTAGGTGGCGGGGGTGAAGTGGGGGCGGTGGTTGTCGGCCCAGGTGTGGAAGGTTTGGGGTGGGGTTCTGGTGATTTGCTCGACGGTGGGGTGTATGGCGGAGGTGAAGGCTTCTAGGGCGGTGGCGCGTAGGGCCATGATCGCGTCGGCCATTTCGTCGGGGACGCCGTGGTCGATGATCGACTGGCGGGCGGTGGCGGGTTCCACTTCGACGTAGCGCAACGGGCGGCCCAGTACGTCGGCGAGGATTTCGGTCTGCTCGCCGGGGGACAGCGGCTGCGGGCCGCTCAGGGTGTAGATCTCGCCCTCGTGGCCGTCGGTGGTGAGTGCCGCAGCGGCGACGGCGGCGATGTCGTGCGGGTCGACGACCGCGATGCGGCCCTGGCCGAACGGGGCGTAGACCGCGCCGTGATCGCGAATCGAACCGGCCCAGTGCAGCGCGTTGGCCATGAATCCCAAGGGGCGCACCATGGTCCACGGGACTCCACTGTCGCGGACCGCCTGTTCTCCGGCGCGGTGCCAGGTGGGAATCGGATCGGTCGCGGTGTCGTCACCGGTACGGCCGGATGACAACTTGACGATGTGCCGAACGCCCGCACGGGCTGCGGCTTGCGCGAGATTCGCATCGTGCGTGGGGATTTCGGGGCCGCTGGACAACAGGAACACCCGATCGACACCACGCAACGCCTCGGTGAGGCTGTCGGGATCGCCCAGGTCCGCGCGTACCACCTCGATGCCGTCGGGCAGTCCGGCGAGTTCGGGCCGCCGGGTCACCGCCCGCATCGGAACATCCTGCGCAAGCAACTGGCCGACCAACTCACGGCCTACGGTTCCGGTCGCTCCAGTCACCAGAATCATCGACTTCTCCTTCGTCTGCCGGGCCGAGCGGCCCGAGGCGAAGTCCACCTTCGGCAGACGCGCCGAAATTCACCATCAACCAACGAAGATCAACAGATACTTTCCATATCAAGCGCAAATATGAAAGATATTTCCATGCTCGACGACGTAGACCGCGGCCTGATCCACGCCCTGCACATCGACGGCCGCGCACCGTTCAGCAAGATCGCGGCGGTCTTGGGCGTCTCTACCCAGACCGTCACCCGCCGCTACCAACGCCTGCGCGTCACGGCCGGACTGCGCGTGGTCGGCCTCGCGGATCCGAGCCACGCCGCACACACCCAGTGGTTGGTGCGCCTCACCACCACGACGGCCACCGGCCAGAACCTCGCGAATTCGCTGGCGCGCCGCCCCGACACGTCATGGGTCAAACTCATCTCCGGTGGCACGGAAATCCTTCTGGTAGTCAATATTCCGCGCGGTGAGGGCGCCCGCTCGATACTGCTGCGGGACCTCCCCCGAGCCGCAGGCATTACCGCCGTCTCCGCGCACTACGTTCTGCACACCTACCTCGGCGGACCGACCGCATGGCGCGGCCATGTCACCGCACTGACCGAACAGCAACGAAAACAATTGGCGCCGAACCGATCCGGGCCCACACCCCGGCGCGGCCTCGCGGACTCCGATGCCGCGCTTCTGAACGCCCTGCAACAAGACGGCCGAGCGACCTTGGCCAACCTCGCCACGGCGACGGGCTGGTCCCAAGCCACCGTCACCCGTCGGCTCACGGAACTACAAGCGGCACAGGCGATCTTCTTCAATGTCGAACTCGACGATGCTCGCTTCGGCGCCACCACCCAAGCGCTGCTGTGGATGTCGGTGGCACCGTCGCAGCTCGATCGCGTCGCAACCGCACTGGCCGAGCACGAAGAATTGGCCTTCGTCGCCGCCACCACCGGTCCGACAAACCTTGTCGCGCAAGCCATGTGCTCGGACCCCGAGGCTTTACACCACTACCTCACCCAGCGCCTCGGCGCATTCGAGGCCATTCATACGTTGGAGACCACACCCGTCCTCGCCACCGTGAAGGCCGTCTCGCATCAGGAGCCCGGACGCAGGAGGTAGACGTCCATGATCCAACCCTTTTCGGCACGTAACCGAGTGCGCCGCTCGACGATCTCCTGCTCGACCGCACGCAGCGGTCCTTCGATCAGCGTCTCGTCGGGCATCCCCAGATACGCGCCCCACCAGATGTGCACGTCGTCGCCGGGCACCTCCGTGAACGAACAGTCACCGTCCAGCATCACCACGGTCGAGCCGCTGAGTCCGTCCTCGCGCAACCGACGTCCAGTGGTGACGTGCACCGGCTCGCCGATGCGATGCAGCACCATCCGATGCCGAGCGGCCAAGGCCTGCACGCTGGTGATGCCGGGAACGACCTCGTAATCGAAGCTCTGGGCACCGCGATCCAGCACCCGCTCGATCATGCGCAGCGTGCTGTCGTAGAGCGAGGGATCGCCCCAGACGAGGATGCCGCCGACACCGTCGACCTGCGCGAACTCATGCTCCAGCAGCGCCGAACGGCGATCGTGCCAATCCTCGACAACGCCCTGATAGTCGGCGGGATCGCGATCACGCGGCGGATCGGCGATCTCCACGATGCGGTACGGGTGATCGAGGTGTTCGGTCAGGATCGAGGTGCGCACGTCGACCAGTTCCTGTTTCTCGGCCCCCTTGCCGATCACGAAGAACACCTCGACCTGCCGCATTGCCTTGATCGCCTGGACCGTCACCTGGTCCGGATCCCCGGCACCGATGCCGATCACGTAGAGCTTGCGCATGGCTCGAGCTTGCCAGGCACGACATGGGTAAGCTCGCCAGGCGTGGCCAACAATGCTGATACCCAGTACGAGGACCTGCTGCGCTCGGTCCTGGAGTCCGGCACCGCGAAGGCGGATCGCACCGGCACCGGCACCCGCAGCGTCTTCGGCCATCAGCTGCGCTACGACCTCGCCGCGGGCTTTCCGCTGATCACCACCAAAAAGGTGCATCTGAAGTCGATCGTCTACGAATTGCTGTGGTTCCTGCGCGGCGATTCGAATGTGGCCTGGCTGCACGAACACGGCGTCACCATCTGGGACGAGTGGGCGGATCGCCACGGCGAACTCGGCCCGGTCTACGGTGTGCAGTGGCGATCATGGCCCACCCCCAACGGCACCCATATCGACCAGATCGCCGAAGTGCTGCACACCCTGCGCACCAATCCGGATTCCCGGCGCATCATCGTCTCGGCCTGGAATGTGGCCGACCTCGACAAGATGGCATTGGCGCCGTGCCACGCGTTCTTCCAGTTCTATGTGGCCGACGGCAAGCTGTCCTGCCAGCTCTATCAGCGCAGCGCGGACCTTTTCCTCGGCGTGCCGTTCAATATCGCCAGTTATGCCCTGCTCACGCACATGGTCGCGCAACAGACCGAGCTGGAACCCGGTGAATTCATCTGGACCGGCGGCGATTGCCATATCTACGACAACCACGTCGAGCAGGTCACCGAGCAGCTGACCAGACAGCCCTACCCGTTCCCCACCTTGAACCTGCGGCCCGCGCCGACGCTGTTCGATTACGTCTACGAGGACGTGGAAGTGGTCGGTTACCAACACCATCCGGCGATCAAGGCGCCGGTTGCGGTATGAATGCGGCATCGCACAGCGATTCGATGGGGGGTTGTGGTCGGGCGAGAGGGCGCGACCGCACCATCGGTTTGATCTGGGCGCAGACTCCGGACGGGGTGATCGGCTTCGAGAACACCATCCCCTGGCGCGTGCCCGAGGATATGGCGAATTTCAAGGCCGTCACCATGGGGCATCCGGTCGTCATGGGTCGGCGCACCTGGGATTCCCTGCCGCCTCGATTCCGCCCGCTCGACGGTCGCCGCAATATCGTGGTGACCCGGCAGCCGGACTGGTCGGGCGCGGGTGCTGAACGCGCCGCATCGCTGTCCGAAGCTATGGCCGTGACCGCGCCGGAGGACGTCTGGATCATCGGCGGCGGCGAAATCTACCGAGCCGCCATGGATTTCGCGACCGACCTGCTCGTCACCGAGGTGGACACCGCCGTCGATGGCGACGCCTACGCACCCGCCATCGGCCCCGAATGGCACGCCGACGACACGGACCCGTGGCACGAATCGAAGACCGGCCTGCGCTTCCGGATTCGTCGCTACACCCGCAAGTAGTTCGACTTTCGAGCACCGATCGGCGGCGAACACGCCGCATACCGCCACGGCGACCAAACCGGACACACGTCACCCGCCATTCGGGCATACTCCTGGATATCAGCCCGTGTCACCAGCCCTGATCCGGCTGATTGCATCTGCGGAAGGTGGTCCATGGACAAGAAATCGCTGACTGCGGTCGCGCGCCAACAGCTCAAGTTGGCCAGCACCGCCACGAGCGGGCGCAGTTCGCAAACCATCTACGGCGGTCATGCCAATGCGCTGCGGCAGACCGTGGTCGGCCTGTCGGCAGGCCAGAGCCTGGCCGAACACGACAACGCGGGCGAATCCACGCTGCTGGTGCTCAGCGGCACACTGACCTTGATCAGCGGCACCAACGAGTGGAAGGGGTCGGCCGGAGACCTGCTGGTCGTGCCGAAGGCACGGCACAGCGTCAAGGCCGTGGACGATGTCGCGTTCCTGCTGACAGTCGCCAAGTAGGAGCCGACGGGGCCGCACTGCGTGGCCGGTTTGTCGGAGCCGCCCTCTAGGGTGGAGCGCATGGGTGAGCCGCAGCCGATCCTCGAACCGCTCACACCGGCCGCCATCTTCCTTGTCGCCACAATCGACGAGGGTGGCGAAGCGGCGGTGCGCGACCTGCTCGCCGATCTCCCCGGATTACGTCGTTCGGTCGGTTTCCGGCTGCCCGGCGCCGGGCTCACCTGCGTCGCATCGATCGGGTCCGACGCGTGGGATCGCCTCTTCACGGGCCCACGACCGGCCGAACTGCATGTGCTGCCCGAATTCGCGGGCGAGCACCACAGCGCGCCGACCACGCCGGGCGATCTGCTCTTCCACATCAAATCCGAATTCCAGGACGCCTGCTTCGAATTGGCGATGACGATCGGCGACCGGCTCGACGGCGCGGTCACCATCGTCGATCAGACTGTCGGGTTCCGGTATTTCGAGCAGCGCGATCTGCTCGGCTTCGTGGACGGCACGGAGAACCCGGAGGGCTCCGCGGCCTTCAGCGCGGCCTTCGTCGGCGATGAGGATCCGGACTTCACGGGCGGCAGTTATGTCATCGTGCAGAAGTACCTGCACCCCATGGCCGAGTGGCGGGCGCTGTCGATCGAGGAGCAGGAGCGGGTGATCGGACGCACCAAACTCGACGATTTCGAACTCTCCGATGCGGATAAGCCCGCGAATTCGCATGTCGCGGTGAACACCGTCACCGACGACGACGGCACCGAGCGAAAGATCCTGCGCGCCAATATGCCCTTCGGCAGCGTCAAGGACGGCGAATTCGGCACCTATTACGTCGCCTACGCGGCCACGCCGAGCATCACCGAAACCATGCTCACCCGGATGTTCATCGGAACCGAGGAGGCGGCCTATGACCGGATCCTGGACTTCTCCATCGCGGTGACCGGCACGCTGTTCTTCGCACCGCCCCTCGACTTCTTCGACGACCTCCCCGACGCACCCGAGGTCGCCGCGACAGCGCTCGCGGAATCTTTATCGCCGAATCGTGTTGGCAGTAACGGTTCTCTGGGTATCGGCACGTTGAAAAGGAGCATGCAATCATGAACAACCTCCATCGCGAACTCGCGCCGATCACCGCCGAGGCATGGACAGCCATCGAGCAAGAGGCGACGCGCACCTTCAAGCGTCATATCGCCGGTCGCCGGGTGGTCGACCTGTCCGGGCCGCACGGCACCGACTACTCCGCGGTCGGCCTCGGCCGCACCACCGTCATCACAGCACCGGATGAGGGGGTACAGGCCCGGCAGCGGGTGGTCGCGCCGCTGGTCGAATTGCGCGTGCCGTTCACGTTGTCGCGCGAAGAACTCGACGATGTCGAGCGTGGCGCGCAGGACACCGATCTGGATGCGGTGAAAGAGGCCGCGCGCAAGATCGCCTTCGCCGAGGACCGGGCCATCTTCGAGGGCTATCAGGCCGCGAATATCACCGGCATTCGGGCGAGTTCGTCCAATTCGCCGATTACGCTGCCCAGCGATCCGCGACTGGTGCCGGAGTCGGTCGCCCAGGCGTTGAGCGCGCTGCGGTTGGCAGGCGTCGACGGTCCGTATTCGGTGCTGTTGAGCGCGGATCTGTACACGGCGGTCAGCGAGACCTCCGATCACGGTCACCCGATCCGCACCCATATCGAACGCCTCATCCCGGAGGGCGAGATCATCTGGGCCCCGGCCATCGACGGTGCGTTCGTACTGACCACGCGCGGCGGCGATTTCGATCTGCAACTCGGCCAGGACCTGTCCATCGGCTACCAGACCCATGACGCGCAATCGGTGCAGCTCTACTTCCAGCAGAGTCTGCAGTTCCTCGTCTACACCGGCGAGGCGGCCGTCGCATTGGCGTCCTGATATCTGGGACCCGCCCGCATCGGGAAGCCAGCAGTAAACCGACCGGCTAGGTTGGGGTGCGGTATGCAGGAGGTCGAGATGACGATGGTGCGCGCGGGTGTGGTTCCGACCGGGCGGGCGATGCTGTACGGGATGTTCGGGATCGCGGCCACCGTGCTGGTCTGCGGTGCGATCGTGACCGGATTCGGGGTCAACCGGATCTTCACCGGTCTGCTGGCCGGTGCGGTCGCCGGAATCGCGCTGCTGGTCGCGCTGTTCGGGCGCGATGTCGTCGTGCTCACCGAAGGGGCGATCTACCAGCGCACACCGTGGCGGGAATCCAGTATCGACTGGGAGCGGGTGGTGGCCGGACGATTCGCGCTCGACGAGCGGGCCCGCTGGTCGCTGGCGCTGGATCTGATCGGCGGCGACGAGCGGCACGGCGAACTCGTGCTGCTGTCCATCCCGCCGGTGCGGCGGCCGGTCGCCGGGGCCTACGACATGCGCAAACGTGAGCAGGTCAACGAGATTCGGGCCATGTTGCGGCGCAAGCGCGTGCCGGTCACGGTACTGCCGGAGATCGCCGGTGCGCTGCAACAACATTGGCAGATCGCGCCGCCCACCCGCTGATAGCAGGGGTTCGCGGTGACCGAGACAGGGCGCGCCCAGGTCGTATACCTTGGCGGATGTGTCGATGATGAAGGGCGCCAACGTTGCGGTGCCGATGTCTTCAGTCCGCGTCGAGCTGGGGTGGCAGTCAGGTCCAGGGGTTCCGGATGCGGATGCGTCCGCGCTGTTACTCGTCTCCGGGAAGGTGCGGTCGGATAACGACTTCGTCTTCTACAATCAGCCGAATCATCCGTCCGGCGCGGTGCGACACGAAGGGAAGCGGCCGGGACCGACGGTCATCGACACGTTGTCGGTGAATCTGGCGCAGGTCGAAGCGCAGATCGACACGATTGTGATCGCGGCATCCGCGGATGGCGGCACATTCGGGCAGTTCCAAGGGCTTTATGTGCGGGTGCTCGATGCGGTGAGCGGTGCGGAGGCGGCGCGTTTCGACAGTACGGGGGCGAGCACCGAGACGGCGTTCGTGCTCGGGGAGTTGTATCGACGGCAAGGGGCGTGGAAGTTCCGGGCGGTTGGTCAGGGATATGCGACCGGGTTGGCCGGGCTGGCTACCGATTTCGGGATTTCGGTCGATGATCCGGGGGCTGGGCAGGCGCCTGCGGGTCAGGCGCATGGGCAATCGGCTTACCCGCCGCCTCCGACGCAGTCGTACACGCCACCGGCTACTGGTCAGCCGCAGTACTCGCCGCCGCCCGTGCAGCCACATACGCAGCACCAGTACCCGCCGCCCGCGGCACAGCAACACACGCCGCCGCCCGCGTCGCAGCAGTTCGGGATGCCGCCTACCCCGCAGTTCGGGGCGCCGCCCACGGCGCAGCAGTTCACGCCGCCGCCCCCGCAGCAGCAGCACGCGACACCTCCGCAGTATCCGCCCGCGGCACCGCCCGGGTTTCCGCCGAATCCGGGGCGGCCGTATCCGGCGAGCCCGACTTCGCAGCCCTACGCGCAGAACTCTTTTCCACCGAACCAAACGCCGCAGCCCTATGCGCCGCCTGACCAGCAACCGCAGACTTATGCGCCGCCGAACCAACCATCGCAGCCAATTCCACCACCGAGCGCGTCCAACCAATTCGCCCCGCCTGCTGCGGCTTCCGGCGCGCCGGTCGATCTCAGCAAGGTTTCGCTGACGAAGGACGCGCCGACGGTTTCGCTGACCAAGCACGGTGCGACCTCGGGCACCATGCGGGTCAACCTGAATTGGGTGACCGCGCAGACCGGCGGCGGTGGTCTGTTCGGCCGCAAGCGCGCCAACACCCTCGACCTCGATCTCTGCTGTTTCTTCGAACTGGCCGACGGCCGGATCGGATCCGTTCGCGCCCTGGACCGTTCGTTCGGCGCGCTGGATCGCCCGCCGTTCATCCGGCTCGACCAGGACGACCGGACCGGCAGCAGCACGACCGGTGAGAATCTCGATATCAATCTCGACCACACCGCGCAGTTCCGCCGGATTCTGGTCTTCGCCTCGATCTACGAGGGTGCGAACAACTTCCAGGGCGTGCAGTCCACCGCCACGCTGTATCCGCTGAACTCGCCGCCGATCGAAATGATCATCAGCGGCTGCCAGGACAACTCACGCGATGTGATCCTGGCGCATATCGAGAATGTCAACGGCGAGTTGATCGTTCGTCGAGACGGTACCTTCATCCGGCCGCCATCGGGACATCCGGGCGGCGGTGTGCGCGAAATCGCGCGCATGTATAACTGGGGCTTCGAGTTCAAAGCCACACGCGGTAAAGGCTAGGTCGTCCAAAACGATTGCGGGGGTATCTATGTCGATGATCAAGGGCGCCAATGTCGCGGTGCCGACGTCCACTGTTCAGGTCGAACTCGGCTGGCAGGCCAGTCCTGGTGTGCCCGATGCCGATGCGTCGGCGCTGCTGCTCGCCGGTGGCAAGGTGCGCTCGGACAACGACTTCGTCTTCTACAACCAGCCGGGCCATCCATCCGGCGCGGTGCGTTACGTGGGTAAGCAGCAAGGACCGACGGTGCTGGATGTGCTGTCGGTCGACCTGTCTCAGGTCGAAGCCGAGATCGAGACCGTCGTGATCGCGGCATCCGCCGACGGCGGAACCTTCGGGCAGTTCCAGGGTTTATGTGTGCGACTGGTGGATTCGGCGACCGGTGCCGAACTCGCACGCTTCGACAGCGTGGGCGCAACCACCGAAACCGCCTTCGTCCTCGGAGAACTGTATCGGCGACAGGGCAATTGGAAGTTCCGCGCAGTCGGCCAGGGATACGCCTCCGGATTGGCCGGACTGGCAACCGATTACGGAATCTCCGTCGACGAAGATCCGGTACCGCAACAGCCGATGCCGCTACAGCCGCAGCAGCCCGCACCAGCACAACAATTTGCACCGCCCCAGCAGCCCGTGCCCCCACGGCAATTCACGCCACCACAACAATTCGCCCAGCCGCAGCAGCCTGCACCACTGCAACAATTCGCGCCACCTCAACAGCCTGCGCCGTCGCATCAGTTCACGCAGCAGCAGCCCGCGCAGCCACAACAACCCACGCCGCCACAGCAATTCGCACAGCCGCAGCAGCAGATGCCGCCACAACACTTCACCCCGCCAGCGGCTCCGCCCTCAGCCCAGCAAGCACCGCCGGTCAACATGAGCAAGATCTCGCTGACCAAGGATGCCCCCGCCGTCTCGCTCACCAAGACCGGTGCCACACGCGGCATTATGCGGGTGAATCTGAACTGGTCCTCGCCTTCGGGTAAGGGCATCTTCGGTAAGCGGAAGACCGGGGATGCGCTCGACCTTGATCTTTGCTGCCTGTGGGAGCTGCAGGACGGGTCCAAGGGGACCATTCATGCGATCGGTAATTTCGGGTCGCTGCAGAATTCGCCCTACATCCTGCTCGATAAGGATGACCGCACCGGGGGCAGCGCGAGCGGTGAGAACCTCGATATCAATCTCGATCACACCGCCGACTTCCGCAGGATCCTGGTGTTCGCCTCGCTGTATGAGGGTGCGCCGGATTTCCGCGGTGTGCGGGCCACCGCGACGTTGTATCCGGTGGGGGCTCCACCGATCGAAATGAGCGTCGACGGTTGTACGAATGATTCACGGCGCATGGTGCTGGCGCTCATCGAGAACATCAATGGTGAGCTGGTGGTGCGGCGCGAGGGGGTATTCCTGCCGCGCCCGACCGATCCATCGATCTTCCTCAATCAGGGCGTCGATCTGGCCTACGGCTGGGGCATGGCGTGGGTTGCGGTCGACGGAAAGTCCTGACGTGCAGGCGGTTCACGCCAAACGCTGGAGGAGTTCGGTGGCATCGGCGCGGAGGCCGTCCAGATCGCCGCACCAGCCGAGCATGCGCATGATCGCGTCGGGAATGGTGCGTTCGGCGTGGGCGGGTGCGCTGCCCTCGTCCGAGCGGATGTTGATCACCGTCTCCACGAGCCGGAACGGCAGTGCCTCGGCCCCAGGCACACCTGCCTCGACAGCGACCGCCGCCGCCAAAGTTTCGTAGTGCCTGCGCAATTCGTCGCGACGCAGCCGAAAGGCGGCGAAGCGTTCGGTGCGCAATTCCGGAAGTAGGTAGAGCGCACCGAGATTCCAGTGCGACGCGCACAGTTGGCGCACGTCGAACCAGGCCAGCGCGTACAACCGGGTGTGCGCAGGCTCCGGCACCTCACGTATGCGTTCGGCGAGATCCAAGGGCCCTGCGATGGTTTCGGCGAGCAGTGCGTCGAGGATGTCGTCCTTGGCGCCGAAGTGGTGGTAGAGCGAGGCCTGCCGGATACCGACCGCATCCGCGACCGTCCGCGTCGAGGTATTGGCGTAGCCATTGGTGGTGAACAGTTCTCCGGCGGCGTCGAGGATCTCGTCGCGTGGCGTCCGACCGCGCCGGGGGCGCTGGTCGAGACGGGGACGGCCGGGACCGAGATTTGCCACGACGCCATTCTGACACCGCGCCCGATCCGGCCGACCGCCGCCATAGCGATCAGACCGGTCTGATGTTTCCAAGGCGATTGCCCAGATGTGAGGTTTCTGTCACTCGATAGAAATCCAGGCAACGCAGAAGTTACCGGCGTTCCCGGAAGCGATACACGAGGGACACCGAAAGCGCGATCGCGAACGCAAAACTGTCATGCGATAGGTATTGGCCGCTCGCGAAGGAACCCCCATGGCCACCAAAGTCGATTCCCCCGCCCCCGTCCTCCCACCGCCCGCCAACCAGGACAATGCCGACCTGGCCGGCTTCGGCTATCAGCCGGTACTCCACCGCAAACTCGGCCGCTATGCCTCATTCGCGGCCGGATTCTCCTTCGTCTCGATCCTCACCACGATCTTCCAGTTCTTCGGCTTCGGCTATTCGTTCGGCGGTGCCGCATTCTTCTGGACCTGGCCGATCGTGTTCGCCGGACAGTTCCTGGTCGCGCTGAACTTCGCCGAACTGGCTGCGCGCTACCCGATTTCGGGCTGTATCTACCAGTGGTCGCGTCGGCTCGGCGGCGAGGTCGTCGGCTGGTTCGCCGGGTGGATGATGGTCATCGCGCAGATCGTCACGGCCGCCGCCGCCGCGATCGCACTACAGGTGGTGCTGCCATCGATCTGGAGCGGATTCCAGATCGTCGGCGACGATACCGCGCTCACCTCGACCTCCGGCGCCACCAATGCGGTACTGCTCGGCAGCATCCTGCTGGTGCTCACCACGGTGATCAATGTGATCGGCATCGATCTGATGGCGCGGATCAATTCGATCGGCGTCACGGTGGAGATCATCGGCGTGCTGGCGATCATCGCACTGTTCTTCACCCACACCGAGCGCGGGCCGGGTGTGGTGCTGCAAACCGATCAGGCCGCACCCGGGCCGTATTGGGTGGCGTTCCTCGTCTCCGGCCTGATGGCCGCCTATGTGATGGTCGGATTCGATTCCGCCGGAGAGCTTTCCGAGGAGACCAAGAATCCGCGGCGAGTCGCGCCGCGCACGATTCTGACCGCGCTCTCGGTCTCCGCGCTCGGCGGTGGACTGCTGCTGCTCGGTGCATTGATGGCAGCGCCGAGTCTGGATGACGGTTCGTTGGGCACCGAGGGCCTGGCCTATGTGCTCACCTCGAAGCTGGACAGCCCGGCGGGCAAGGTGCTGCTCGGATGCGTCGCGGTGGCGATCACGGTGTGCACCTTGGCAATTCAGACCGCTGGCTCGCGGTTGATGTTCTCGATGGCACGAGACGGCAAGCTTCCCTTCGCCCGTCGCCTGGCCGTGGTGCATCCGCGCTTCGGTACGCCGGTACTGCCCGCGGTGATCATCGGCGTGCTCGGTATCGGGCTGCTGGTGCTCAATCTCGGCAATGCGGCGATCTTCGCCACCCTGGCCAGTGTCTGCATCGTGACGCTCTATCTGGCGTATCTGCTGGTCACCGTGCCGCTGCTGATGCGGCGGATCAAGGGTT